>CAMFBN010000003.1 GCA_945948535.1 uncultured Clostridia bacterium
TTGTGGCAGAAAAGTCGGTGACTGCGCCGATTGAGGACGGGGCCACGGCGGATGCGATCATACGGACATATGAGGATGACCGCGAGGAAAGCGGGCTGCTGGAAGAATGAAATAGCCCCTCCTGGGAGACCGGGAGGGGATTTTCATTAGCAATTCCGTTAGCAATTTTGCTTTTTCGTTAGCAAAAACGTTTTAACGCATATAAAAGTTAATGAACAAATAAACTGAAAATTCACAAAATATTCACACTAAAACAGGAAAAGCGCCTAGTTTTTTGAAAACTAAGCGCTTTTCTGTGGCGGAGAGAGTGGGATTCGAACCCCCGCAAACGGAGTCAGAGTCCGGTGTGCTACCGTTACACAAATCCTCTATGCGTCACTATAGTATATGCAGTTTTGGAAAAAGTCAACAATCATTTTCCCAGCCATCGTCTTTTTCAGAAAAAGCCGCAAATCCGGTTGCCTTTTCCGATTGCCTGTGTTATGCTGATAGAAACAACAACGAGGGGAAGCGCAGCTGGTGGAATGGAATGACATCTACGATGAAAACCGCAATCTCACCGGCAGGGTGCACCGCCGGGGAAGCCAGTGGAAGCCCGGCGAATACGGCGTGGTGGTCTGCGTCTGGGTCTACGACGGCGCGGGGCATCTGCTGCTGACCCGCCGGGCCAAGGGCAAGAGCTTCGCCGGCACCTGGGAGAATTCCGGCGGCGCGGTGAAGGCGGGAGAAACCAGTCGGCAGGCCGTAGCCCGGGAGCTGTTTGAGGAGACGGGTATCCGGGCAGACCCGGAGGAATTTGAGTATCTGGACACGGACTCCGATCGGAATATGTTCTATGACCACTACTGTCTCCGCCGCCGCGTAAGCCTGAAGGACATCGTGCTGCTGCCCGGGGAGACCGACGACGTCATGTGGGCCAGCTTTGGCAAGGTCAACTGGATGATCCGCACCGGAAAAATCTGCAAAATCATTGGTCAGCAGTTCCGGCGGCAGGAAAAGTCCCTGCGTTTGCGCAATATGTCCAAGTTTAGGTGCTGATTTTTGGCAGCTATTTAGGCAGTTTGCCCTTGCGTTTTGGGGCTGTGGGGGGTATAATCAAAAAAAGCGTTTTTCCAGGGGCCGGCAAAAAACGCTTGCGCCGGGCTGAAAAACGCCTTTTCTTTTTGATAACCCACAACAAATGGAGGAAGAAATTATGATCCAGCTTGTAAAACTGCCTGTAAAGCGCGGCAACGCCCCCCTGCGGATTGCCAAGGGTCATTTCGTGACCAACCACTCCCATATCAACTACTACGTTGACATCACCTATCAGAAGACCCGTCTCAGCGAAGCGCGGGACAGCGCCTATCAGCTGGTTTCCAACTTTGTCAACGATACCCCCGTGGATACGGTGCTGTGTTTGGACGGCACGGCGGTGCTGGGCACCTGCATCGCCGAAGAGCTGACCAAGTCCGGCTTCCGCACCATCAACGCCCACGAAACCATTTACGTGGTGGAGCCGGAGTACAACGCCAATTCCCAGATCATCTTCCGGGAGAACATTCAGCCCATGATCCGCGGCAAGCACGTTCTGGTGCTGATGGCCTCCGTCACCACCGGCTTCACTGCCAAGCGCTCCATCGAAGCCATCCAGTATTACGGCGGTCAGGTGGCCGGTGTCGCCGCTATCTACCGGGCTGTGGACGAAGTGGCGGGCTATCCCGTGCGTTCCGTCTACTCCATTGCCGACCTGCCGGACTACGAAAGCTACGATTACCACGAATGCCCCTACTGCAAGGCAGGCAAAAAGGTGGACGCGCTGGTAAACAGCTTCGGCTATTCTTCCCTGTAAAAATACATCCGGCCCCTCTCCCCTGCGGAGAGGGGCCCTCAATTTGCCGGAATGTAACACATTCGCAACACATTTTCCCCGCGCATCTGCTATACTCTGGAAAAAAAGGAGGCGGAAGCCATGCTGGAAATTCTTCTGACGGTTCTGTTTGTCTGGCTGCTTTTCAAAACAATCGGCCTTGCGTTTCGAGTTGCCTGGGGCGCGGCAAAAATCGCGGCGTCCATACTGTTCACCCTGGCGGTACCGCTGCTGGTGCTGTGCCTGATTTTTGCCGGCGGCGTGCTGATTCTCATTCCCCTTGCCATGCTGGGGGTGGCCTTTGGGCTGCTGAAAGGCTGCATGAAATAGCTCCCTGCCCCATAGGCGGGGAGCTTTTTTAGTCCGGTTCTGCCCCTGCCGCCACAATATCCTGTGGCCTGACAAAAAGAAGGCCGGCTTTTTCCAAAAAACTTCTGCTCTTTTCCGTTGTCCCAAAAGGAAAGCTGTGCTATAATGTCTTTAAGTAGCGAAATTTGTGAGGAAATGTCCAATGATGACGGAAGAGCTGAAAATTTCACAGAAGGATATGCGCCTGATTCTGTCCGCCGCCAGCCCGGACGCGGCGCTTCTGTATCTGTACCTGCATAGCGGCAACGAACTGAGCACCGCCGCGGTGGACCTACATATGAACGAGTCTCGGCTTGGCTGCGCCGAGGCGACGCTGCGGCAGCTGGGCCTGCTGATGGACGACCGGGTCAGCCATATCGCCCCCGGGGAACGTCCGGGGTACTCGGAAAAGGATGTGCTGGAAGCCATGGACGGCGATTCCTCCTTCCGGGGCCTTTATGGGGAGGTGCAGCGGCTGCTGGGCAGAAGTCTCAACACCGAGGAGCTGAAAATCCTGCTGGGCTTTGTCCGATACTTGGGCATGACCCCGGAGTTGATCTCCGTGCTGGTGTGCTACTGCAAGGAGCGTGCCCGGCGCAGGGGCAGTCTGCGCAATCCCAGCCTGCGCACCATCGAAAAGGAGGCCTACGCCTGGGCGGAGCGGGGCATCGACTCCGTGGAGGACGCCGCCGCCTTCATTCAGGCCGAGAACGTCCGCAATTCCCGGCTGTCCCGGCTCATGAATCTGCTGCAAATCCGGGGCAGAAACCTCACCGCCGCCGAGGAAAAGTACGCCCAGAGCTGGCTGGACATGGATATGTCCGAGGAACTGATTTCCATAGCCTATGAGCGCACCTGCCTGAATACCGGCGGGCTCAACTGGGCCTACATGAACAAGATTTTGCAGCGCTGGCATTCTCAGGGCCTGCGCACAGCGGAGGATGTCCGTTCCGGCGACAGAAAAGCCGCGGCGCCCAAGGGCGGCTCCGGCGAACTGGGCGAAGCGGAAATCGCGGCAATTCAAAGAGTTTTGCGGGAGGAATAATCCATGGCATACAGTGCGGAGGTGGTCAGCCGGGCGCGGGCGCGGCTGGCACAGGCAAAAGAAGACCGGGAGTCCGAAAACCGGCAGCATCTGGCGGTGGCCTACGCCCGGGTGCCCAGAATCCGGGAAATCGATATGCTTTTGCGCCAGACCATGGCTCAGGCGGCCTATGCTGCCTTCCAGCAGGGCAGCGACGGCAGGGAGCTTCTGGAACAGGCAAGACAGCAGAATTTAGAATTACAGCAGGAGCGGGCTATTCTCGCCATGGAGAATTTTGAGGAAGGGTATCTGGACGACAGCCCCATCTGTGACAAATGCGGCGGCAGCGGCTACATCGGCTCCAATATGTGCGAGTGCCTGCGGGAGCTGTGCCGGCAGGAGCAGAAAAAGGAGGTGTCCATTCTCTCCGGCAGCCGGGATACCTTCAACCAGTTCCGGCTGGACTACTACCCCGACCGGATTGACCCCAAGTACGGTGCCAGCCCCCGGACCATCATGGAGCGGAATCTGAAGGTCTGCCGCACCTACGCGCTGACCTTCACCCCCAGCGCGGGAAATCTGCTGTTCGTAGGCGGCACGGGACTGGGCAAAACCTTTTTATCCGCCTGTATCGCCCGGGCCGTGGCAGACCGGGGCTACAGCGTCGTCTATGAATCCGCCGGGCACCTGTTCTCCAAGCTGGAACAGGCAAAGTTCAATCCCAGCGAGGAAGCCCGCCGGGAAGCGGCCCGTTTTAGCGACTGTGACCTGCTGATTCTGGACGATCTGGGCACGGAAATGCCGGGTCAGTTCGCCACTGCCGCCCTGTATACTCTGCTCAACGACCGGATTTTGGAAAATAAGCCCGTGGTGGTCTCCACCAATCTCAATATGGACGAGCTGGGAAGGCGGTATTCGCCCCAGATTGCCTCCCGGCTGCAGGGCAGCTTTCTGCTCCTGACCTTCGTGGGGGAAGATATTCGGATACTGAAAAACAGAGGATTGTAAGATGAAAACAGGCATTTTATTCGATTTGGACGGCACTTTGCTGAATACTTTGGAGGATTTGCTGGACGCCACCAACTACGCGCTTGCTCAGTGCGGCTACCCCAAACGGACGCTGCCGGAGTTGCGGCGATTCGTGGGCAACGGAGCGGAAAATCAGATCCGAATGTCCCTGCCGGCGGGGGCTTCCCCGGAGGAAGTGGGGCGGGTGCTGCGCATTTATAAGCCCTATTACACCGCCCATTGTCAGGTAAAAACCCGGCCCTACGATGGGGTCTTGGAGGCCTTGGAGGTTTTAAAAGCCAAGTATCCCATCGCGGTGGTGTCCAACAAGCCGGACGGTGCGGTGAAGGCCCTGTGCGCGGAGGTGTTTCCCGGCATTTTTGCCCTTGGAGAAACCCCGGACTGTCCCCGCAAGCCCGCCCCGGATATGGTGTACAAGGCCTGCCGGGCCATCGGCGCGGATACCTGTGTGTACGTGGGCGACAGCGAGGTGGACGTGGTCACCGCGAAAAACGCCGGGGTGCCCTGCCTGAGCGTCCTGTGGGGCTTCCGGGACAAAGCGGACATTGAAGGGGCCGGCGGGGCTCATTTCTGTGAAAGTCCCGCCCAACTGACAGAAAAAATTGAGGAAATCATCCATGGCAAATGAATTCTACGCCCTGTTGGGCCGGATGCGCAATATCACCCGCTGGGGCCTGATGCGCAACACCTTCTCGGAGAACATTGCCGAGCACAGCTACATGACCGCGGTGCTGGCCCACGCTCTGGCGTTAATTCGCCGGGACATTCTGGGACTCCCCTCCCCCGACCCGGATCGGTGCGCTGTGGCGGCGCTATACCACGACGCCTCGGAGATTCTCACCGGCGACCTGCCCACACCGATTAAGTATTACAACCCGGACATCAAGGCCGCCTATAAGCAGGTGGAGCGGGCGGCTGGGGAGCGGCTGCTGGACATGCTGCCGCCGGAGCTTCGGGAGAGCTATGCTCACGACGTGCTGGAGGATGACGAGGCATTGCTTCCCATTGTGAAGGCAGCGGACAAACTCAGCGCCCACATCAAGTGTCTTGAAGAGCAGAAGGCGGGCAACACGGAATTTGACTCCGCCGCCCGCCAGACCTGGGAAGCCATGAAGGCCATGAACCTGCCGGAGCTGAACTGGTTTACAGAACATTGTCTCGGCGCGTTTTCCCTGAATCTCGACCAGCTGTGATACTTGACGGCATTGCCTGTTTGTGTTAGAATAAATAGTGTTTCTGGAGCCATGTTTGCCAAGACGATTCCCGGATCGGAGGTGCAAGGTATGGGCAGTTGTTTCTATTTTTTGACTCACCGCTGTGTTTTCTCGAGTTTTTCCATGGAAACCATAAAATCCAAGGTACGTATTCTTGAGGAGCATGGCATCAAAACCCTGCTGAAATCCCATAATTCCAACCAGCAAACCGGCGCTTTCGGTCAGCTGGCGGAGTACCAGATTGCATACGATCTCTACGTTCCCAACAAAGATTTTGAGTATGCGGAAGCATTGATCTGACACGGTGGCTCTCACCCAGCCCGAAACGTGCTTGCAAACGGCGGGGCTTTCGCATTTAACTTTTCTCTGTTTTGGAGCATCCCTCCAAAACATCTCTTCAACTTCATATCCCTTCATTTGAAGGGATTGAATACGCCGCTATGATGGAATGGTAGACATAGTGGACTTAAAATCCGCTGGGCTGAACCCAGCACCCAATCCGAATTGTGCTTGCAAACAGCCAACTTTTTCAATTTGATTTTTCTCTGTGTTGGAACATCCCTCCAACACATCCCTCCAACTTCATATCCCTTCATTTGAAGGGATTGAATACGCCGCTATGGTGGAACAGGTAGACACTGCAGACTTAAAATCTGCCGAAGAGTGATCTTCGTACCGGTTCGATTCCGGTTAGCGGCACCATTTGTAGTGTACACTATAGATATCAACTGTTAAAAGTTGAGTTTATAGTGTACATTTCATTTTATTCAGTAATTATTAAAACAGAATTGTTTTGACTTCTCAGGTAAAATGTTAACACGTTTTTTGCGTATTTCATAGATATCATTCCGTAGTAAATAGATATCACCGAAGTTCAGAAGCCCGTACCCTCGATTTGAATGGAATATGAGCAGCGCCCTTTTTGATTTCGGGCAGAATTTCAAAAAGGGCACAGCTTTTTTATAGAGTTTTCAGAAAATTATCATATGTGGATCAGCCGGTTTTTTGTGGCGCAGCAGCGCCATAAGAATCCCGGCTTTTTCTTTTTCAAAAAGGGTGCTGCCTCTCAGCACTCTCTCCTCAGCCGTTCTCCTGTTTCAGGGAGGACGGCTTTTTTGTTTTCTTGGCATAATATCCCGCGTCTGAAAAAGGGCGCCGGAGGAATGGAGGTTAAAATTGAAGAATCCGAACAAAGCAAATTCCAAGCCAAACAGAATCAGACCGGAATACCGTTCCCATACAGGACCTCCCGCACAGACTGAAAAGCCCATCTGTGCAGCCTCCCCGCTGTGCGAGGGGTGCCCCTTTCCCGGGCATGGCTTTCTGTGCCAGGGCGGGGACGGAGAATGTATGCGCACACGACTGATGAAACTATCAAAGAAGGAGGAACCAATATGAACATACCTTTTCCCAGCCGTGGGCAGGTGGAGTTCAACCGGAGGTGTTATCCACCCGGCACGCGAATTGTCTTGAACAGTATGGATGACCCATATGCCCCGGTAGAACCCGGAACGCGAGGTACTGTGCGGTATGTGGACGATGCGGGGCAGATCGGCGTTGCCTGGGATAACGGGCGCAGCCTTTCGCTGATTCCCGGTGTGGACAGCTTCCGAAAACTGAACCAGCAGGAGATCGCTCAGGAACAGGGCACGAGGATGGAGGAGATGAAGCTGTGAGTATTCAGAAGATTTCCACTGAGCAGCTCCGCCGGATGGGAGATCAGGAGGGACTTGTCCTTCAAGGCTGCGGCGGCGATCTCCAGGAATGGCTGGATGGTATCAACCAGATTCTCACCGAAGAAGGAATTCTCAAAAAGGGCGCCAGATTTGAGGAAGCCTATACCTTCCAGCATGACGGGCTGACGTGCCTGCTGTTCCCTTTTAAGAAGGATATGGAGCTGGATATGGGAAAGCTTGCCGTATGGCGGTTGGCAACTCATTCCACCTTCGGCGGCACCTGGCTGTCTGACTATGTTCCCAATCGTCTCGGCGATTTTGTGCAGGTTCAGAAACAAAAGGAGCCTGAGCTTGTCAAGCCGGATTGTCCCCTCATAGGGACTGACGGAAACATCTTTCATCTTATGGGTAAAGCATCGGAGACGCTGCGAAAGAATGGGATGCAGGAACAGGCAGAGGAGATGCGTAACAGGATTTTCCAGTGCCAGAGCTATGATTCCGCCCTGAGTATCATCGGGGATTATGTGAATATCACTGCTGCCCATCAGGAAGAATGTATGGACATGGAAATGGAGTAAGGCCGCTATGGAATCCGAAGGGAAACCATAGCGGCCTTTTTGCGTGAATGGATTAGTCCCACATATGCTTCAGCAGGTAGGACTCCAGGTCGTAGTCATATTTGAACCGTACCCCGGTAATGGACTCACCGTTCAGGATGGCAGTGTATGCCTTCTGGTGGATTTCATTCTGTTCCCGGTCACCGACAAACAGGTTGTCAGAGATCATCAGGGCGAAGGCGGCATCCGGGTACTTGGCTTCCAGCTCCGGAACGCTCTCCAGGGCGGCGTGACGCAGGGCGTTCATGCCGGGGATGCTGCTGAAAACCGCTTCCTGCTGCCTGAGCAGTTCCTGACGTGTGTGGCGAATGGCAGTGCTCATTTTGAATCTCTCCTTCTCTTTACGCACTGGGTGAAATGATACCATGAAACAAGCGGGATAACAAGACCTGCTAATAAAAGTCAAGTGGAATTTTTAGAAAAAATGTAGCGTAAAAAGGCCGTACTTCGTACAGCCGCTCTGCACTCCTTTTTTGAATGGCGGCTGACCGTAATGCGAGACTGCCTGCTATGTTGCGTTTAGAGCTTCCAGATGGGCTTTTACGGTTGCATAGTAGATCCTCAGGAACTTGTTTGCGGAAGCCATCATGTAGACCCTGTATGGCTTTCCCTCGGCTCGCTTTTTGTCCATAAATTGGTAGATCGGTTCCTGCTCAGGAGACTGCTGGAGATAGACGGTCATGACCAAAAACAGTGTTCTCCTCAGTGCTGAGGATCCCCGCTTTGAGATACTGCGACTACGGACATCCATCTGGCCGGACTGATATGGAGGCGCATCAATACCAGCGAAAGCAACCAGGGCTTTCTTAGAATGGAACCGGCGGACATCACCAATCTCAGCTATGAGCTGCGGACCGAGCGCAGGGCCGACACCAAACATCCCCATGACAACGGGGTATTCCGGTAGTTGCTCTGCCAGGGTGTTCATCTCCTGCTTCAACGCAGCCAGGGCAGAAGATGTTGCCTGAAGCTGAATAATGGCCTGTTTTACCAGCAGCTTGGTAGTTTCGCTTTTGGGTAATGAGGTGATGCAGCTCCGAGCGAAAGAATGGAGTTCCTGTGCCTTAGCTTGGCTGAAATTGTAACCATTCTGCTGACACCACTTTTGGTATTTTGCGGAGAACTTGTTTTCAGATAGCTTGCCAACACACTCACAATGCCAGAAAGTATCTACAAAGTCCAGCCATTTTTCCTTGCCATCCGCTCGAACGGGACTCCTGAACAAGCGGTTAACGCCTGGAAAAGTGGTATCCAAGAGTGAAATTAGCCAGCCTGATGATTCAGAACCTGGCCCGGGAGCTGTTTTCGGTGGCAAATGAGCATGGCGGGAAGCTGCCAAACCGTGCAGTGTTTTTCTGTGATGAGCTGGGAACCATGCCGCCTTTCGATATTCTGCCCCTGTTTTCCGCAGGCCGCTCCCGGCGGCTGACGCTGGTGCCCATCATCCAGAGCCTCGCTCAGTTGGAGAAAAACTATGGCAAAGAGGGTGCGGAAATTCTGGCAGACAACTGTCAGGATACCATCTTCGGCGGCTTCGCTCCCAACAGCCAGACTGCGGCAGCCCTCTCCGAAAATCTCGGCAGCCGCACAGTTCTGTCAGGCTCTGTGACCCAGGGCAAGGACAACAACTCCCAATCCCTGCAAATGATGGAGCGACCGCTGATGTCCCCGGATGAGCTGAAGTCCATGCCCAAGGGTAGCTTTGTGGTGATGAAAACCGGCACCCACCCAATGAAAACGAAACTGAAACTGTTCTTTGAGTGGGGTATCCGCTTTGAAAAGCCTCTGCAGATGGAGAATCGCGGAAGCCGCCTGGTGCATTACGCCGGGAAAGTAGAGTTGGAAAAAGCCATTCTTTCCGAGTATCCGCTGGTATTTTCCGAGGAAACGCTGCCAGCAAAACCAAACCTGAAAACGGCTTCTATGCCTGAAAAAACTGCTCTCAAAACATAACAAAACAGGTAGGGCAGTTCAGCCCCACCTGTACAGGAGGAAAAAATATGCGTAATTTTACAGAACTATACCGAATGAACCTGCCCCACAGGGCGATTTCCGTGTATAGATACCTTGCCGATCGCGCCAATAAAGATGGCATCTGCTGGCCTTCTATCCCCACCATTTCCAAAGATTTGAAGATATCTGAATCTACCACCCGTCGGGCACTGCATGATCTGCGCAAAGCTGGACTTATACGGATGGAACAGCGATATCGGGAAAATGGTGGGAACAGTAGCTTCACATTTTATATATGTTTTCCCACCAGTCCTTTTCCGCGTCGTGCTCATAATGTCAAGGGCTGAAGATTCATCATTTCGTGCTGGGTGGAGCAGACGGCAATGACCTTGCCGGGATCATCCATAATCACACCCTTGCTGGAATTGGTTCCTGTGTCAATTCCCAAAAAATACGCCTGTGACATTCTCCTTGCCTCCTTATAAAAAGCGTTCGATGATTTCCGCGGCCGCGTCGTGGTCGCAGTCCCGTTCGGTCACATAGTCCGCCGCATCCTTTACCTCCGGCAGGGCGTTGGCGACTGCCACACCGATACCCGCACCCTGAATCATGGGCAAATCATTGGTGTAATCCCCTGCCGCAACGACCTGATCCGCAGAAATGCCCAGCAGCGCCATCAGCCGCTGCAAACCGTTCCACTTGCTGATATTCTGGGCCATAATATCGGTACAGGTGTCCTCGGAGGGTGTGAAACTCAGTGGAAGTGCCTGCTGCGTAATCCATTTGCAAATTGGCGTCCGGTCTGCTGTAGCCATGAAGCCCTCCACGGACTGCCAAGGTGTCTGTGCCAGCTGATGATAGCGCACCGGCCCAGTACCTAAATAATCGATGTAATCCTGCAGGCCGTCATTCCACTTGTTGACACCCCAGTAGTCTCCACTGATAACGTGCAGCTGCCAGTTCTCTTCTAGACAGCGGTGAATCAGTGCCTTGGCGGTTTCCGGGAGAATGGTCTCGTTGAACAGCACGGCGTTGTCTGCCGTGCGAATTAACTTTCCGCCATTGTTCAGCAGCAGATAATCCGCATAGTTGCTCTCGGGCCAGAAGGAGAACATATCGATGTTCCGCCGCCCGGTGGCAAATACCACCCTATGCCCCTGGCTCCTGGCCTGGGTCAGAGCCACTTTGGTCTTTTCGCCCAGATGACCTTGCCGGTTCACGGTGGTGCCATCCAGATCCATGGCCAGCAGCTTCATTTTTCGCACCCCTCCAGCTCTGCCCGAAACCGATAAACCATATCCATAAATTCCCGAACTCTCCGGATGTTCACCCGCAGATTCTCCAGTCGTTCACGCTCCAGTTTGCCGCCCTCATTAAAGAAGGTGCCTACCACGGCGGCATCCCCAAGGCGCAGCTTCCGGGCGATGGTATCCTGCCGGCAGCCGGTATTGCAGAGCACCGCCACCTCCCGCACTGCCTGCTTCACGCTGGCGATCAGCGCATCATCCACGTCCTGAGCTGCGGCATTGGCACTGATGCACAGGCCGTCCGGGTGGGTCTTAAAGATAGTGGAGCAGGCAATCTCTGACAAAGGACGGGGGGCCACATTCCTGTCTGACTCCGGATTGATGAAATAGAGCATTTTCAGAGCATCCAGATGCAGTGATGCCCTTCGCCGCAGAAGCGCTGAAAAGTCGTTGTTATACAAGCCGCCGTCACCCACATAAACCCCGCTGAAGGTTCCCCGGGCAAAGACCGCATCTACGGTAGCAGCCAGATCGGTCTTTGCGTGAGCCACCACCACTGCCATGGAATCCCCATAGCGGAATCTGGGATATCCCGGCAGAGGAGCCAGATGCAGCATGGCAATGATGGGCTTTTTGACATGAAATAGTTGCTCGGTCCAAAGCATACACATTCTCCTTTGCAAAAAAGCTCCCAGGCACAGCCGGGAGCTGACAATCCCTCGCTCCGCCCGCTTTGGGGGCCGAAGCCCCCGCAGCAGGGAGTAAGGAGAGGAAAGCTATCAATAATCAAACTGCCGGTAGTAACGGCGGATGGACAGCGGATGGCGCAGGAACAGCTCCATGTAAGCATCCACGCGGTTGTTCACGGCGTGCATCATCAGATGGGACAAAGAGCCGCGGAATTCGGAACTGATGCCCTCCATGGGCAGCTCCTTCGTGTCAATGATGGTATAGTTGCCGCAGACCTTGGGCAGGAACCGAGCCACCCGCTCCGCCAGAGGACGCTGCTCATCTTCACCCATGAACAGGGTCACAGGAGTATCTGCCACCAGAATCTCCTGCATACCATGGAAGAACTCGGGGCAGGTAATGGACTTGGTACGAATCCACATCTGCTCCTCCCAGTAGCACATGGCGTAGGAGTAGGTGGCGCCCCACTGGTTGCCGGCACCCACAAAGTAGTGGGGAAGATCGGGATGCTCCTTCAGGAAGGCAACCTTCTTTTCCGCATAGTCGTAAGCCCATGCATCGGAGATTTTCTCAATGTTCACCAGATCCAGCGCCAGGTGGGCTTCCATCTCCTGATTGTAGCGGTCATAGTCGGGGAACTCACCATTCTTGTACATCAGGTAATTGGCGACCATGTAGAATTTCAGCTGCTCGTTCTTGGGGTAGAGCACCAGATAATCCCACTTGCCCTCCTGGGTCAGGGTGGAGCCGGGGGTATCGATGAAGGCGAACACCCGCACGCCCTGAGCCTTCACAGTGTCAATGAGCTGCACCATTTCCTTGGTGTTGCCGGAGACGGTGGAGTAGATGACCACAGAGCGGTCAGTCAGCCGCTTGTTGCCAGTGGTCAGGTACTCCGCGGCATTCTCCACATATACAGGCAGAGAAGACTTGCCCCGCATATAGACCTCAACCTGCATCGCGGAAGCGTAGGTGCCGCCGATACCGATGAAATAGATGTTGTCAAAGCCTTCCTCCCAGATCTGATCCACAATCTTCTCAATCTGGGGACGCAGAGCCAGCGCACCATTGACACTGTCGATATCGCCCTGCTCGTTGAAGTTGCGCAGGCAGGCACCCTTAGCCTCGGCCCAAGCTTTCGATTCGTAATTCATACTATTCTCGATCCTTTCTTATCAAAAAGACGACTTGTTAATAGATTGGTGTGTTTTTCATATCCATATTGCGGAAGAACTGGAAAGCGTACTGAATCGCTTTGTCCCAGTAGGGCCATTCGTGATCCCCCGGTGCTTCCAGATAAATATGGCCATAGCCCGCCGCTTCCGCCGCCCGGCGGAAGGTCTGATTGTCCTCATAGAGAAAATCCGAGGTGCCGCACAGCTGGATAAGCCTTGGACGCTGGGGGTTGTCCGCCTGCCGGCAGACCAGAGGAATCACATCCTCTTCCTCGGACGGCAGACCCGTTGCCCCGTGCAGAGCCCGCAGCTCCTGGGGCAGAAGATCCGGCCACTGCCCGGACATCACCTGCCGGGCAAGTCTCGGATAGTTCAGAACACCGGACAGGGAGGCAATTCCGGAAAAACGTTCCGGTCGGTTCAGGCCAACCTTCACAGCGCCGTAGCCACCCATGCTCTCGCCGGCAATGAAGGTGTTTTCCCGGCTGCTGTCAAAGCGGAACCATTTTTCGCAGATCTTCGGAAGCTCGTCCGCAATATAGGTAAAGTACCGTGGTCCGGAGACACTGTCACAATAAAAGCTCCGCTGAACCTCCGGCATGACTATGATAAAATTGTACTTCTTGGCATAGTATTCAATCTTGGAAAACCGGGTCCACTCCCCGCTGTTGGCGGACAGTCCGTGCAGCAGGTACAGCACCATGGGCTCTCCACTGAATACCGGTGTCACATCATTGGACAGTTCCGGAAAGATCACCCGCAATTGGGTGGTCATTGCCAGACATTCGGAATAAAAATCCCCCGTAAACAATCCCATTGATTTACTCCTTCCGCATTATCGCTGGAAGTGCACAGTAAACCGCCCCTTGTCTCCCCGGGTATAGCTGCGGCTCTGCTCGATGATGCGTCCCTGCTCATCATAGCTTGTACATTCAAACAGAAGCACTGGCGTCTGGGTGGTAATACCCAGCAGATTGGCGTCATTGGGTTCCAGATGCACCATATCCAGCGTCTGCCGTGCCCGCTCCAGCTTGATTCCGTACAGCTCGTAGATTTCGTACAGGGAAAAAACAGAAAGGTCTATGCCCTGAATCTTGGGCACCAGATTCCGCGGAACAAAAATCTCTTCCAGGGAAACCGGCTCACCATTGCCGTAGCACATCCGCTTGATATAGAAGATTTCGTCTTCCGGATGAATCCCGAACATCATAGCGTATTTCGCCCCGGCAGGACGTATCATTTTCTTGAGAACCTTAATGGAGGGCGTCACATTTCGATCCAGCATGGTCTGGGTAAAACCTTTCAGCACTTCCAGATCCCGTTCTATGCGGGTTCCCAGGACAAAGACGCCTTTCCCAGATACACGCCGCAGCAGGCCTTCATTCACCAGAGTGTCAATGGCATTGCGAACGGTCTGCCGGGTCACGGCGTACTCATCCGCCAGCTCATTTTCGGAGGGCAGCGCCGTACAGGGCGCAAATTCCCCAGTCTCAATTTTATAGCGAACGATCTCGCGAAGCTGCATATACAGGGGCGTCAATCCGCTTGATTTGTCCATAGGGATCCCTCCGAAATTGTTTATCTTCTTACCATGCGCCGAAATACTTCAGCGTCTCGGTGGCGTTGGCCGCCCCCTTCTCCATGGCCTCATCGATGGTCAGACCCTCCACAATGCCGTATAGGAAGCCAGCGATATAGCTGTCGCCCGCGCCCATGCTGTCCACAACGTGTTCACAGGGGACGATGCCGAATTTATGGAACTCGGTTCCATCGTAGCACAGACTGCCATGCTCGCCCAGCAGGGCAATTACCAGCTTGGGGCCCCGGGAGTGGTATCCCTTCATCTGATCCCGGAGGGCAGGTGTGTCACCGTCATCACTGGAGAAGAAGAGGTAGTCCGTATAGGGCATGGCGACCTGGCTGGCCTCATCCTCGGGACGGGTGGCGCAGTCAAAGGCAGTGGGAATCCCCCGGGCCTTCAGCGCCTGGAACTGCCCCTCAACCTTGCCCCACAGGTCGCAAACCACCATATCATGGGTCTGGATGAAGTCCATATCTTCCTCGGAGAGGGTATAGTCCTCCAGAACGCCCTCTTCATAATCGCCGAATACCCGTTCGCCCTCCAGCAGCTCCACCTGAGAGACGGCGGTCTTGCCGGGTTTCACATGCAGATGAGAGGTATCCACGCCCTTGGCCGCGATGGCCTCCTGCATGATTTTTCCGTAGACGTCGTCGCCCACAGGGCCGGTATAGGAAGCCTCGCCGCCCAGGCGAACCGTGTAGACTGCCATGTTTACAGGGCCACCGCCGGGGTAGGCCTTGCCGTTTTCGATATTGCTGTAGAAGTCAACGCAGTTACTGCCAACTGCTGCCAGTTTCATAGAAGTTATCTCCTTTCAGGCTCCGTTTGATACTTGCGCAGAATGCTGGAGAAGCGAACCATATCCGGTCGCGCCACCGACTTGAAGAACTCCACCGGAACATTGCTGTAATCCCGGGCAATGCCGGTCAGGAAGAACAGGCTGCCACCCTCGTCTATGCGAAGCTGCCTTGCTTCCGATTCCGTGGCATATGTGATTCCAATGCTTTCTTCTCCGCTGAATGGGAAAACATTATAGTAACTCAGCACCCGATACAATGACTCATTGGTAAAATCATGATCGATCAGGCGTGGGCAAAGAGATAAGTTTACATAATTCGTTTCGATAATGTAGGGAACCCCATCCATAATCCGCAGTCGGCGCATAAACAGAACCCTTGTCTCTTCCGGAACCTGTAGTTTTTCTGAAATGTAGTGGTCTGCAAGGATCACCTCAGACTCCAGCACAGTGGTTTTCAGCTGACGACCATCCCCTCTGACGGATTCCGTGGTGGACTTTGCATCCTGAAGATTGCGCTCCAGCTTGGGCGGCGCAACATATGTCCCTGATCCCTTCAGGCTGTACAGTCTGCCCATTTCCGTCAGACGGCGGATGGCAGCGCGCAGCGTTGTGCGGTTCAGCCCCCACATTTCGCACATTTCCCGTTCCGCGGGAAGCTTCCCGTGGGGCGGAATATCGTTTGTCTGGAGATAGCACTCAATCAGCTCAACAGCCTCCTCGCGATGGCGGACACGCTGCTTTTGTTCCATAAATCCTATCTCCTTTCCATTTTTTGTGGATTGGGACCGTACAGCCCTCAGGGATATTTTACACTGGGAATATCATCGCTGTCAAGCCGGAATCAGGCTGCCTTCCGGTTCTGCTTCTCCCACATATAGTACACGGGCAGACCGGTGGCAACAGCCACAACGGCGCAGACCAAGCCGGCCACAGGCGCCCACACGAAGGTGGAGACGATCAGGGTGCCGGTCATGAACATGGCGATAATGGGCATGACAGGGCCGAAGGGGATCCGGTAAGCGGGGTTGTAGTTTTCCTTCTTGCGCAGCACGAAGATGGTGCCGAAGGTCAGGAAGTTCTTCAGCAGCGCCACCAGCGTGAAGTAGCCCAGCAGGTCGGACAGGCTGGTGGCGAAGATCAGAACGATGGCCACGGCGCACTGCACGATGATGGAGAAGTAGGGAGTCTCGTACTTGGGGTGAACCTTGGCGAAGGACTTGAAGAACAGGCCGTCCTTTGCCATGGCGTACTCGATCCGGGGCTGGAACATGATGCAGCTGGACAGAGAGCCGATGACCACGATGATGGCCATGATGGCCACGATGGTGCCGGCGTAGTTGCCGATGAAGGGGATCTTGGAGGCCAGCAGGGCGATGGGAGCGTCGGAGGCAGCCAGCTCATCAACGGTCAGCAGACCGGAAGCCACGGAGGTCAGACCGGCGTACAGGGCCAGGACGATGAAAGCGGTCAGGATCAGGCCCCGGGGCAGGTTCTTTTCGGGGTCCTTGATCTCGCCGGACATATAGCAGGCGGCGCCCATGCCGTCAAAGGACCAGGTAGTAGCGGAGACACCGGCCAGCAGGGCCATGATGCTGCCGGCACCTGCAAAACCGGCCAGAGGCGCGGTGGACAGGAAGTTTTCACCCTTGATGAAGAACACGCCGATGCCGATAATCAGGGCGAAGGGCAGAATCTTCAGCGCAGTGATGACGGTCTGGAACTTGCCGCCGCCCTCAACGGAGCGAAGATGCACAAACATGAACACCAACACGAAGGCCACAGCGATGAGCTTCAGCGCCAGACCGTGAATCGGGATGAAGAAAGCCAGATAGTTCACGATGGCCAGAGCCATAATGGAGATGGAGGGAGGATCGGTTGCCCAGAAGCTGATCCAGCCGCACAGGAAGGCCAGAGGACGGGAACCGGCTTCCCGGAAGTAGACGTACTGACCGCCATCCTCGGGATAGGCGGAGGCCAGCTCCGCGTAGCAGAAGTTTGCAGGAATCTGGAGCAGGCCGCCGATGATGAAGGCCAGCACCAGGAACAGGCTGCTGCCGGCAGCGCCCGCTACCTCAGACAGGGAAGAGAAGATGCCGGAACCGACAGTGGTGCCGACGCCCAGTGCCAGAACGGCGCCCAGGCCCAGTTTACGACCGAGATCGGTCTTTTCCGCGGGATTTTTTGACATAAGAATGTCTCTCCTTTCACTTTTTCCTCATCTGCGGCTGTGCAATCCGCAGCGAATCTTTTGGGGTATGCGTAGTGTCGGTATTTACCTGCCCTTTCCGGCAGATTTATCACAACAAGACCTGCATTGCGGAGGTCATTGTCATAATCGGTTATTGTCCCTCAACAATGACAAGGACATTTCTGGAGGCCGGGCCGTCAAATTCGCAGAAATAGACATCCTGCGCGCCGCCCCGCTGAAGAACGCCATCCTGAATCAGGAAATGGCAGTGATTTCCGGTGAGCATGGCCTTCAGGTGTCCGGTGGGATTTCCGGCGGTGGAGCCGTAGTCCCGGAGCATCCGGGCGTGGCTGTAGGGACGATCTTCCGGAGCAAAGAGCGCCAACGCATTCTGCATATCGCTCTCCAGGCATTCCAGTGCTTCGTTGACTGTCACACCGGTAGTGGTGTGTTTGGTCAGTACGGTGACCATACCCTCCCGAATGCCGCTTTCTGCCACGATTTTCTCGACCTCCGGGGTAATCACCTGAAACTGAACGTACTGCTTTGTCAGCAGATGGATGGTTTTCACAAACATGGTGCCGCCTCCTCAATCCAGTCCGCCCAGGAACTCTATGGCGTTGCCGCCCATGATCAGCTCCAGCGTGCTCTCCCGGAAGCCCAACTCCCGAATGGCCTGGGCCATGCGGATCTGCTCAAACCGGGGATTGTTGGAGCCGAACATTACCTGATGCCGCAGGCTCCGGTCAATCCAGGTAGTGGGGATATCCCGAGTCAGCATCTGGGTATAGAACTCCTTCGCGTTGTCAAAATAAAGGGCACCGGTGTCCGTGTAGACATTGGGATATTTCACCATCAGCATGGCGGTCTCCCGCACCCAGGGCCATCCGAAGTGGGCAAGGCAGATGCGCAGCCTGGGATGCTTCGCGGCCACGGTCTCAAAGGCCAGAGGCTGACAGTAGCTGGTCAGGGTGTCCGGCTCCCAGCTGAGCCCCGCGTGGAAGAGGATGGGCTTGTTGTATTTTTCGCAGATGTCGTAAATCGGCTCCATCATAGGATCGGAGGGCATCACATGGTGCCGTCCGGGATGAAGCTTCAGACCCTTGAGCTTCAGACGGCTGAAGGCGTCCTCCAGCTTTTCGCAGGCGGCAGGATCCCGGGGATCCACACCGGCGAAGCCGATGAACTTGTCCGGTGCCAGATCCACCAGACGGCGAATTTCCTCATTTTCCACCAGACAGCCCACGCTGGAAGAATAATCCTCCGGCAGCAGACACAGCCGGTCCAGTCCGGCGCAGCGCATCTGATTGAAGATGTGCTCCAGCGGTGCGGTGCCGTTCTTGTGGATGTCCAGCTCCCGGTGCCGCAGCTCCTCCCGTGCCGGATCCTCGTTAATCGGCGCATAAAACGCCGGATGCACATGAATGTCAATGGTCATTGATGTCCACCTTACTCCATACCGGCCTGAGCCATCATGGCCCGGACGTTGTTCACCGCCCGTCTTGCGTACATTCTCGGCTCATTGATGTAGCCGGTGACCAACTCCAGGGTGGCGGTTCCTTCATAGCCGATTCGCTTCAGCTCGTGCATCATCTCCTGCAGGGGCATGGAGCCTTCACCGGGCATGATGTGGCTGTCCGTGCCGTTGTCGCCGTCGATGATGTGCATATGATCCATCTTGGGGCCAAGCTTGTCAAAGTAGGCCATAATGGACTCGTGCTGGACAAAGGGCGGCACCACGTCGCACATGCCCACCACATAGGGATTGTCAATCCGGCGGAACAGCTCCACCAGATCGTTGGCCCGGGTGAAGAAATTGGACTCATAGGGGGTCAGAGCCTCCACCGTCAGTTTGATTTCCAGCTTGGCGGCATAATCGCCCAGCTCCCGAATGGTCTTTTCCAGCCGGGTCCAAAGCTGATCGTAGGTGGCCAGATACCCGCCGTTGGCGGGGCTGGTCAGCACAAACTCCGCACCCATCTCCTTGGCCATGTCCAGACACAGCTTCAGGTAATTCACCGCGTCCTCCCGCTGGGCCTCGGAGCCGATCATATAGTTGTAGGGGTAAGCGTTGTGCTCCGGGGTGTAGCCTCGGACGGGCATCTCGTACTGGTCGATGAGACGCCGAACCTCATGGATATCTCCGGCCTTCAGATCCGGGGCGTAGGCATGGGGCCGCCCGCCCCACAGCTCGATGAAATCATAGCCGTATTCCTTCGCGTCCTGAAAGCAGTGCTCCAGGGGATTGCGCTGATAGCCGGATGTAAACATACCAATCTGCATAGTCATTTGAATATCCTCCTCATTATTTATGCATTGACCCATGGTTCAAAAACCTGCACCACCTGGGCAGCAACCTCTGCACCCTTGCGCAGGCAGGCTTCCACCGGCCATCCCTGTAGAATTCCATACAGGAACCCGGCAATGAAGCTGTCTCCAGCGCCCACCGTATTGACCACGGTCGGTGCCGGGAAGATACCGAAGGAGGTGAAAGCCGTCCCGTCATAGGCAAGGCTTCCCTTGTCCCCGAAGGTTGCCACCGCAATCTTCATGCCCCGGTTCACCTTGTCCTTCAGAAAGTCCTCGATGAAAGCGTCCCGCTCCTTGTGGTAGGAATAGAAGCCGTAATCCACATAGGGAAGGGTGCTTTCCACCAGGGGATGATCCAGACGGTCCGCGTAGTCAAAGCTGATGGCCTTGCAGCCGGCGGCCTTGATGGCAGGCAGCACCTTGTCCGCCATGCCCCACAGGGCGGTGTGAACCAGATCGTGCCCGGCGGCGAAGGCCACATCCTCGTCATCAAAGACGATGTTTTCCAGAACGCCTTCGATGTACTCGCCGTGAACCCGATCCGTGCCGTTCATATCCATATAGGTAACGGCAGTCTGACCATCGCCGATTTTCAGATGGCTGACATCCAGCCCTTCCTTTGTCAGGGTATCCAGCATCCATTTTCCGTCGGCGTCGGAGCCGGTGGTACTGATAATGGCGGTGGGGATTCCCAGCTTTTGCAGGTTCACGCCTGTATCCACACAGTTACCGGTGGGATAGCGGCGGTTGACCTCCTCTCCATTGATGCGCACATAGACATCAATGCAGTTATCTCCAATCATTGCGGCTTTCATTTTTTTCATCTCCGTTTTCTTGATTTGCCGTGGAAGCGACTGTTTTCGCGCCCCAGGCTTTAAGACAAGTATACGGATTTTTAATACCAATTTCAATTTGCAATTACGACAAAATGATTATAAAATTTTTATCCAAAAAAAGAAGTCTGTGATACTAACCGACCGAATATATACAGGCTAAAATTGGACAGCTAACTTTATAACTTCTAATATTCCAAATTTCTTTTCAATAATATTACCAAATGAACTTTATACTGTTTGAGTGGTATATACTAAGAAACAAAGGTATACCAATTTTCAAAAGGTGCCATTTTCGCTGATTCACGCTCTGGGTTGTTTCCCTATTTCCGAATAGACCAATTTCATATTCTGTCCAAAACCCGCCCAGCGGCATTGGCGCAGTATACGAATTTAGCCTCAGGCTCTTGCGCGGGGATTCCCAGCGTGTTATAGTGCATTCGATCCCCGGTGCCGGTGTGCAACGGCATCCCGGATTTCGGTATTCTTCTGCCACTTCCGACAGAACAAGGCACTGTGCAGCTGCCAGCAACTGCACAGTGCCCTACTATCCCGCCGCCATACGGCGCATACTGTTAGGAGTGAACTGTAATATGTCAAAATACGCAGATCTTGTGCTGCAGTCCAACTGCGTTTTTACCGCCGCCGGAGAAGAGCCCTTCGCCGGCTTTGTAGCTGTGGCGGGCAGCAAAATCCTCTGTGTCGGCCACGGTGCGCCGGACGGCGCAATCCTAGGGCCAAATACGAAGGTTCTGCCTCTGGGGGATAGAACCATTTCCCCCGGTTTCTCGGATGTGCACTGCTTCTTTACCGGCTATTCCGTGGGCTTTGTGGGCGTGGATCTCAGCGCCTGCAGAACGGAGGAGGAGCTGGTGGCTGCAGCCAAAGCCTATGCCGACACCCTTCCCGCGGAAAAAAGCGTACTGTGCCATGGCTGGAACGCCCAGGAGGTTCCCGTAAACGGAACCGCGGCGCTGGACGCGGCCTTCGGCAGCCGCCCGGCCATTCTGTTCGCCCAGGGCTGTGAGACCTGCTGGATGAATCAGGCGGCTATGGAGCATTACCGTTTCACCCCGGATACCTGCTATCCCGAAGCATACGTCCGTCTGCTGCCGGACATTCTGGGGGACCGGGACTTCATTATTCCGGAATTCAAAAAGTATATGAAGATGATGAACGGCCGGGGCGTCACTTCTGTCAAGGAGATGGGCTTTGACCAGTTCTATGGCTTTACGGATATCCTCGCGGAGCTGGAGCAGGCCGGGGAACTGACCCTGCGCGTCAATTTCATGAGCCAGCCTGTGGCCGCGGACGCAAATCTGGAATACGGCAGAGCCATGCGGGAGAAGTTCACCGGCGAATTTGTCCGGTTCTCCGGCTACAATCAGATGACCGACGGCTCCATCAGCCAGCTCTGCGGCGATCTGAAGAAGCCCTACAACTGTGCCGATACCTGCTGTGCCCAGAACATCGACTGGGAGAAGCTGGGCCGGGAGGCCCGGGCCGTGGACGCGGAGGGCTTCCGTTTCTCCCTGCACGCCCAGGGCGACGCCGCCATCGGCAAGGTTCTGGACATCTATGAAACCTGCCGGCGGGATGAAACGGGCCGGATGGTCAACCGCCATTCCATCACCGATCTGGAGTTCTCCGATCCTGCTGATCTGGAACGCATGGGCGCCATGGGCGTCATTGCGGAAATCTATCCCCAGATTCAGTCCATCGCGGACCGGGAAGGCAAGCTCGCCATGATCGCCGAGAAGATCGGCATGGACCGGGGCCGTTACTACTGGAACCGCCGGAAGATGGCCGATTCCGGTGTGCTGCTCAGCTGCGGCACCGATCTGCCCCTGCTCATCGACAACATTCCCGAGTCGGTCTATCACGCGGTGGGCGGTTACTTCCCCGAGGGCGGCGAGCCCTTTAACAAGCAGAATATGCTGACCGTTACCGAGCTTCTGACTGCCTGGACCAGAGGCGGCGCCTACAATCTGTACTGCGAAGACGCTCTGGGCACGCTGGAAGCCGGCAAGAAGGCGGATATCGCCGTTCTGTCCGGCAATCTGTTCACCACCCCGGTGGAGGATGCCCGGAGCCTGAAGGTGGATCTGACGCTGATGAACGGAAGCATTGTTCATAACGCGCTGTAACCGGACAGGAGGAATTACTATGTCTCGTATCACCATGCAGGATGTGGCTGTCATGAGCGTTCAGTATGTACAGTACAGCTTTGCCTACTATCTGGACTCCATGAAGAGATGCGGCCTGTCGAAAATTGATATGTGGGGTGGAGCGCCTCACTACTGCCGTCTGGATTATAACAGCTCCCGGGAGGCAGGGCAAAAAATCGCCCAGCTGCGCAGGGCGATGGACGATCTGGGAATGCAGGTGGTAATCTACACCCCGGAAACTCTGGGTTACCCTTTCAGCTACAGCACGCCGGATTTTGCTCTGCGAAGCCGGACGCTGGATTATATGAAGGCAGCCATGGAGGATGCGCTGCAGTTCGGTACGAACCGGGTGTTTATGAATACCGGTTGTCACAGCCGGGATCTGAACCGGGAGGAAGGCTTCCTGCGGACTGCCGACAGCTACCGCGCACTGTGCGACACAGCCGAACGGATGGGAGTAGACCTGATTCTGGAACAGCTTCAGCCATATGAGAGTAATCTCTGCACAACCTTACCGGATATTTCAAGAATGTTGTCCCTTGTAGACTCTCCCAACCTTAAGGTCTGTGTGGATCTGGTGGCTATGGAAGTAGCGGGGGAAAATCTGGAAGCTTACTGTGATACCTTCGGCGATAAGCTGGCGTGGGTTCACTACTCCGACAGCCATCATCTGATCCTCGGCGACGGAGACTTCGGCCGGGAGCGGTTGGAAGGGTATGTCCGTACGCTGGAACGGCACGATTATCAGGGATGTTTGGATCTGGAAATCAATGATTCCATTTACTGGGAAAACCCCCATACCTCCATCACCCGTTCCTGTGAGTATCTGCAAACCATTCTCCCAGAGGACTAAGAATATAGGGAACCTCATACAATAAGCTGACTAAAATCCTTAATTCTTACAGGTCTAAATTGCGTCAGAAAGTGTTATCTTCCTTGCTGTGCGTCAACCCAAAACCGTCATCTGCCTTTTCTGGCGCAATTTTTCCTCGGAAAACAGTTAAAACTTTCAAACAGGTTTTTGTATCAGTCATCAAAATAGCTGTCATTGCAATCTGTAGATCAGTTTGCAATGACAGCTTTTTGTATTACCTGCACAGAGCTGCGATGGCGGCTGCGTAGATTTCAGCAGTTTTCAGGAGCTGGCTGATCCGGGCCCGTTCATTTGGACCATGGAGGTGGGAATCGAAGCCATGTTCCCCGGCTCCGAAGGCCACCCCTCCGGGGACATTGTGAACATAGGTGCCGCCGCCCATGGCTTCGCAATAGCCGTGGTTTCCGCTAAAGGTTTCATAGCAGGAAATCAGTGTCCTGATAAAATCTGAGTCTCCATCTACCACATGAGCCGGGTGGAAAGTTCCCTGACAGTCCCATCCCAAGGTGGCAAATTGCGTATGGACTGCCTGTTTGGTATTTTCTTCCGTGGCAGCCAGGCTGAGTCTGGCATCAAGCTGTGCTTCAAATCCCTGATTGTCTATATGGAGTAAGGATAGGGTTACTGTGGTCTTTCCCGCAGCAGCGTCTTCCATGGCAATCCCCAAAGCCTGGCCATGGTGATCACCATGGGGAAATAGCTGATGCAGACAAGCAATGGTCTCCTTTTCCGCACCCTCTGGCAAGGGTAGCATGGATAGCAGCTCCAGCATAGCGGTGATGGCGTTATTTCCCTCGTTAGGAGTGGAAGCATGGGCAGCCTTACCCGTTGCAGATACTTTCCAGGAATTGTCCGTTTGGACGCATTCAAAGCTGACCCCGGTCTTTTCACGTACGGTCTCTATCGTCTTGGCAAGGGTCTCCCCATCACCGGGAATGCCTTCGGCAGAGCAATTGGCCGGAGCTACATTTCTCCGAATGCCGCCGTCAATGGAGATACCGTTGGCTGTTGCCGCCCACTTTTGGGAGAATTTAGGAGCATAGCATGCTTTTTCCACATTGGTCACGGGGAAAACCGCATCCGGAGAAAGTGCATAGGGAGCATAAGGATGGGAGGCATAATAGTAGGCTATGTCCCGGGAACCGGTTTCCTCATCCGTACCCATAATCAGCTTTACATTTTTGGAGAGTGGCACCCCCAGCTCCCGGATGCACCGCATGGCAAGCAGAACTGCTACCAGAGGTCCTTTGTCATCATCCACGCCTCTGCCAAAGATCAGATCCCCCTGGCGAATCAGCCTGTAGGGAGGAGTATCCCATCCTGCGCCTGCTCCAACAACATCCAAGTGAGCCAAAATATGGAGTCCATCCGGGCAATTGCTCAGATCTGCCGTGCCCACATAACCATCTATGTTTTCAGCACGAAAGCCCCAGGCTCTTGCCAGGGCTAGAGCTTCTTCCAGTGCCTTCGCAAGGCCTTCCCCGAAGGGCATACCCGGCTTTGCTTCGCCTAGGGTAGACTCTGCGGCAATCAGGGGTGCCAGAGCGGTTACCAGTTCATCTTCCTTGCCTTGCATCCAGTTACGAATTTGATTTTCTAGGCTCATATTTTCTCCTACTTCTGCACCCAGGAGGCAAATTCCTCTTCCGTGGCCAGTACGGAATGGGAGGCAGTTAGGTTGTGGTAGCTGCCTTTGGAATAGTCGATGCCAGAGGTGGCATAGCCGATGACCACACGTTTTTTCTCCACATCCGGGTCAGGATGGGGAATGGCAGAGAGCAAGCTGATGGTATAGGGGTGAATGGGATTGTCAAAAATCTCGTCCGTTGTACCGGTTTCCACAAGATGCCCCAAATGCAATACGCCAATCCGATCGGAAATGTATTTCACCATGGAAAGGTCGTGGGCAATGAAGAGATAGGCAGTACCCAGCTCCTCCTGCAAACCCTTCATAAGATTAACCACCTGAGCCTGAATGGACACATCCAGCGCGGAAATGGGCTCGTCCGCAATGACCAGCTTAGGTTCCATGATCAGGGCTCGGGCAATACCGATACGCTGACGCTGCCCACCGGAAAATTGATGGGGATATCGGTTCGCATGCTCACGGGCAAGACCGATTTTCTCCATGATCCGGTAAATCTTATCCTGTCTCTCCTGAGGTGTGCTATAAAGATTATGCACATCCAGTCCCTGACCAATGATGTCTGATACCTTCTTCCGGGGATTTAGGCAGGCCATGGGATCCTGGAAAATCATCTGCATCTTGGTTCGGAGTAGTTTCCGTTCCCTCTCTGACATGGAGCCGGAAATCACCTGCCCGTCGAAGGTTACTGTTCCATCGGTAGGATCGTAAAGCCGGATGATAGCTCTGCCGATGGTAGACTTTCCGGAGCCGGATTCTCCCACTAGGCCGTAGGTTTCGCCAGCGTCAATGTAAAAGGACACACCATCTACAGCCTTTACAGTGTAGCTTTTACTCACCGGAAAATATTGCTTTAGGTTATTCACTTCCAAAAGATGTTCAGCCATGGCTAATCTCCTTTCTGCCAATTCTGGCTTTGATTGCCTGAGGCGGTTCCACATGGGGTGCTCTGGAATCCAATAGCCAGGTTGCAGCCGAGTGGGTTTCACTGATTTGGAAGATAGGCGGTTCTTCTACGAAATCCGCTTCCAGGGCGTAGGCATTACGCACAGCGAAGGGGTCACCATGAGGAAGATTCAGCATATTGGGAGGAGTTCCGGGGATGGTATACAGACGCTGTGAAGAATCTGCATGGATATCTGGCATGCTGGCCATCAGACCCCAGGTGTAGGGGTGCCTAGGATCGTAGAATATGTCCTGCACCGTTCCCTTTTCCACAATCCGTCCGGCGTACATGACGGCCACATAATCCGCCACCTTGGCAACAACACCCAAATCATGGGTAATGAACACCACGGAAATACCTGTTTTCTTCTGGATATCCTGAATCAACTCCAGGATTTTGGCCTGGATGGTCACATCCAATGCAGTAGTGGGCTCGTCGCAGATCAGGATATCCGGGTTGCAGGATATGGCAATGGCAATCACAACGCGTTGACGCATACCGCCGGAAAGCTGATGGGGATAGTTTTTCATCCGTTTTTGGGCATCGGTGATGCCGACCATTTTCAAAAGCGCAATGGCACGCTGATGTGCCTGGGCTTTTGTCAGCTTCAGGTGGTAAATCATTCCCTCCATAAGCTGCATTCCGATGGTCATGGTGGGATCCAGAGAGGTCATGGGGTCCTGGAATACCATGGCGATATGGGTTCCGTTGATCTTCCGGCGCATTTCCCGACGGGAAAGCTTGCTTAAGTCAGTGGTATCCGTATCGTCTTCGGCACTGTGATAGAGAATGGAACCGGAGTCAATTCTCTGATTATTGCTCAAAATGCCCATAACGGTTTTTACAGTGACGGATTTGCCTGAGCCGGATTCTCCCACGATGGCAAGGGTCTCCCCCCGATACAAATCCAAATCCACATGACGTACTGCCCGGAGCGGGCCTGCGCTGGTTTGGAAGCTGACACACAAATCCCGAATGGTCAAGGCTTTCTGTTTCATGGCTCACATCTCCTTCATCTTGGGATCAAAGGCATCCCGCAGGCCATCGGCCATCAGATTAAAGCTCAGCATCAACATGGCCAGCACCACCACAGGGAACAGCACCAAGAATGGGTACATGGTCAGGGACTTGTAGCCGTCGCTGATCAACGAACCCAGACTGGCCAGAGGGGCCGGAATACCCAAACCAATAAAGGCAAGGAATGCCTCTGTAAAGATGGCATTGGGGATGGTCATCATACACATGACGATGATCTGGCCGAACACATTGGGCAGAATCTCCTTGAAGATGATGGAAAAGGTGCTCTCACCCAGCGTTTTGGAGGCCAGCACGAATTCCTGCTCCTTCAGACGAAGCATCTGGGCACGGCTCACACGGCACATACCAATCCACTCCGTAATCATCAGAGCAATGGTAATACTGGTCAGACCGGGCTTCATCACAACAATCAGCAGGGTAACGATCACAGTAGTGGGAATGGTGGAGAGAATTTCCGAAATCCGCTGGATAAGAAAATCAATTTTTCCGCCGAAATAGCCCGAAATCAGTCCCAGGGACATACCCACAATGGTGTCAATCAAAATGGCAAGCAGGGCAACATATAAAGAGATCCGGGCACCTGTCCAGGTTCGGGCAAACATATCTCTGCCCAGGGTGTCTGTACCAAAGATGTGCGTCACATCCTGTATTCCTTTTTCTTCATACACATTGTAGCCTTCGTATTTGCCATTAAAAATGGGTGCATTGTCCCATCCGGCAATGTGGGGTGGCAGGTTCCGTTGGGTCATTTCCTGAGTGCGGTAGTCATAGCCGCTGATGCTTGGACCCAGGATAGCCAGAGCAATAATCATGACAATCATTACCAGGCCGAATACAGCACCCTTGTTTTTACAGAATCGCGCCACTGCATCCTTCCAAAAGCTTCGGGCATCATATACCTGATCTGTTCCTAAGTCGTGTTCTTTGGCCCATACAAAATGGGCATCGGTCAGTACCGTTTTTCCCTGACTCATACCTTCCGTTCCTCCTTTGCCAGCCGAATTCTGGGGTCAATGACACCATACAGGATATCTACTACAAGCATCATCAGAATAAAGGCAATGCTGTAAAAGAAAATTACTGCCAACACCACATTGTAATCGTTAAACTGGATGGCAGTGACCAGCAGACTGCCCAAACCAGGAATCGCAAAAATTTGTTCCACCACCAGAGAACCGGTCATTAACTCCATGGTCAGAGGTGCCAGCACCGTGATAATGGGAATCAGGGTGTTGCGCAGAGCATGAACTCCAATGAGCCGACGAGTGGGGATGCCCTTGGCATCGGCTAATGTCATGTAATCACTTCCCAACACTTCTACCATTTCCGTTCTCGCAAATCGAGCCACCGTGGCCATGGAGAACATACACATGGAGATGGTGGGCATGATAGTGGACAGGAAGGGATGCGAGGTGGTATACAACAGTGGCAACCATTCCATTTTGAAACCGATGAAATAGCTCATGGCCAGAGCAAACACATAGGAGGGGAAGGACACGCCGATGACGGAAACGAAGGTGGCGAAACTATCCGCGAAGCTATTGCGCTTAATGGCAGCCACGATTCCCAGAAAAATTCCAATGATTGTTCCTAGTATCACGGCCTGTCCGCCAATTTGCAGAGAAACTGGCACACGAACCTTCAGGAGTTCCGAGATGGGCATGTTCTTCTGAATAACATAGGATACGCCGAAGTCACCACGGAGCATAGACTTTACATAGTTGAAATACTGGATATACAAGGGTTTGTCCAGACCGTATTTTGCCTCTAGGGCAGCACGCTGAACCTGAGTGATTTTTTCGTCGTTAAAGGGGCTGCCAGGCATAGCCTGGAGCATGATAAATAGCAGAGTCAATATAAGAAAAGTGGTGACAACCGCCAAAAGAATACGCTTCGCGGTATATTTCAGCACGTTAACATCCTCCCTATTGGAATAATGATACTGCCGGGAAGCCGCCTCCTACACAGAATTGGCTGCCCAGCAGTTTCTTTGATATTTACTTTACGATATCAACGGATTTGTAGATGGTACCAACACCAACGGGGAAGAAGGAAATGCCGGTAATACCGGGACGAACCATGGCAGCTGTACCCTTCTGATAGACAGGCAGGATAACGGCATTGTCCATCACCAGCTTTTCGGCCTGCTTCAGAGCCTCCCAACGTGCGGCTGGATCATTGGCCAGCTCTCCATTGGCATCAGCGATGAGCTGATCGTACTCCGCATTGCTCCATTCGCCATAATTATAGGTGGAACCAGTAGTCCACATATCCAGATAGGTCATTGGATCAGCGTAGTCAGGGCCCCAACGGGTCAGACCCATCTCATAATTGCGCTTCTGCATCAGGTCAGTACGGCTCTTCTTGGGCTGTGCCTTCAGATCCAGATGGACACCTGGCAGAGTGTTTTCGATCTCACTTTGCAGGAACTGCGCAATAGTGGGAGTAGCATCAGAATCATCGTAAATTAATTCAATGGTGACTTCGTCAACACCCAGTTCAGCTTTAGCCTTTTCCCAGTATTCCTGAGCCTTTGCTTTGTCAGTCTTCAGGTAGGTATCGGTGGTCTCACGGAAATCCTTACCATCAGGTCCGATTGCTAGTTTGTTGGGGATGGCAAAGTTTGCGGGGATGGAGCCATCCTTTAGCAGCTCATTGCAGATGATTTCCTTATCATAGCTCAGAGCGATGGCCATACGCAGGTTCAGATTTTCTAAGCCTGTAGACAACTCAGTACTGCTGGGATTCAGATTGGGGGACAGGTACCACAGGTAGCCTTCCTCAATCCGAGTGAATCCTTCGTAATTCTGATAACGGGCTACCTGATCACCGGACAAACGTACATAGTCCAAATCACCGTTCTCATAAGCCAGCATGGTCTGCTGAGAGTCCTTAATGATCTGGAAATTGATTTCATCCAGATACACATGTTCAGCATCGTAATAGGAATCATTCTTCTTCAACTGGTAGGTATTGCCGCCAACTTCCCAAGCGGACATATAGAATGGACCGCAGCACAGCAGATTGTCTGCGCCCAATGCGTACTGGCTGCCTTTTTCAGTAGCATAGGCCTCGTTGATGGGGCAGAAGCTGGGGAAGGTCATCAGGTTGAGGAAATAGGTCACGGGATGGTCAATTTCCACCTTCAGGGTTTTGCTGTCCACAGCGTAAACGCCCAGCTCTTCAGGAGCCATTTCACCGCAGATAATGGGGGTGGCGTTCTTTACGGCTGCCACTTCCATCATGAAGCTGTACTCGGAAGCGTTCACGGGATCAACCAGACGTCTCCAGGCAAACACAAAGTCATCTGCTGTGACGGGGGTGCCGTTCATCCAGTTCGCATTCTGGCGGATATGGAAAATGTATTCGGTGCCAGATTCGTTTACCTCGTAGCTTTCAGCCAGAGCATTGACGGGAGTGCCGTCAGGACCGGTATAGAACAGCGGCTCAATAATGGCTGAAATAACTTCCAGGCAATCAGCCTCGGTGGCAATGGTGGAGTCCATGTCGAACAACTCATTGGAGCGGCCTACATTCAGAATCTTTCGACCATCGTCTGATACGGTCTGATTCGCAACCGGGTCCGGACTGCTACTTCCGCAGGCGGACAGAACAGTCACAACTATTGCCAAGGCAAGCAGGATAGATATCAATTTCTTCATCTTGTTTCTCCTTTCAGCCCACTGCTGTGTATAAACGCATTTGTCTTTACTCGGTGGACTTGAAAGCATTATACTGTTGACATTTTGGAATGTCAACGAATAGAAAGGAATGACCATTTTTGATATAAAATCCTAGAATAATTACAATAAATCTTTACTTTTCTCAAAATCTAACAGATTTGTTCCGGAAATCTGCGATGATTTTCTTATTTCTATTTCGCTGTTTTCAAATTCCAAAAAATAATCAGCAAGATCACCATAGATGTATAGAATGAATTATTATAATAAACCAATTATTTCTGTATATTTTCTTCTGCTAATTAATCCATTATTGCGATATAATCTGGTATTTCGAAAACGAAATCTTTCAATTTACATAGTGTTTTTTGAAGAATAGAAAGAATGTAGAAATTTTATTGTCTACTCCGATATAGCCTGATATACCACTATCATATTATCCACAGCACGAAGACAAAAAGATGGTGCATTTACTATAATCCTAAAGTTTTACATTAGATATTTCTGGGCTATTTCTCAATTTTTCCTGCAATACGTGCGTTTCCTTTAGGTTTTCGCTCCCGCTACCATTGTGGAGCAATTTGACAGTGGTATGCAATATGCTATAATTTGGTATAAAAAGTACGCGAAGTGAAAGGTGTCTTTCCCATGCTTTGGTCAAAGGAACTGTTTGGCGTTAAAAAATCAATTATTGCCATGTTTCAACTGGTCGCACCGCCCTGTGATATACTGTATCGTAGGGATAATGATATGATCCTTAGAGAATTGCATATGTGTCACCCGCATCAACGTATTCTCGGAAGATGTAAAGAAAATCTGGTAGACGCGGTAAAGCGAAGCGAGGTGATTTCCCATGGCTAAACATCCACATAAAGTGATGCTGAAGGAGCTGTGGATTTTGGGTTCCCCTACCATTGTGGAGCAGCTCCTGCAAACCATGGTGAGCTACGTGGATACTGCTATGGTTGGACAACTTGGTGCCCAAGCTAGTGCAGCTGTGGGTGTTACTACTACCGTAAACTGGCTGTTAAATGGTATGATCTTTGCCGCAAGTCTGGGGCTTTTGTCCTATATTGCCAGATTCACAGGGGCCGGAGATCAGGACAGTGCCCGGGAGGTTTCTGCCCAGGGCATCTGGGTGCTGCTGCTTCTGGGAATCCCGGAAAGTGTTCTAGCTCTGGCTATCAGTCCGGTTCTGCCTGTTTGGCTTGGAGCTTCACCAGAGATACGGCAAGATGCGTCCACCTACTTCTTCATCGTCTCCCTGGCCATGTTCTTCCGGTGTGCCATGATCGTTTTTGGCAATGTGCTCCGAGCAAACAAAGATAGCCGAACCCCCATGAAGGTGAATATCGGAATCAATTTTCTGAATATTGTACTCAACCAGCTTTTGATAGGCAGATCGGTGATGGTGCATCTGCACACGCTCCAACTGACGATCCCTGGAATGGGGTTGGGGATCGCCGGTGCGGCTATTGCCACGGCAGTGAGCACCGGAATGGGGGGCTTTCTGCTTTTCGCGGCCGCCATGCGCAATTCAGATACCACCTTGATAGGACAGAAAATGTGTCCCAATGGTGAAATCCTTCGCAATGTATTCTCTGTGTCCCTCCCGCTGATGGGAGAACGCCTGGTCATTGGTAGTGGTTATGTTACGTTTACCTCCATTGTGGCAAGTCTGGGCACAGTAGCTACTGCAGCCCATACCATTGCACTCCAGATAGAAGAGGCTTTCTATATCCCTGGCTATGGTATCCAAACTGCCGTTTCAACCCTTTCAGGTAATGCTTTGGGAGAACGGAATTTATCCAAGCTTTCCCAGGTGGTCAGAGCCAGTATGGACTTTGCAGTGTCCATCATGTCGCTTATGTCCCTCGGGTTATTGTGGAAGTCACCCTGGATAATGGCGATTTTTACGAAGGATTCTCAGGTGATTGCCTTGGGAAGTAGTGTCCTAAGGATTGTGGCCGTTAGCGAACCAATCTTTGCTGCCTTAATCATCCTGGAGGGTACCTTTCACGGCATCGGTGTAACTAAGCAGCCCTTCCTAATTAGCCTGTTTACCATGTGGGGAATCCGAAACGGTTTGAGCTGGTGCCTGGTACATTGGCTCCATGTGGGGCTTGAAGCCGTTTGGATTTGCATGGTTATGGATAATGTTACCCGCTGCCTTCTTCTAACGCTCTGGTATTACAGAGGAAAATGGAAAACACACTGGTAATCTGGTATTCAGCTATTCCAAAATGCGATGTCTTGTCAGGGAAAACGTCTCGGAAAAGAAAATATGTGTATGTGATGCTGTGACTATACCCTTTATCCTGGGCATCATCCGATCCAAAATATATTTCCCTTCCGGTCTATTGGAACCGAATATGGAATATGTGATTGCACATGACCAGAGCCATCTGCGCCGCAAAGAACATTGGTGGAAGCCGATGGCTTTCGTTCTTCTGTCTGTTTTCTGGTTCGATCCGCTTATGTGGATTGCCTACCCGTCGGATAAAAGGTATATACAAATCGGCCTGAGATCTGAAAGCAGGTCTCAGGACTGTAATATTAGGCACCCTTTTTGCGGCCATATATGTGTAGTTACTATATTTCTCAGCTATCAGATCTTTTTCCTAGGACGAGTCGGGGATCACCCCAAACTCTAAAATGGGCGCAGGCAGAAAATCCTCTGTCTGCGCCTTTCTTATTTTCGACACCGTTCTACAAAATCCGTTGTCAAATAATGGCGGATTTTGCAGAGCGGTGTCTTTTTTGTTGCAAAAAACTCCAAAGTATTGCATAAATAGCTCTCTTATCTGTGATTTCTCCCCTTTATACAAAAAAGAAGCAGCGTTTTTGTTTAGAATTCGCGGTCCTCCTTCTGAGATTTGACATTTCTCAAATCTACATTTGGAGGTCTGCAAAATGGCAGAAAAGGACAAGTACATAATCAAAGTGGAAGGGAAGCTGGTAGAAGTTACGCCAGATGTTTATTACGCCTATTTCCGCATGGAACGGCAGGAGCGTGGGCAGGAGGAAAAGAAGCAGCAACATGATGTAATTTCCTATGACGCCCTGGACAATTGTGAAACGGTGGGAATGGAAGCTATGCCGGATGTTTCGATTCCCAGCGTGGAGGAGGTGATTATGACCCGGGAAATCTACAAAAAGCTGCATCTTGCCGTAGATGCGCTGCCCAGGGAGGAACGGGATTTGATTCACGCAATCTATTTTGAGGGTAAATCTGAGCGGGAATACGCGAGAATCCTCGGTATCAGCCAGAACAGCACACTCAAACGGCGCAGAAAAATTCTGTCGAAACTGAAGAAGTTTATGAACTTTCTGTGAACATTTTTGAAATTTGGCTATCAGAAGGCCTCTGAAACTGGATAAGTAGTGAGGGGCATTTTTCTGAAGAATCCGGAAACCTCTCGCGAACCTTATCAAGTGAATATCCAGAAACGGAAAAACATCCGCTGGTGTGCCCTGCAAAGGGCAAGCGACATTGGAGAAACGCGCGATGACCCACCTGTGCAGAGGAATCTGCATCAATGCGGCAAGGAAGGTGGTTAGCGGGTCCGTTCGTCCAGAAAGCAGATCGTGGCCGATCTGTCTTGCGATGACAGCACCAGCGTTGGTACTCCTGCCCAGCCACAGCTACACGCAATGGGGGCAGCTCGGAGAGATCCTCGGAGGGGTGAGATTCCCGTGACGCGCAGCCAAGCGCGGTTTCCGTTTCTGCCCTAGCCTGGGGAAGTAGTGTCAGGAATACAGGCGATTTATTTCAAAGTCAAATTTCAGAAGGGAGCCGCCCTGCTGCGCCATCATGGAAGCGGCAGGGCGGCTTTTCATATAGGAGAACAAAATGAATACCAATGTGAATTACTGCAGTGTCATCATCCTGCTGCGCAAACTTGTGACATCAGGACACTGCACGAAAAAAGAAGCCAGCAGAATAGCCGCCCGGATTGCGAAACAGACCGGGGCGGATATCATTCTTTCGATATAATTCTATTCAATTACCACTAGCTATTTCGAGAAAGGTGTGGTAATGTTTGTTGCTAATAAGAGGAGGTGAAACTATGGCAACGGCAAGGGATAACCTGGCAAGAAAACAGATTTTCATACCGGCAACGCAACCGGAGGAAAAAATCGTCCTTCGGGTTGCTGCCTACTGCCGTGTCAGTTCTGACTCAGAAGATCAGCTGAATAGCTTTGCCGCCCAGAATACCCACTATAACAATCTCATCAAATCCCACGACAAGTGGGAATTGGTGGATATCTACGCTGACGAAGGTATCACCGGTACATCAGCGAAAAAACGCGGAGACTTCCAGCGGATGCTGGAGGACTGCCACAAGGGAAAGATCGATAAAATCCTCGTGAAATCCATCTCCCGGTTCGCCAGAAATACAAAGGACTGTCTGGAGGCGGTTCGGGAACTGCGGACATTGGGGATCAGCATTTTCTTCGAGGAGCATAACATCGATACCAGGATGGTATCCAGCGAGATGCTGACCTCCGTGATTGCCGCATGCGCCCAGGCAGAGAGTGAGTCCATTTCCCAGAACATGAAATGGAGCATCCAGAAGAAGATGCGCAATGGTACCTATGTCGCAACCCATGTGCCATTTGGATTCCGCAGAGAGGATGGACAGCTCGTTATTGATGAAAATGAAGCAGTCTATGTCCGCTACCTGTTTTCCAGATACCTGGCGGGTGCAAACGCCCATGAGATAGCGGAGGAATTCCTGCAAAGAAGCGAAAACGAACCTGTTCTGTCCAGGCGGAAATGGACGCACCGAACGGTTATTGAGATGCTGATTAATGAGAAGTATACAGGCGATGTTCTGCATCAGAAAACGTATATGACCGAAACACTGCCCCGGCAGTGCGTGCGTAATCATGGACAGATGGATCAGTATTATGTGAGCAGCGTCCACCCTGCCATCATTGACCGGTATTCTTTTCAGGCGGCTCAGGAACTGCTCCAGAAAAGGAAAAAGGATCATCCCCCTCACAGGCAAAGGGCTTCTGTTTTCATTGGAACGGCAGTCTGTGCAAAGTGCGGCGGAGGATTCCGCAGCTGTGAATCAAGCGGAAAGCGTTACTGTGTGTGCCGCAGGCATGCGCACAATGCAGATGCCTGTGATATGCCGCCAATTCCCGAGGATGCCATCATGCAGGCATTCCTTCGGCTTTACGATAACCTCAAGCATGGGGAAATCTTGCAGTTCACGCAGAAGACACTGTCCACGATCCGCAGCCGTAAAATGCTGTGGAGTACAGACATTGTGGAATTGAATCAGAGAATTTCAGATCTATCCAGTCAGAGTCACAAATTGTCCTCGCTGAACCGGCGGGGCATGGTTGACCCTGATATTTTTATAGCTAAGAGCAATCAGCTGGCAGAGCAGCTTCGCAGCGCCAAGCAGCAGAAGGAACAATTCATGCGGCAGGAGGATCGCAGTATCCTCGACAGTACCGAGCAGCTACTGGAAACCATGGAGGCCGGACCGGAAGTGCTGGAAGCCTTCGATGAGGAGCTGTTCTGCGAGTTGATTGACAAAATCATTGTGGAGAGCAATTTGAAAATCCGGTTTCGGCTGAAAAATGGGCTGGAGCTACCGGAAACGATTGAAAGGACGGTGCGGTAAGTGGGTTCCAATCGGGCGCTGCCATTCGGCTACAAAATGGAATTCGGCAGGATTGTGATCTTTCCCGAGGAAGCTGGCTGGGTTACATACCTGTTCGACCAGTATCTCCTGGGGGCTTCCTATAAGGGGCTGTCAGATGAGATGAACGGGTACTGTGTTCGCTATGACGGCGAGAGAACTTGGAACAAAAATATGGTGGCAAGAATTTTGCAGGATTGCCGGTATACCGATGACGGCGGATTCCCAAGGATTATTGATCCTGCTGTATTTCAGAGCGCTGAGGAAAAGCGCAGGAAAAAAGCCACTGCCCCGGAAAAAACAGAGGTACAGAAAATCCTTCGGCGCAAATGTGGCTGCCGAATCACAGCACACATGGAACATGAGGTTCTGTACCTGCTGAATCGCCTTGCCGCCCACCCAGAGCGGATATCAACGCCTAATCCCCCCAAATCCCCTCCCCCGCGGCTGAAAGCGTTGAAATCCGAACTGGAGGAGCTGATCAGCCAGCTCCCTGTGGACGAGGAGCGGGCTTGGGCGGTGATGCAGGAGGTAGCGGCGGCAATGTATGAAGCCATGGACCCTCGAGAATACGAAACCCAGCGTATGCGGCGGGTATTTCAAAAAGAGGAACCACGCTCCGAACTGGATGCCAAGCTCATCGACGCGAACATATCCGCAGTCATGGTGGATAGCAATGGAAACGTTAAAATCCGTCTGAAAAACGATCAAACAATCGAAAGAGGTGAGAAAAGTGAGTGATGTATCGGTGTCCCTCTGCGGGCGGAAACGGAGGGCTGTTACGATGTGGTATCCGCTGCCGCCATGAACGGCTACTATGCTCCGGCGCAGATTACCCAGGAACGCTGCGGGGAAATTGATCAAATCAGCAACGCCGCGTTTTGGGCAGACTGCGAAACCAGTATCCGCAATACCCTCTCAGGCTTTGCGCAGCACGGAATCCAACTGCCTACGCAGGAGTATGTGTTTACGGTTGTGCTGAGTGATCCCCAGAGCCCCATGACCGTAATGGCAGGCGACTATTGCGGCGATGGCGGGATTCCCGGTTATATCATCGGTTCCATTGTACCCAATGAACGGTCGCTTTCCCTGCTGCCGGTGGCGCTGGCACATGAAACCAATCACAATGTCCGCTGGCAGTTCATGCAGTGGAGCAGCCAGATCACACTGGCGGATATGATCGTGTCGGAAGGTCTGGCGGAAACCTTTGCCGCAACCATGTTCGGTGAAGACAAGGTCGGCAAGTGGGTCAGAGAAACCGCGCCGGAAGTTCTGCACAAAACCGTCAAGCCGCTGATCCGGGCAAATCTGATGACCAGCGATTTTCAGGCGCTTTCTTCTTATCTCTATGGCGACGAGATCATGGCGCTACGGGGCGGTCAGCCCATCGGGATGCCTTGCTGCGGCGGCTACGCCTGCGGATACGCGCTGATTGGGCATTACCTGAAGAAAACCGGTGCCTCCATCTACGAGGCGACCATCACGCCAACCGAGGAAATCCTGAAGCAGACGGAGGACTTCTGGAATTAACGGTCGGCGACGCGGCAAATGTATGTCAGCAACAAGCACTTTACGCAGCACATTGATGGGCACGGTGCAGGCACGGCAGCATTTATGGCGGCGGCGGCCGAGATTTATACTCGCTGAATCTATAAATCTACAGGAAATGAATAACAGAAGCATTGGAAAGAAAGCCTTCATCACATTTTTTGTAATCGTGATTCTTCTTTCGGCGGTAGTGGAAACCCTGATTTGCAGGGGCGGCCCGCAGTGGCTCTATCTTGTTTTAATGTGGATACCCGCCCTTGCGGCCACCGTGGCAAACTGTATTTCCTTCCTGGAAAACAGAGAACCATTCTCGTTGAAGAAGCTGTTTGCAAAAGGCGGCTTCCGGAAATGCAAGCTGCGCTATGTGCTGCTGGGCTGCCTGCTGCCCCTTGTCTATCTGCTGATTCCCTACATGGTGTACTGGCGGCTATACCCGGAGAATTTCGCCTATCACGGCGTCGGCCTGTGGGTGATACTCAAGGATATCACCCCCATTATAGTGATTGGCACATTTGTTTCCATACAGTCCGCGCTGGGGGAAGAAATTGGCTGGCGGGGCTTCATGGTTCCTGCGCTGCAGAAAAAGCTGGGGCTGAATAAAACCCTGCTGATTTCCAGCCTTTTCTGGTGCTGCCGGCACCTGTCCCTGCTGATCAGCGGCGACTATATGCCCGGTACGCCCCTGTGGTATCAGCCTTTGTGCTGAGTATTTTCCCGGTGGGCGTAATGGCAGGTCTGCTGACGCTGGAGAGCGGCAGCGTGTGGCCTGCGGCCTTTCTCCATGCGGCCCACAACAATTACGATCAGATGGTGTTTCAGGTTATCACCGCAGGTGCCAGTAAAATGTTCTTTGTCAGCGAGACCGGCGTGCTGACGATCCTCTGCGCCTGGGCATTGGCGGCAATCTTGTATATACGCGCAAGGAAACAAGGAAAGTATCTGTAAAATGGACACATACCCATACAAAAAGCGCCTATATGCAGCCGGAATATTCTTGTAAAATATAGGTTGTAAGCTGAGTATAAACGCAAATATTCAATGATTTAAGGAGAAAAAAGATATGGAAAACAAGTCGATTCGTGAGATCATTTCTGTCATTTTCAAGGCCGTGACCTTGGCCATGGGCGTTGCCGTTGTGGTGCTGTCCTGTCTGGGAAGTCTGGATGTACAAACCGCCGTCACCCTGCTTGGCATCGGCCTTGCCTGCGCGGGCGCGGCCATGCTGGTTCTTGCAGGGGTTGCCGTGTTTCTGTGCGGTTCCAATCGGGAGAACTTCAACGGCAGCCGTGTAAAAAACCCGGACGCCTATTTGCTGGACATCGAGCGGATGAACGGAACCGATCTGCACACACTGGAGCTGTGCGAGGGGGACGTCCTTCAAATCGAATTTAAAACAGAGAAAGGCGATCTGTACATGGAGATCAAAGCGCCGGACGGGACGAGCCTATACCGTGGGAATGGGAAAGAAACCACAGAGTTTACGGTGAACATCCGGGAAAGCGGTGTCTACACGATTGTTGTGGAAGCCCGCCACGCAAAGGGAACCATTCATGTCCAGCTCGCAGGAGGAATCAATGAATAAACGAAGATTCCTCGATCCTGGGGGATGAAGTTACCGAGGACGAATCTGTCCCAACTGGCGCGGAGGAAGCTCCCGGGGAAGAACCTTGGAAAACAGCACCTGCAGAGGACTTATTTCCAAAATACGGCGTGCTTCCGGAATACTATGAGGACTTGGGTGACGGGAGCGATCAGGTCTATGTGGAGGTGGGCGGCGAGATCGTCCCCTTCGTCACGGTGGCCTCTGCCACAGGTGATTACCACGGGTGACAACGAAAGGAGCGGAAAACGATGAACATTCCACTGGAAGAATACATACCCTACCGCATACTGGCGTTATTGGTTCTGGCGGTGTTTTACGGCATTTATCTTGTGAAACAGCGGCGGCAGAAGCGCCGCGGCATCCAGACCATGCAAATCGGGCGTGGGAAGAATACGCAGACCCATGCGGTAGAAACGCTGATGGGAATTGCCACCGTGGGGATTATCCCCGCGCAGCTGCTGTCCATCGGATTTGGGTGGAGCCATCTGCCCGATAACGCCCGCTTTACCGGGTTCTGCGTGGGCCTGTTGGGCGACCTGATCTTTTTCATTTCTGTGATTTGCATGAAGGATAGCTGGCGGGCCGGGATTCCGGACAAAGATAAAACAGAACTCGTAACTGACGGCATTTACGCTTTCAGCCGCAATCCGGCATTTCTGGGCTTTGACTTGCAGTATATCGGCGTGCTGCTCATGTACTGCAACTTGCTGACAGGGATGTTCACCGTTTTTGCAATTGTAATGCTGCACCTGCAGATCCTTCAGGAAGAGCATTATCTGGCCGCCGCATTCGGTACGGAATATCTGGACTACCGCCATCAGGTGCTCCGCTATCTGGGGCGGCGCAAAGGAGAAAAATGAAATGCAAAACTGTTGATTGTCAACACACTGCCGGAACGATTCATGCAAATAACCCGGAAGCGTCTAACAATCTGAAAGGATAAATGACACCATTGTTATTACTCGCCCATGTCGCGGGAGTTGGTACTGCTAATGCTCTGTCCGGTCGCTTCATTGATGAAGTCAACAGCGATGTTCTTCACCTCGGTGCCGTTGAAAATATTGTAAATGCCAGCACAGAGAAAGACTCCGCCAGATTCAGTTCAGAGAAAGTCATGGTCACTGTGAACTTGGTAAAGTCAAACCAGGCGCATCTATCCACGAGGCGACCATCACGCCAACGGTCGAAATCCTGAAACAGAAGGAGAACTTCCGGCAATAAAACTCCGTAACGCGGCAAAACAGGCAGTCCCTTGCAAATCGTTTCTTGACAAACCGGGTAAGAAGATGTATATTGTAACCGACAGGCAGTCGGTAATCAACGGCAAAGGAAAAGGGCTATGCGGATTGTTAAGGAAGCGGAAGAAAGAAGAGAGGAGATCCTGGACGCGGCGGAAACGCTCTTTGCCGCCAAGGGCTTCGACAACACCAGTACCGGCGACATTCTGGACGCAGTGGGAATCGCCAGAGGAACCCTCTACTATCATTTCAAGTCGAAAGAAGATATCCTGGACGGTGTTATCCAGCGGATCACAGACCGGCTGATGCAGGATGCCAGTGAGATTGTCCGGAAGAAGGAGCTGCCTGTGCTGGAGCGCCTGACAAAGGCAATCCTGTCTCTGAACGTGGAGTCAAAGCTCGGGCATGAGATCATGGAGCAGGTACACCGCCCCCAAAACGCGCTGATGCATCAGAAGATGCAGGCGTCTCTGCTGGCGGGAATCAATCCAATCCTTACCGAGTTGGTGGAGGAAGGTATCCGGCAGGGAGTATTCCATACACGGTATCCGGAATCCGTGGTGGAGATGACGATTCTCTACGCCAATACCGCTTTTGATGAATTGAATGTGGCCGGGCTCAGCCCCGAGCAGCGGAAGCGAAAGATCGCCGGGTTTATCTACAATCTGGAGCGGCTTATGGGAATGGCAGAAGGCAGTCTGCAAGAAGCAATCATGGAAATTTTTCGTGGAAGCAGACTAGGAAGCGGCGGAAATTAAGCAGAACATATAATAGAAAGCCCGGAAGCAGGCTTTCTATTATATTTTGAATTCGGACCGATAGACAGTCGGTCTAATAGGAAAGGAAAAAGGATATGGACAGAAAACAAAAGGTTAATCGGTTTCTTTTGTTATGGGCAGGAGAATTGGTGTCCTCCATCGGAAGCGGGCTGACCAGCTTCGGCCTTGGCGTGTACGTGTTCCGGCAGACAGGCAGCGCCGCGGATATGGCGTTGGTGAGCCTGCTGGCATTTCTTCCTACGCTGCTGCTCAGCGTTCCGGCAGGCGTGCTGGCTGACCGCTATGACCGGCGGGGGCTGATGATGGTGGGAGACGGCTTTTCGGCTCTTGGAATCCTTTATATTTTCTTCTGTATGCAAAATGGTGGCGCGAGCCTGACGCAAATCTGCATTGGCGTCACCATCAGCTCCGTTTTCTCCTCCCTGCTGGAGCCGGCCTATCGGGCCACCGTGTCGGACATTCTGGAACAGGAGGACTATTCCAGAGCCAGCGGTCTTGTCAGTCTGGCAGGCAGCGCCAGATACCTGATTTCGCCCCTTCTTGCGGGAATCCTGCTGACGGTTTCGGATATCCGGCTGCTGCTGATTCTGGATATGGGAACCTTCTTTCTGACGGTGACCTGCACCGGTGTAGTGCGGCATGGGCTTGCATCGAAAGCGGCAGAGCATAAGGAAGCGTTTTTCACGCTGCTGCAAGCGGGGTGGCAGGCGGTTACGGAGAAACGGGGCGTGCTGCTGCTGATTTTGTTATCCTCCGTCATGACCTGCTTCATGGGCGCATTTCAGATTCTGGCCGAGCCCATGATCCTTGCTTTTTCCGACAGCGCCACTTTGGGAATCTGCGAGACCATCTGCGCCAGCGGGATGTTGGTTTCCAGCCTGTTTCTGGGCATTCGGGGCATCCGCAAGGGTTATGTGAAAACCCTGTCTCTTTCTCTGATGCTTGCCGGCGCGGCGATGGTGGGCTTCGGGCTTCGGGAAAATCTGGTTTTGATCTGCGCGGCGGGTTTTGGCTTTTTCGCCATGCTGCCCTTTGCCAACAATTGCCTTGACTATCTGGTGCGCACCAACATTGCCGAGGAGCTGCAGGGCCGGGCCTGGGGGCTGATTGGCTTTCTGAGCCAGATCGGGTATGTGGTGGCCTATGGTCTTTCCGGCCTGCTGGCAGATGGAATGGGCAATCGGCTTCAAATCGGTGTTGGCCGGGGAACCGCCGCTGTCATCATGGCCTCCGGGGTGCTGCTTGCTGTCATAGCGCTGGGGATTTATCCCATCAAGGCAGTCCGGGAACTGGAGAAAGGAGTACATCATGAAAGCAAGAATCCTGTGGAATGAGCTGAAGGGCGGCCCGCTGCTGGCTGTCACCACATGGCTTTTTATGGCAGTCAGTGCTTTTATGTTCGCGCTGACCTGCTTTCTCGCCATCGGGTTACTGGGTTCGGTGGATACGCTGATGGAAGCGGCCAAAACACCGGATTTTCTACAGATGCACGCCGGGGAGATTGATGAGGCGGCCCTTGCCCGGTTTACGGAGCAGCGGGAGCAGGTGCTTTCCTTTCAGACCCTGCGCTTTCTGAATCTGGAAAACAGCGCCATGGTTTTGGGTGAGCATTCTCTGGCGGACAACACTCAGGATAACGGCGTCTGCGTCCAGAGCGAACAGTTTGATTATCTGGTGGATTTGGAGAACCATGTGATCGAAGAGGTCCGGAGCGGAGAAATCTATGTCCCGGTCTGCTACCGGCAGATGTTCGGCCTGAGCGTGGGGGAAACGGTGCAGATCGGGGAAGCTGAATTTACCATCGCCGGATTCCTGCGGGATTCCCAGATGAACGCCATGATGGCATCCTCCAAACGGTTCCTGGTGAGCGACGCAGACTATGAACTGCTGAAAAGCGCGGGAAGTGAGGAATATCTGATCGAATTCCTTCTGCGGGAGGACGCAGATGGTAACGCCTTTGCCACGGCATACACAGACGCCGGACTGCCCACCAACGGACCGGCCATCACAAAACCCCTGATTCGCATGATGAACGCGCTTTCGGATGGGTTGATGATTTTAGTAATTCTGCTGGTGAGTGTGGTGCTGCTGCTGATCTCCATGCTCTGCATCCGGTTCACGCTGCTGACGCAGTTGGAGGCAGATCAGAAAGAAATCGGCATGCTGAAAGCCATCGGAATGCCCAAGGAAGAGATCCGAAATCTCTATTTTCTGAAATTCCTCGCCCTGTCCGGGCTGGGAGCTGTGTGCGGATTGGTTTTGGCGTTTGCGTCAAAGGGAGCCCTTACCGCGCAGATGCAGGAATTGTACGGCCCGTCTGAAAACGGATGGTGGGGATTTCTGGCGGCGTTTGCAGGCGCTGCGCTGACGGAAGGCATATTGCTTCTCTCCGTTAGGCGGACGCTGAAACGCACGGAAAAGCTCTCGGCGGTGGAGGCGCTGACCGGACAGCCCAGGGGCAGCAAGCAGCGCCCCCTCCCCTCCCCCCAGTATCTCATTGTCGCTCTTGTGATTACCTTGGGGATGTTTCTGATGATTCTGCCCCAGAACATTCTGAGCACGATTTCCTCCCCTCGGTTTGTCACATACATGGGAATCGGGGACGGAGAAATCCGTCTGGATCTGCGTCAGACAGAGGATATCGCGGGTAAGACAGAGCAGCTGAAGAAGCTGCTGGCGCAGGAGGAAATGGTAGACCGCTTCGCCGCATTGCAGACATTGTCCTGCCGGGCGGTTCTGCCGGACGGCACTTATTCCGCAATGCAGGTGGAGCAGGGCGACCACACGGTTTTTCCGGTTTCCTATGCCAAGGGAGCAGCCCCAAAAGCGAAAAATGAAATCGCGCTCTCCTATCTGTGCGCAGAGGAATTGGGCTTATCGGTGGGAGACACGCTTCTGCTTTTGACGGAGGAAGCCCCGCAGGAATACACGGTCTGCGGCATTTATTCGGACATCACAAACGGAGGAAAAACAGCGAAAGCCGCATTCCTTCCCGGCGGTGGGACACCCATGTGGAGCGTGTTTTACGTCTCCCTGAAGGAGGGCGTCCCAAAGGAGCAGTGGCTGCTTACCTGGACACAGCGCCTGTCTGACAGCGGTATCCGCGCCAGAGCCGTGGATATTCAGGAATATGTGACAGATACCTATGGGCAGACGATTCAGGAAATACGCATGGCGGCGTGGGCAGCGGTTCTGGCGGCGGCTCTGGTGATGTTCGTAGTCGTGGTTTTGTTCACGCGGCTGCTTGTGGCGCAAGACCGCAATGAGATTTCCCTGAGAAAAGCCCTTGGCTTTACGCTCAGGGATATCAAGGGGCTGTATTTCCTCCGGTTTCTGCCGGTGCTGCTGGCGGGTATTCTGGCGGGAATCCTGTCCGGCAATCTGCTGGGGGAACAATTGGCAGGCATTTTCTTAAAGACACTGGGGGCAATGGGCTTCCGCTTCCGGATTGATGGCAAAGCCGTGTGCGGCTGGATTCCCGCAGTTGCGGTAGTTACGGTATTCTGCGGTGTTCTGCTGGGGCTTTTGGAAGTGAAACACATCCGGGCATACGAATGCTGTATGGGAAAGGAATAGAGAACGATGGAAGAACTGCTGACGGTAAAAAAGCTTTGTAAGGATGGGATTCTGAAAGACATCAGCTTTGACGTAAAGATAAGGGAAATGGTGGCAATTATGGGGCCCTCCGGCTCCGGAAAGTCCACTCTGCTTTATCAGGTATCCGGCATGGATCGGGCGGATTCCGGCGAGGTCTGGATAGACGGCACGGAAATCTGCGCTCTTTCGGAGGATGAGCGGGCCAAATTGCGGCTGTCGCGGATGGGCTTTGTCTTTCAGCAAATGAATATGCTGAAAAACTTAAATCTGCTGGACAATATCCTGCTGCCTGCCAGCCGACTGAACAGAGGAAAGGTTCCCAGAAAAGAACTTGAGAGCCGCGCCCGGAGGCTGATGGGGAAAATGGGCATCGAAGCGCTGGCGCAGCGGAGGATTACGGAGGTATCCGGCGGGCAGCTCCAGAGAGCCTGCATCTGCCGAAGTATGATAAATCAGCCGAAAATCTTGTTTGCCGACGAGCCCACCGGCGCCCTGAATCAAAGCACAGCACAGGAAGTGATGGCGGAATTTACCCGGCTGAATCAGGAGGGCACCACCATTCTGATGGTGACCCACGACAGCAAGGTAGCTGCGAAATGCGGCAGGATTTTGTATCTTCTGGACGGGCGTATCCAAGGGGAATTTTCTCCGACCGGTGCAATGGGGGAAAAAGAGCGGGAAGCAGCCGTCAGCCGGTGGCTTGCGGGAATGGGCTGGTGAGAACCAAAAAGCTGACAAGCAAAACAAACGGACAGAATGCGAATAATAAATCCACCGTGTAATAAGAAGGCACCGCCTGGCGGCGTTGTCGTTTCCGCGATTTTCGGAACAGAAAATCACGGAAACCCGTCTCATTATGATCTTCATATAGAAAACTTCAATTCTTTCGAATTAAAGTTTTCTATTGAATATCAGTATAAGGGCAGCCCTTTGCACGGTGGATTTTTCATACCTATAAAACGGACACATTCAACTGCATAATCCGCCTATCGAGATAATGAAGAATCCTGTAAAATGACACTGTAAGCTGAGATGATGGAAAGGCAGCCATAGATAGAACGAATTCAGAAGCAAAGTGAGTGTTACATCCCTATAATGGAATCCTGTAAAGGAGAGATGCCTCATGGCAAATCACACACGGGACGAAAAGAAACCATTTCTCTTATTGACTAACGAACGATAGGTTGTTATAATGATGTTGTATAGGCAAGACGTTTCGGTTAGAGAAAAGGAGTAAATCTATGGATCGGGGAAACACAAAGCAGGTAATTCTGGAAGCGTCGCTGGAGCTGTTCTCTGTGCAGGGCTTTGAAGCGACCTCAATTTCTCAAATTGCGGGCGCCGTTGGCATCCGCAAGGCATCCCTTTACAGCCATTTCGAGAGCAAGCAGGCCATTTTGGACGCGATTGTAAAGGATGTGTTGGAACAGTATGGAAAGCATTCCATTTTTGCCAGAGCGGATTGGGAGAAGGATGCCGCCAACCTGCCTCTGACTGCCGACGAAGCCGTGGGAATGATTCAGGGGCAGATTCGCTACATTCTCCACGACCCCGCTATCCAAAGGGCGCGGAAAATGCTGGTGATTGAGCAGTTCCAGAATCCGGAGCTGGCGAAGCTGCAAACGAAACAGAATTATTCGGATGTGTTGGGATATTTCACTGGAATGATAAAGTGCCTGATTCGGAAAGGGGTTCTGTCTGAGGATGACCCCGAAATGATGGCGGCGCAGCTTTGTCTGCCTATTTCCGTGTGGATTAACCTCTGCGACCGGGAGCCGGAACGGGAGATAGAGGTCATGGAGCTGGTAAGCCGGCATATTCAGCAGTTCTTCAGGGTCTATCAGAAGTGAGATCCTTTCAGCGCGATCGTTTATATGTTGTTGGAGCTGTAGGCTGATCATTTCCGGTTTTCTATAACGACAACCTAGAATTCGACGGGGGTTTATTATGAGAAATTATGTTGTTGAAAGTTACGAAAACTACAAGGAGGAAGAAAGATTATCTACCAACAACGCTCGCAGAATCGAATTCTTAACCACCGTAAGAGTTTTGGACGAATTAATAACCGACAAGAAAAAGATTCTGGACTGCGCTGCGGGAACCGGAATATATGCTTTTCATTTTGCGGATATGGGTCATGAAGTAACCGCCACCGACATTACACCCCGACACATAGAAATTATCAAAAACATTGTAAGCACCAAACCCTATGAAATGGAAGCAGGCGTTTTAGATGCAACGAATATGAGCGTCTTTGAAGATGAAAGCTTTGACATAGTGTTGAACATGGGGCCGTTCTATCACTTAATCAATCAAGATGACAGAGAAAAATGTTTTGGGGAATCCTTGAGAGTATTGAAAAAGGGCGGTCTGCTGATTACATCTTACATTCCGAGGTATTTTATTTTTCAGTATGTCGCTATGCAAAATGATTATTTCGTGGATGCAAAACTCGCACAGCAGATAACCAAAACAGGCATTCTTCACCATGATGACGAAAAATGCTTCTGGACTGACACTTATTATTCTACGGCAGAAGAAATGGAAGCCCTGTATCGTATACATGGAATGGAAGTGCTGGAACACTTTGCCCAAGATGGTGCAGCGGCACACTTCTCCAATAAAATCGATGGATGGAATGACGAGCAGTTCAAAATATGGTGCGATTATCATTACAGTATATGTAGAGAAAAATCGCTGTTGGGTGCCAGTAATCATGTAGTAATTGTTGGAAGGAAATAAATTGTCAGATTCCAGTTGCAGGCAACTGGCTACTTTCCGCTTGGAATGCGCCGCGGCTGTGTCCGCCCGGGCACAGCTGCTCCATTTTGAAGCGTAGACCTACCGAACGATAGGAAGCACCCGATAAAAAGAAAGGATTTCATATGATCACACTATTTGTAATTGGCATCCTTGTGTTTACAGGGAAGCTTGTACATTTCGCGGTGAAGGCCGCCTGGGGAATTACAAAAGGGGTTCTGTTTGCAATCGGAATTCCTGCCCTGCTGATTGTGCTGTTTTTAGCCGGGCTGGTTACCCTTGCGGTTCCGCTGTTGATTCTCGCGCTGCTGGCGGCATTTCTTTTGCCGATTTCGAAAGGAGTATAGAGCAGCTCCATTCGATAACTTTACAAAAAAGGAGATTTCTATTATGAAAAGACGAACTGTCCTGCTTCTGGCTATGATCCTGTGCTTCAGTTTGGAAGCGTGCGGCATGAAGACGGAACTCGTGCCAAACTCTCAGGAAATCCATACCCAGGCAACCTCACAAGAAGGAACTGCGGACACAGAAAGCAGCAATGCCGCCTCTTCGGAGGAAACCACAGATGCAATGGAAAAACCCATTTCTTTGGATCTCGAACTCATTGGGCCATGGCATTTAGATCAGAGCAAAAATGACCTTGCGCGCTTTGCGGATTCGGCTGATCTGTTCCCCGGTTATGGAGAGTGGGGCGCCAGTATGGAAATTCGCGGCAACGGTGAAATGAGCTGGTACATCGGCGCAGAGGGCTGGCATGGCACATACTCTGTAGAGAAGAATACCCTTCATGCTAAACTTACCTCGGATTTGGAGCAATCCCCTCAAAACTGGGATTTGCGCATCACCTCGGAAAATGGAACGACTGGGCTGGAAATGGATTATCAGGATATGACAATCTACTGGGTGTATGGCGATCAGGAGGAAACTGGAAATACTGTCCCGTCCAACTGGGAAAAAGCCACTGCGGACGAACCATGGAAGGCGGCGCTTGCAGAGGACCTGCTTGAAAAATACGGCGTACTTCCGGAATACTATGAGGATCTGGGAGACGGCATCTATCAGGTCTATGTGGAGGTGGGCGGCGAGATTGTCCCCTTTGTCGCGGTAAACTCCGCAACTGGCGATTACCACGGGTAATGCCGGAAAAGAACGGAAAATGATAGCAGTGCCACTGGAAGAATACATACCCCACCGTATCCTGGCGTTGTTGGTCCTGGCGGTCCGTCGTTTGAATATGAAAGAAATACAGGGCGCATGCAAGCTGATGTGGAAAGTCCTTTTGCAATTTGAAGCGCCGGAGTACTCGCAGGGGGCAAACAGATGTACACCAATCGCCGTGATCGATATTTTTCCTGTTAAAATAAACTGACTGTCATTTTTTCTGAAAATACACTTGACTCTCCCCTTAAGGGGAGATGCTACAATCCTCCTCGTAAAGAAAAACAAGGAGGATTTTTGCTATGAACGAGCCGTCTGTCAGCGTAAGAAACCTGACAAAATCGTTTTCAGGCCGCGCTGTTGTGGATGATCTGTCCTTCGATGTGCGAAAGGGCGAGGTCTTTGCGCTGCTGGGGCACAACGGAGCGGGAAAAAGCACCACCATCGATCTGATTCTGGGCCTGAAGGAACCCAACGGGGGCAGTGCGAAGATTCTGGGAATGGACGCCGCCAAACACAGAAAACAGGTGTTTGAGCGGGTTGGCGTGCAGCTTCAGAATACCCAGTATCAGCCCAATATCACCGTGGAAGAGGCGTGTATTGAGTTCGCTTCTCTGTATGCAGCCCCGGCGGACTATCCGCAGCTGCTGGAACAATTTGGACTGGGCACCCTGAGAAAGAGCTTCGTGTCCAAGCTCTCCGGCGGGGAGCGGCAGAAGCTTTCCGTCGTGCTGGCGCTGATCGGAAAGCCGGAAGTTGTGTTTCTGGACGAGCTGACCACCGGATTGGATGTGGTGGCAAGGCGGGAAGTATGGCGAACCTTGAAACAGCTGAAATGTCAGGGCCTTACCATTTTTCTGACCACCCATTATATGGAGGAGGCGGAAGCCCTCTGCGACCGGGTGTGTATCATCCGGTCGGGGAAAAAGGTTATAGAAGGCACCATCGAGGAGACAATCGCTGCTTCCGGTCAAAGGAATCTGGAGGAAACGTATTTGTTCTTTATGGGCGAGGAGGAATTGTTATGAAGCGTTTTTGGAAAATGTATCAGGTGGAACAGAAGATCTTTTTCCGCTCACCGGATGTGATTCTGTTTTGTCTGGCGATGCCGCTGGTGGTATTCATTGTGATTACGATGATTACCGGAGGGAAAAATGCCGCAGATTCTGGCCTTACCTATCTGCAAAGCGCGTATGTGTCGCTGTCCACCGTAGGGATCTGCTGCAGCGCGTTTATGAGCATCCCCATTACCGTCGTGGAACTGCGATCTCAGGGAATCCTGCGGCGGATGTATTGCAGCCCCTGCTCCCCCGCGAGACTCTTAGCCTGCGATACTATTTGCAGTGGTGTGGTTGCGGCGCTTTCCACCCTGATTCTGACCGTTGCGGCGGTGTTCTTCTTCGGCTACCGGATGCCGGGAAACGTGTTTGCCTATCTCGCTGTTTGGCTGCTGACCATGGTCTCCATGTTCTCCATCGGTCTCATGGTTGCCAGCCTGTGCAGAACCACAAAATCCATGAATGTGGCCACAAGCCTGCTCTATTTCCCCATGCTGCTGTTCTCCGGGGCCACTATCCCCGCGGAGGTATTCCCGGGTGCCCTCCGGACCGTTGCCGGGTGGATGCCCCTGGGCGTGGGAATCAGACTGTTGAAATCCGTGTCCATGGGATGCTATGATAAGATCATCATGCCGGTGGTCAGCCTGACCGCCATTGCGGTCATTTGCGGCACCGTTGCCGTCAGAACATTCAGATGGGAGTAAGACTATGGAGATGAAACAGGAACACAGGCCCTGCGAAGGAAGGACAAGCGATACACTCTATAAGATCGGCATGTTCGCGGCCATGAATCATGTTACCGTCAAGGCCCTGCGCTTTTACGAGGAACAGGGCCTGCTGATGCCGGCGCTGATCCATCCGGAGACCGGATACCGCTACTACACCCTCTCCCAGATGGCGGTGCTCCACCAGATCACCGCCCTGAAGCTGGCGGGATTCACCCTGGAGGAGATTGCCCATATCCATTCCGGGGCCGATGAAGAAGCGGTACTTTTGAAGAAAAAATCAGAATTGGTTGCGAAAATCTCTGATCTCACGAGACAGATCGCCGTGGTAGACGGATACCTGTCCAAAAAGAAAACCGGACTTTCCGCACCCGTTCTTGTAAAAACCATCCCCGAAACCACCGTGGCCTATATGCGGATCCGGCTGGAATCCTACGACTGCCTGTTTGACCGGATGCCGGAAATGGGCGCGCTGATGGAGAAAGCGGGCTGTATCTGTGCCCTTCCGGAATACTGCTTTACAAACTATCTGGAGCCGGGATACAAAGACGGGGACATTCCGGTTGAGATCTGTGAGTCCGTTGTGGAGGCGAAGAAAGAAGCCGGCGAGCTGCGCTTCAAAACCCTTCCCGAAATCCAGGCGGCCTGTGTTTTCCACAAGGGCTCCTATCGTACCTTTTCGGAATCCTATGAAACCGTGCTGCGTTATATCGAGGAAAACGGGTACGAGATCGCCGGAGAAATTCGGGAGAGCTATATTGACGGGGTCTGGAACAAGGAGGATGAGAGCCAGTGGCTGTCGGAAATCCAGGTGCCGGTCAGGAGAAAGTGAGGTGGTTTTGTGATGAACCAAGATAGAATTGTAATTCCTTGCTTGCAGGGAAGGAGAAGCGGTCATGGTTCGGGGAAAGGCTTTCATATGATCACACTATTTCTAATTGGCATCAAAGCCAGCACAATGTGTTGCAGTATTCCGGCGTTTGACGGTGTTCCTTTTCCGCTCTGGGAATTCTATTGTGTAGTGATGCCAAAGGGGGCCAAGGCTTGCATTTCCCGCGCAATCATGGTATGATAGCTGGCAGAAAGCAGGCGGGCTGTGCCGCCGGAAAGGAACCCTACATGAATCGAATCGTTACAATGGTGCTGAAAAATCTGGCAATCGTCCCCGGCGCCTGGTTCAGGCTCTGTAAGTACGCCGAGCACACCGACGACTACCCAGAAATTGAAAAATACCGCCATATTCAGTATATTTTAAAGCACGCCGTCACCGGCGGCAACGTGGATTTGCAGGTCACCGGTCAGGAGAACATCCCCGCCGAGGGTGGCTTCATGCTCTATTCCAATCATCAGGGTATGTTCGACGTGCTGGCCATCGCCGCCACCTGTGACCGTCCCATCGGCGCGGTGCTGAAAAAGGAGCTGTACAACATCCCCTTCCTGCACCAGATCGCCCTGTGCACCAAGTCCTTCGCCATGGACCGGGAGGACGTGCGCCAGTCCCTGACGGTGATTCAGAACGTTACCGCTGAGGTCAAGGGCGGCAGAAGCTACCTGATTTTCCCCGAGGGCACCCGCAGCCGTAAGGGTAACGAAATGCTGGAGTTTCACGGCGGCAGCTTCCGCTGCGCCACCAAGTCCGGCTGTCCCATCGTGCCCATCGCTCTTGTGGACTGCTTCAAGGTACTGGATCAGCCCGGCAGCAAGCCGGTATCCGTGCAGGTGCACTATTTGAAGCCCATCACCAGCGAAGAGTATGCGGGCATGAAGCCCGCCGAGGTCGCCGTGCTGGTGAAACAGCGGATTCAGGAAAAGCTGGATGAGTGTCCGGCAGAAGAGTAAAGAAATTGCCTTCCCCGGCGGGGAAGGCAATCTTTATTTCAGCGCCGCGCTGCTGCTCAGCACCAACGTGCTGTAGAGGAACAGTACGTCCTGTCCGTGGAAGTCCAGATACTGCTCCAGCAGCTCCGGCTGGACGTAGCGGATGTCCACAAGCGTCACTTTCGCGTAATCTGTCAGAAGCAGCGGGGCAATGGAACTGCCGAAGGAATCCCGGAAAATCACCAGTTCCCGCTCTGTCCCGGCATTGGGATTTTCGATGGTCAGCAGGGCTTTGGCCCCGGACAGGTACACATCGTACAAATCCCGGCTGTCTAATTTGGTCATATCATACACGCTTCCCGTTTTGCCCGTCTCATAATCAAAAACAGTGCACTGGGACAGGGTGTCGTTTTCCATCAAATACAGCGTATCCGGCTCCATGGGCAGGGCTGCCTGTCCATAGTACACGCCGTAGAAGGGCCTGTCAACCGGGGTACGCCTGTAATCCTCCGCCTTTGGAGCCGTCACCCCCAATCCTTTACACAGGGCTGTCGCGGCGGGAATCAGGGCTTCCTGACGCCAGTGGGTGTCGGTGCGGTAATAGTCCTGCCCGGTCAGGGCCGGGCGCAGATCGATTTCTTCTGCCCAGGGCAGTCCCGCTGCCACTTGGACGTACAGGGCGTCGTAGTCCATAGCGAGGTGCCCGCTTTCCTCCGCCAGATAGTAGCCCTTGTCCGGGACAATGGCGTAAAAGCACCGGTCTTCTTGCAGATATTGGTCATAAATCCACTGGAACCGCCCAAGGGCGTGGTTTACAGAATCTCTGTTCAGAGGGTACTCCTGTTTGACGGCGGTGCCGTTTGTCAGGTAGATACCGTTGTTGTCTTTCTGCCCCAGTACCCCAGTGTGAAACAGGGATTTGACGCTGCGGAAAGACTGCCGCAACGGGAACTGGTCTAAGCTGTAGCTTTCAAAATCCTCGCGGAATTTGCCGGAAAGCAGCGTTTGAACGGAAAAGGCCGGTTTTTGGGCCAGCGGGCGGCGTTCCGCTTCCGAAATCTGCCTGCTTGGGACAACCCATGCCCAAAGTGCCAGCGTCCCCCAGAGAACCAACACAAATATGGTCTGATGTTTTTTCATGGCGCTACCTCAGAATCGGAAATACAGGAAGGGACTGAAGGAGCCGTCCACCAGATAGGCGGTGCAAATGAGCAGCAGCCCCAGCCAGAAAACCGGTTCCAGCAGGGAACCTGCCCGCGTTGCCCCAAGCTTTTGGGCGGCAGTCTTCACCAGCGGCGTGGCTCCAAGGCAGGACAGCACCAGCAAAGGCGCATAGCTTCGCAGATAATAACCGGTTTCCTTCGTGAACAGAGGCAGCCCGGCACAGCCGAACAGGGCCGCGAAATCGCTCCCGGCCTGGGGAAGCGACTCGGCGTTGAACAGGACAAAACTCAGAATCACCGCCAGCAGTACATAGCCGTGGCGAACGGCGCTCGGCAGCTTTTGCAGCCCCGGCAGAGCCTTTTCCATCAGCAGCAGCGCCGCGAACATCAGTCCCCACAGTACGAAATTCCAGGCCGCCCCGTGCCACAATCCCGTGAGCATCCAAACAATCAGGATATTTCGCACCCATTTCGCCTTGCTGACCCGATTGCCGCCCATGGGAATATACACATAGTCCCGGAACCAGCTGCCAAGGCTCTTATGCCACCGCCGCCAGAATTCCGTGACGCTTTTTGACAGATAGGGATAGTCGAAATTCTCCGGAAAATGAAAGCCGAAAATTCGGCCCAGGCCAATCGCCATGTCGGAATACCCGGAAAAATCGAAGTAAATGTTCAGAGTAAACGCAATTGCGTACAGCCACGCGAACGCCACGGAGGGCGACCCGCTGTCCCGGCAGAGCTTTACCAGCATGGCAAGGTTATCCGCCAGAATGACCTTTTTCCCCAAGCCGATGACAAACCGCCGCAGACCCAACCCCACATTTTCCCAGCTGTGGATTCGCCCATCCAGCTCCTTCGCCACATCGGAATAGCGGACGATGGGGCCGGCAATGAGTTGGGGGAACAGAGCAACGTAGGCCCCAAAGGCGATGAGATTTTTCTGGGGCGGCACCGTGCCCCGGTACACATCCACGGTGTAGCTCAGACACTGGAAGGTGTAGAAGCTGATGCCCACGGGCAGGGCCAGCTTCAGAAGCGGCAGGCGCAGGCCGGTGACGGCATTGACGCTGGTGAGGAAAAAGTCCGCGTATTTGAAAAGCCCCAGCAGGCCCACGCCCACGGCGACAGAAAGTAATAGCCACGCCTTTTTATGGGCTTCGCTGCGCCCGATGGCAAGGCCGCACAGGTAGAAAACGGCGATGGTGAACACCATCAGGAGCAGCAGCTTCGGCTCCCCCCAACCGTAGAACGCAAGGCTTGCAAGAAGCAGCACAGCGTTTTTCCCCCGCCGGGGGGTGAGAAAGTACACCGCCAGCACCGCCGGGAGAAAATAGTATAAAAATGGGATGCTGGAAAAGATCATAGTGGTTTCCTCAAATAAACTTATCAAAAATGGCAGCGGCATTACCGCTGCCATTTTCATCAGATTACAAAATCACAGGTTCTTCCCGCCACGGTCTGGAAGGCGTCCACAAAGGACTGGGCGGTCATGTCGCCGGTGGTGGACACCATAATCAGCATCACCACATCGCCGATGCCTGCCACCTTCAGATCGTCCGCTTCCACGCAGATCCACTTCCGGGGGTCTACGCCGGACTTCATGCTTTCCGCCACGGCTCTGGTATCCGCGCCCTCGGCGGTGCGCACCATGACCATGGAGAAGGCCAGAGAGCCCATCATCGGCTCGTAGGCGGCAGCCTCGGTGAGTTGGGAAGCGTCGTCAAGGCCGGTGTAGCTCTTGATGGCCCAGGCGCCATCCTCGCTGGTGTCTGTGAGGTCGATGGGGTACACGCCGCCGGCAAACTCCACGGGCCGCTGCTCAATGACCTTGTTCAAAAGCTCCTCCATGGTGCCATCAAGGTTGGCAGCGGGTGCGGTGGTTTCCGCAGTTTGCTTGCCGCCGCAGGCGGTCATGGCAAGCGCAAGGCTCAGCGCCAGCAGGGCGCAAATCAGTTTCTTCATTTCAGGTTTCCTCCAAATGTTTTTTCTTACGCATACAATAATGCCCAAAAGTGAGCAAAATCACTCCCAGCAGCACGCCGCAGGAGTCGATACAAACGTCCCGCAGGCTGGAAACCCGGCCCGGGACAAAAATCTGGATGGTTTCATCCACACAGGCTGCCGCCGCTCCGAACAGGAACGGCGCAAGCTTCCCCTTTTTCAGCATCCCGAACAGCCAGCACAGGCACATTCCCAGCGCCGTGAACTCCGTGAAATGGGCCAGTTTCCGCAGCAGGAAGCCCCCGTTTTCCGGCCCCGGCTCCCCCTGCGCAAAAAGGAGCTCCAAAATTTTCTTGACAAAATCGCTGATGGCCCCGGAAATCCACCCGGGCAGCAGGGAATTGCCCCAGATGAACACAAGGCAGCATATCAGCAGCGTCACACACAGGCGCATTCTTTTCTCTGTCCGAATCACGCCAGCACCCCCAGATGCTCCAGCAGAATCTTCACGCCCAGCGCAATCAGGATGATGCCTCCGGCAATCTCCGCCTTGTTTTCAAAACGGCTGCCGAACACATTTCCAATCTTCACGCCCAGCATGGACAGCAGGCAGGTGCAGATGCCAATGAGCGTCACAGCGAAGTAGATGTTCACATTGCCCACCATGGCCAGAGAAATGCCCACCGCCAGCGCGTCAATGGAGGTAGCCACCGCCATGATGAACATGGTTTTCACCGACAGGTCCGCATTGCCGCCGCAGTCGCATTCTTCTTCCTTGGACAGGGCCTCCTTCAGCATATTCACACCGATAATCGCCAGCAGGCCGAAGGCGATCCAATGATCCACCGCCTGAATGGCTGTGGCAAACAGCGTACCCAGAAAAAAGCCGATCAGCGGCATCAGCGCCTGAAAGCCGCCGAACCACACCCCGCAGGTGAATTCCGCCTTGAAGGTAGCCCGCCGCAGGGCCAACCCCTTGCACACCGACACGGCGAAAGCATCCATGCTCAGCCCCACCGCCAGCAGCAGTAACTCTCCGATTCCCATAAAAAAGGCCTCCGTACAGATTACAACCGGCACAGAAGTCGAACAAAGAGACTGAGCCGGCCTTCAAGTCTCGTCATTTCAGGCGGAACCGGGGTTGCCCCAGTATGTCGATTCCGTCCCGCGTCTTCCGCGCCGACTACTCCCTCTTCTGGCGGAATTATAACAAAAGGCTCCCGGTTTGTCAAGGCAAACCGGGAGAATACACAGTTATTTTACAATTTTTCCAGCATTTTCTCCAGCAGCACCAGTCCCACGCCCTCAATGCCGTTGAACACGCAGGGCACAATGCCTGCCTCCCGGTAGCCCAGCTTCCGGTACATGGCTCTGGCCCGGGCATTGCGGCTGTTGGTGTCCATCCGCAGCACGCGGCAGCCGTTTTGGCCGGCGAAGTCTTCATAAAACGCCACAAACTGCTTTCCATAGCCCATGCCGGCGGTGTCCGGGTCGATGACCAGCGTGTGCAGCACCATGACCTCAGAATTCTTCGCCTCATACAGCCACGGCCCGCCGTAGTAGGCATCCACCTGGGTCTGGTTGATGATGGCAGCGCCGACGATTGTTCCGTTGTGCTCCTGCACGAACAGGTCGTCCCGGCAAAGGGCCTGCCGGGCAGTGTCCTCAGTGGGGTAGATCCCACGAATCCAGCCGATGGTTGCCCGGCCCGCTTCTTCCTCGGTGTGGAGCTTGTCGTAGATCGACGCAACGGCAGGAATATCCGCCGCCAATGCCTTGCGAATCATGCCAGCACCCCCGCCAGTTTCAAAACGCACTCCACAATCAGCACCGCCGCGCTGCTGCTCACGGCGACAACAATCAGGCTCTTGCCCCGATAGGCAAGGAGGATCGCCACAATCAGCGCCGCCGCGCCGCTGATAATGGAGGCGGTGCTGCTGAGGATTGCCGGGAAGGTCATTGCCGTCAGGCAGGCGTAGGGCACATAGTGCAGAAAGGAGCGCAGCAAGCGGCTGCGGATGGGTTTTCTAAAGATGGTCAGGGGCAGCACGCGAATGAGATAGGTGGTCAGCGCCATGGCGAAAATGTACACATAGATATTCATACCGCCGCCTCCGCTTCTTCCTCGATGGGGAGCAGTGCGGCGCAGATGCCCGCCGCCGCCACGGTGCAGATGACGATGGCGATGCCCGCGGACACGTCCTTCAGCACCGGTGCCCAGGTAAACAGGCTGCTGAATACCAGCGCCAGAAGCACCGCCGCCAGAATCTTACGGTCGGTCTTCGCCGGGGGCACCACGATGGCAATGAACATTCCATAGAGCATGACGCCCAGCGCCGCCTGAATGGAAGATGGCAGCACCGACCCGGCAAGGCCGCCGCAGAGGGTGCCCAGCGTCCAGCCAACGATGGGCAGGGTGCCAAGGCCCAGCATAAAGGGCACCGCCAGCGGCTCTATCCGGGCCATAGCCAGCGCGAAAATCTCATCGGTATTGAAAAACGCGATGAACAACCGGGGCAGGAAGCCGATCCTCTCCCCCATCCGCTGGCTCAGCGCCAGACTCATGAGGGCGTAGCGGCTGTTGATAATCAGCTGGGTCAGAATCATTTCCCACAATGTTGCCGCCGCCACAATGACGGTCAGCCCGGCGAATTGTCCCGCGCTGGTTAAATTGGTCAGCGAAATCAGCGTGGCGTCCCACACGCTGACGCCCTGGCTGACCGCCATGGCCCCGAAGCCAAAGCTGACGGAGAAATAGCCCATGCCCACCGGCAGTCCCCGGCTGACTCCCGTCCGATATTCCCGAAAGTTCATATGTATCATCCTTTATTTAATTGACAATTGACAGTTGACAATTGAAAATGATTGTGTCCCTACGGGACGATTTACAGCTTTTGGCCAGAATTTTTCCACTTCATCCCGTAGGGAATTCTAAATTGTCAATTGTCAACTGTCAATTGTCAATTTTCAGTCACGCCCTGATATTCCATCAACTCCAGCACCTGCTGGCCCCGTTGGGTCAGAGCCATGCTGCCCTTGAGGGGATACTTCCCGTAGCCGGCATAGCCCGCCAGGGGCTTGTCGTAATCTAAGGAAATCAGGCCCTTCTTTTCCAGAACCTGCAGCAGCAGGCTCATATTCTCCGGTGCGTCCGCCTCCGGGTACACCGGAGTCAGATCGCCCAGCTGCCGGGCCACCGGCAGAAAGGCATACTGCCCCAATCGGCGAAGAAAATCGATTTCCGGCTGGCTCAGCACCAGCTCCCGGGCGCAGCCGGAGCATGCGCCGCAATGACCGCTGCAAGTTCCCATGGATACCCCTCCATACTCCGTAACCGGCACCCCAGACAGGAGCGCCAATCATAGCATACGCCATTCCCGGTGAAAATAACCGGCATGATAAGCAATCACACCGGTTTTTCCTTCAGCTGTGCCATGTGGCGCTTCAGTGCCTGAAAGGATTCGTCCGAAATGGCGTGCTCCATTTTACAGGCATCGGCAATGGCGGTGCCCTCCGGCACCCCCAGCGCCATGAGGAGCTGACTCAGCAGGGTGTGCCGCTCAAAAATTTTCTCAGCGATTTCCCGTCCGGTCTCCGTCAGGGTCAGGCCGCCGTCCGTGTCCACTTCCACATAGCCGCCGGTTCGCAGAATGCCCATGGCCCGGGATACGCTGGGCTTGGAATAGCCCAAATACTCGCTGACATCCACGCTGCGAACAAAGCCGCTTTTCTGGCTCAGCACCAGAATGGCTTCCAGATACATTTCTCCGGATTCGTGAAGCTCCATTCGGATTCCTCCTGATGTGCGAATTTGTGCACGAAGTTTTCTGTAGAATACCACAGCTTTATGCAGAATGCAAGAACTTACATTTTTTCTTTACAAAAGACTTTTCAAGCGGGCGAAAATAGTGTACATTGTCCCTATCAGAAAAGGAGGCGCGTTACAATGGATTACGCAAAAGAATCCCTTCGGCTCCATGGGGAGTGGAAGGGCAAAATCGAAGTGGTGGCAAAGGTCCCCGTGTCCACCAAGGACGACCTGTCTCTGGCCTACACCCCCGGTGTAGCCCAGCCCTGTCTGGAAATCCAGAAGGACATTAACAAATCCTACGACCTGACCCGGCGGCACAACCTGTGCGCCGTCATTACCGACGGCTCCGCCGTGCTGGGTCTGGGGGATATCGGCCCCGAGGCCGGTATGCCCGTCATGGAGGGCAAGTGCGCCCTGTTCAAGGCCTTTGGCGATGTGGATGCTTTCCCCCTGTGCGTCAAGACCAAGGACGTGGACGAATTTGTGAACGCCGTCTACCTGATTTCCGGCTCCTTCGGCGGTGTCAACTTAGAGGACATCTCCGCCCCCCGGTGCTTTGAAATTGAGCGAAAGCTCAAGGAAAAGTGCGACATTCCCATCTTCCACGACGACCAGCACGGCACCGCCGTCATCACGCTGGCGGGTCTGACCAACGCCCTGAAGGTTGTGGGCAAGCGCAAGGAGGACGTGAAGATCGTCACCTCCGGTGCCGGCGCCGCCGCCATTGCCATCGTCAAGCTGCTGCTGAGCGCGGGCTTCAAAAACATCACCATGTGCGACCGGAAGGGCGCGATTTACGCGGGCCGGGAGGGCCTGAACTGGATTAAAGAAGAAATGGCCCAGGTCACGAACCTTGACAAGAAGGCCGGCTCTCTGGCAGAGCAGCTGGTGGGCGCGGATGTGTTCATCGGCGTGTCCGCTCCCGGCATGGTGACGAAGGAAATGGTGCAGACCATGAACAGGGACGCCATTATCTTCGCCTGCGCCAACCCCACCCCCGAAATTTTCCCCGACGAAGCCAAGGCCGGCGGCGCAAAAGTCGTCTCCACCGGCCGCAGCGACTACCCCAACCAGATCAACAATGTGCTGGCCTTCCCCGGCATTTTCCGAGGCGCTTTCGACGTCCGGGCCAGCGATATCAACGAGGAAATGAAGGTAGCCGCCGCCAACGCGCTGGCAGGCCTTATCACCGACGAGGAGCTGAACGAGGACTACATCATCCCCGCCGCCTTTGACTCCCGTGTCGGTCCCGCCGTTGCCAAGGCCGTGGCGGAAGCCGCGAGAAAATCCGGCGTGGCAAGGATCTGAAGACATCCTTGCAGGGCGGGGCTTGCCCCCCGCCCTACCCCGCATTCCTATATTGCTGTGCAGCCGGAAGGAAACCTTCCGGCTGCTTTTCTGTCCAATCTCAGCCATTTGCGCAGGGTCTTTGCCAGCACATTCCGTTCCAAAGGCTTTGCACAGACGGTGCGGAACCTTTGGCCCGCTCCACAGGATATCCCATATTCCTTAAAAATCCCATCCTGTTTTGTGCACTATGCCGAAAATGTCAAATAATGCAAATTTTCACTTTACTTCTCTAAAGCGATAAAGTATAATGCGTACAGTCGAAATTCCCAAAGGGAAAAAGAAAGGAAGAAAAACTATGAAAAAGATGTTTGCACTGCTGCTGGCGCTGGTTCTGGCGCTGAGCTGCCTGACCGCCTGCGGTGCCTCCGGCGGCTCCGACCTCGCGTACATCCAGAAGAAGGGTACCATGATCGTGGGCATCACGGAATATGAGCCCATGGACTTCAAGGACGCTGACGGCAACTGGACCGGCTTCGACGCTGAACTGGCAGAGATGGTCTGCAAGGAGCTGGGCGTCAAGTGCGAGTTCTTCGTGCTGGCTGACTGGGGCAAGAAGTTCTACGAGCTGGAAAGCAAGAACATTGACTGCATCTGGAACGGCATGACCATCACCGATGAGGTCAAGCTGAACACCAGCTGCTCCGCTCCCTACGTTCTCAACGCGCAGGTGCTGGTGATGAAGGCCGATGTGGTCGGTCAGTACGATGCCCTCGAGCTGCTCAAATCCCTGACCTTCGCCGTGGAGGAAGGCTCTGCCGGTCAGGCCGAGGTGGAGAATCTGGGCGTTGACGCCAGCCAGATCACTGCCGTGAAGGATCAGGGCGCTGCTCTGATGGAAGTGGCCGCCGGCACCTCTGACGCCTGCGTCATCGATATCACCATGGCCAACGCCATGACTGGCGAGGGCACCAGCTACGCCGATCTGGCTGCCGGTATCGCCCTGTCCAGCGAGGAGTACGGCATCGGCTTCCGTAAGGATTCCGACGTCACCGCCAAGGTCAACGAGCTTCTTGCCAAGTACAAGGCTGATGGCACCCTGCAGGCGCTGGCAGACAAGTACAGCCTGACGCTGGCCTGAGTTTTCCGCATAATCAGGGAGGGCATTCGCCCTCCCTTGTGCCGTAATTTTAGAAAAAGAGAGGTAAAACCATGTTCCTCCCGGTAACGTTGCAGCTTCTGGCAGGCTTCGGCGAATCTCTGAAAATCTTCCTGCTGACCCTGCTGTTCGCTCTTCCTCTGGGCCTTGTCATCTGCTTCGGCTCCATGAGCCGGTTTTCTCCCCTGCGGAAGCTGATCCGCTGCTTTGTCTGGATTATCCGCGGCACGCCCCTGATGCTCCAGCTGATTATCATTTTCTACGGTCCCGGTCTGATGTTCGATCTGCCCGCCATGCCCCGGTTCACCGCCACCATTGTAGCCTTTACCATCAACTACGCCTGCTATTTTTCCGAAATCTACCGGGGCGGCATCGAATCCATCCCCCGTGGTCAGTATGAGGCCGGGCAGGTACTGGGCATGACCAAGCAGCAGATTTTTTTCCGGGTGGTTCTGCTTCAGGTGGTCAAGCGGGTTATGGCTCCCATGAGCAACGAAATCATCACCCTGGTCAAGGACACCTCCCTGGCCCGGATCATCGGCATTTACGAAATCATCTGGGCCGGCGAGTCCTTCATCAAGAAGGGCCTCATTTGGCCCCTGTTCTACACCGGCGCGTTCTATCTGATTTTCAGCGGCCTGCTGACCATCCTGTTCGGCAAGCTGGAAGAAAAACTAAACTATTTCAGAGGTTGAGCCATGGCGATTTTGGAAGTAAAGAATATCAAAAAGGGCTTCGGTTCTACGGACGTTCTTAAGGGCGTCAGCTTTTCTCTGGAAAAGGGGCAGGTGCTGGCCATCATCGGTTCCTCCGGCAGCGGCAAAACCACCCTTCTGCGGTGCCTGAATTTTCTGGAAACCCCTGACGAAGGCGAAATTTGGGTAGATGGGCAGCTTCTCAACGGCGGAAACCTCACCGACGAGCAGGTGCGGCAGAACCGGCTGCACTTTGGTCTGGTATTCCAGAATTTTAACCTGTTCCCCCAATACACCGTGCTGGAAAATATCACGCTGGCCCCGAAGCTGCTTAAGCACACGGAACCTGCCGCTATTCGGGAAAAAGCGCTGAAGCTGCTGGATCAGGTGGGACTGCTGCAAAAGCAGGACGCCTACCCCTACCAGCTGTCCGGCGGACAGCAGCAGCGGGTAGCCATTGCCCGGGCGCTGGCACTGAGCCCTCAGGTATTGTGCTTTGACGAACCCACCTCCGCTCTGGACCCGGAGCTGACCGGCGAGGTTCTGCGGGTCATAAGGGGTCTCAAAGACAAGGACAACACCATGATCGTGGTCACTCACGAAATGGACTTTGCCCGCAGCGTGGCCGATGTGGTGATTTACATGGCGGACGGAGTTATTGAGGAAATGGGCACGCCGGAGGAGGTCTTTGGCAATCCCAGAAGTGAAAAAACCCGGGCCTTTATCCGGGGCGCCCAGCAGTCCTTCTGAACGAAATAAGTCAAAGGGGGCATCCGTGAGGATGCCCCCTCAATCTGTCAAACCCCCGGGGCGTATGCCCCGGGGGTCTTACGCTATGGGATTTTCGATCAGCTCACTTCCACAGTGAAGCTGACGCTCTTTCCGGAACCATCCAGAGCAGTTGCCTTAATGACGGCAGTGCCCTTTCTCTTGGCTTCCAGTACATAGGAGTTGGACTCCTTGTCCCACTTGATGTAGGCAACCGTGGAGCGGCTGCTGGTCCACTTCATGTCTGTGGCAGCGCCGACAGGCTTCGTTGTCGCGCTCAGGAAAGCCTCGGCACCCACGTCCAGATCCACTTTCTTCGTTTCCATATCCACATCCGTACCGTCAACGGCAGGTGTGATCTCGGTTGCCAGCGGGTAGATGATAACATCCAGCGGTGTCGTCTCCTTGGCGCCATAGCCGTCCACGGCCTCGGCATGTACGGTAAGCACTACCGTCTCCTTCACCGTCCGCTTCGCGGTGATCAGACCGGAGTTGGCGTCGATGGTAGCAAAGGTATCATCCTCCAGAGACCACTTCACGCGCTTGTTGGTCGCTTCGGGGTTGGTATCCGCCCGCAGGGCCAGCGTCTTGCCGGCATACAGCTTCTGCTCCTTAACACGCGGCGCAATCTCGATCTCCTTCACCGCGTTCACCAGCACCAGCGTGATCTTGGTGGTGAAGGTGGTCTTCTTGCCGGAGATTTCCTTGACATATTTCGCTGTCAGCGTGACCTTGCCAGCCTTATTGGCCTTCAGAGCGCCGGACTCAGAGTCGATGCTCACAATGGACTTGCTGCTGGTGGACCAGACGACTGCATCCTTGACCGATTCAGCCGGGGCTCCGTCTGCAGGGTCCTCGGGAATGGAGATATACGCCAGTACATCCAGATGATCCCGCAGATCATCCGCATTGATCGCATCCAGATTAATGGGCACAGTCACCGTTCCGGTATACGTCTCACTATCCCAGTTCTCAAAGGTAGCAGTCAGGGTGCAGGTCTGCTTGGGGCGAATCGTCAGAACGATGGAGTCGTTGGCGCCTTCCTTCTCCGCAGAAATGGCAACTACGGTAATATCCGTGTTCTCGGTAACGTTCTTCGCCGACACTCTGCCGCTGCTGCTGATGCTCGCTTCGTCGGTGGAAGTGGTGTATTCGCCATCCTCGCCGATCAGACGCCAGATAACTTTCTGATTCGAAGCCTTGATGCCCTTGTAGTAGTCAGTCCAGGCGGTGGCTTTCAGAGACAGAGACTGACCGCCGCGCAGGTCGGTGCTCTTGGGTGCGGTGATCTGCAGCTCTTCCACCAGGTTGGTGACCTTCAGGGTGAACTTGGTGGTATAGAGGGTGCCGCCGGCCTCCCGGCTCTGCACGGTGATGGTGGTGGTGCCGGTCTTCAGTGTCTCAATATCGCCAAACTCGTTGATGGTCGCAACGCTCTTATTGCTGCTGGCGAAAGTGGTACGGTCGGGATCCGCGAGAGTTTCCGTATCCGAGTCACTGTCATACCAGTAGCCCTCGATGTAAGAAGTTCTGCCGCCGTTCATGGAAACGGTATTTTCGGTGATCAGCTCGCCGTCCATTTTCAGCAGGAAGGTCGTCCGTTTGGCGGGCTTGATGGTCAGGGTGTACTCATCGAATGCGTATCCATCATCGTTCACGCCCTCAGTAACACCCTCAGGAGCCTTTTCCGCGGATGTTGCACGTACACAGAGCGTAGCGTTCGTTTTGATCTCCTTGACGCTGAGTCTGCCGGAAGAAGTAATGGTAGCCTTGGTGGTCTTCTCGGGCTCGCAGTCAATGCCATTAACGTACTCGAGGACTTCCCACTTCAGCTTCTGATTTGCTGCCTTGACCCCATCGGCGTAGTCCGTCCAGGCGGTTGCCTTCATGGTTGCGGACTTGCCGCTGCGCAGCTCCGTGGGATTGATGCCCTCATTGAACAGGACTTCGTTCACAGGTTTGGTAATCGTCAGATAGATGTAGCCGACCTTCTTGCTGCCGTCCGTAGCCGTGGCGCTGATGCGCACCTTGCCGGCGTTGCGGATGGTCAGATTGCCGTCCGCATCAATGTCCACAATGTTCCTGTTGCTGGTACCCCAGGTCACTTCCGAAATGGCGTTTGTGGGTTCAACCACAGCCTCCAGCTGAATGGAGTCCGCATTATAAGGGATGTTGCTCGGGTTGACACCGTCCGGGACATTGATTTCAATGTCCTCCACGCCGTGAACGATCGTGATCACAGCCGGCTCCGCCTTAACGCCGCCCACTTCCGTCTCAGCATGGACAAGAACCGTTACGGAATCCTGATCGTCCGCAAGGCGCGCTGCCGTCAGCTTACCTCTGGCATTGATGGTTGCGGCGTTGGTGGGATCGCCGTCCTCGTCCGTAACGCTCCACAGAACTTTCTTGTCAGTCAGGCCCTTCATCGTCGCCACGTTGGTGGTCAGTGTGACGGAGCTGCCGCCGCGCATCCGGGCAGGCGCATCCAGAATCTCAACCTCTGTAGCCAGCTTGACAAAACGAATCGTAAGCTTCTCAGACACACCGGAACCATCCTTGGCAGTGACAATCACCGTCACCGTTCCGGTTCTGTTTCTGTCATAAGGTGTAATAATGATGCTGTCATTATTTCCGCCGTCCGACCACTTGCACAGATTCCGGGAATCGTTGACCTTCCAGTCGAGAGCGGCGTTGGTCTCTTCCTCCGGGAACAGGTTCGCATTGACAGTAATCGACGTCAGCTCGTTATCATTCAGATTGAAGCAGTATTCGCCGTCTTTAATCTTCTCGTCAGAGCTGTCCACCAGAAGGTCGATCTTGCTGACTCTGGGATACACAGTGATCGTGAGCACAGGCAGCGTGCTGATATCCTCGGGGTTCAGCTCCTCATCCACAAAGGAAACCCGCAGCGAGATGGTGCGCTGATGCCGCAGGGTGGAGAGCGCCGTCAGGCTGCCGGCAGCTTTCAAGGTCACGTACTCGTCATCTCTTGCGTCCACCAGGCTCCACTTGATCAGGGGCTCGGGCAGTGTGCTCTCATCATCATCGCACACGACCTTTGCCGACAGGGTCACGGTTTCACCCGCCAGCATTTCCTGCGGATTGTTCTCGCCAAGCTCAATACGGTAATCGGGCGCTGCAGCCTCCACCACTTTCAGAGGATAACTGCCGGTCCTTCCATCGCAGGCGGCGATGATCGTCGTTTCGCCCACTTTCCAGCCTGTCACCACACCGTTCTCGTCGACGCTGGCAATTTTGTCGTTCTCAGAAGACCAGGTCACCACTCCGGTGACATCCTCGACCATCAGTTCCAGCGTACCGCCGACGTTGACGATACCGGCGGACTCATCGTCCTTGGGAACAATCGACAGGTCCTCTTCGCCAAGGCCCTCAGCCTCCAGCACTTCCGCTTCCATGGCCACGGTCTCCTCAGTGGCCTCAGTCACTTCGGTCTCCTCAGTCACTTCGGTCTCCTCGGTAACCTCAGTCGTCTCCGTTACCTCGGTTTCCTCCGTTGTCTCGGTCGTCTCAGTTACTTCCGTTTCCTCGGTGGTTTCGGTAGCCTCGGTGGTTTCGGTAGCCTCGGTGGTTTCGGTAGCCTCGGTGGTTTCGGTAGCCTCGGTGATCTCAGTCTCCTCAGCCACGGGTTCCTCTGCCACGATCTCAGCCACGGGTTCTTCTGGCACAGGTGCTTCCTCTGCCAGCGCCTGAACAGGCACCATGGACAGGACCATGACCAATGCCAGAAGCATGGACAGTATCCGTTTCTTCATTGAATAACAGCCTCCTTATGTTCTTGTAACAATAGTCTGTAACTATTTGTCATGATTGTAACACACCGATTACAAAATTGCAACTGGTAAACGCTAATATTTTCCATAAATTTTTCCTCTGATTTCCAGTTTTCCCTTTTCAGCACTTGACAATTATATCGGTATGCGATATACTAGCCGTACGATATATCGGTTATCGATATAAAAGGAGGCCTTGCATTGAATGACAATCCGATTCTGACCGAATCCACCTACTATATTCTGCTGTCCCTGTACACCCCCCAGCACGGTTACGGCATCATGCAGCGCACGGAGGCTCTGTCCGGCGGGCGGGTGCGGCTGGCGGCGGGTACATTGTACGGCGCGCTGACTTCCCTGTGCGACAAAGGGTGGATCGTCCCTCTGCCTGTGGACGAAAACAGCCGAAAAAAGGAATACCAGCTGACCGCAAAGGGGCTGGAAGTGCTGAAAAACGAATTAAACCGCCTGCGCCAGCTGGTTGCCAACGGCGAGACGGTGCTGAAGGAGGAAGACATATGAAAGAGGAAAAAGTGATGCAGAGATGCTTCTGGGTCTGGAATTTTGAAAAGGAGGAGCGCTGGCTCAACACCATGGCCCAATCCGGCTGGGTGCTGACGAAGGTGGGCTTCTGCACCTACCATTTCGCCCCTTGCCAGCCGGGAGAATACACCATACGGCTGGAAATGCACGCGCCGGACAGGGACTATTTGCAGTTCATGCAGGATATCGGCGCGGAGTACGTGGGCCGCATGGTGCAGTGGGTATACTTCCGGCGGAATGCCGAGCTGGGGCAGTTCGATCTGTTCTCCGATATCGATTCCAAAATCGAGCACCTGAGAAAAATCGGCAGAACCCTCTCCGTCATCGGCGTGGCCAACCTGCTGATCGGTCTTATCAACAGCTTGGGCCAAACCCATATCGGCTGGCTGAACCTGCTGTGCGCCACGCTTCTCATGTACGCCCTGGGCCGGATACACGGCAAGATGGAATCCCTGCAAAACGACCGGCTGCTGCTTGAATCCTGAACGCACGAAGGGCACCCCTGAGGGGTGCCCCGTTTGCGCTTTAGCAGCAGCCGCAGTTATTGTTGTTGTCGCAGCCGCCCCAGTTCCAGTTACCGCCGCAGTTGCAGAACAGCAGGATCAGGATGATGATCCACCACCAGTTGTTGTTCAGGCAGCCGCAGATACCGTTATTATTACACATAGAAATACCTCCGAAACATCTTTTCTGAGCTTCACCGCTCATTCCATGTTATTCGGCAGGCGTTTTTTTGTGCGGCTTACAGTGCCCTCAGAGCATCTACCAGCGCGGTTTTTCCGGCAGTCTTCTCATCCTTCTGCTTGATAACCCGGGCAGGGCAGCCCGCCACCACGGTGTTAGGGGCCACGTCGCTCACCACAATGGCCCCGGCGGCAACCACCGCGTCATGGCCGATGCGGCAGCCCTCGATGACCACGGCATTGGCACCGATGAGCACGTTGTCCTCCACAATGACGGGGGTGGCGGAGGCCGGCTCCACCACGCCCGCCAGCACGGCACCGGCGCCCACGTGGCAATTTTTGCCCACGGTGGCACGGCCGCCCAGCACCGCGCCCATGTCGATCATGGTGCCCTCGCCGACCACCGCGCCGATGTTGATGACCGCGCCCATCATGATGACGGCGTTTTTCCCGATCTCCACCTGCTCCCGGATGATAGCGCCCGGCTCGATGCGGGCGGGGATGTCCTTCAGGTCCAGCATGGGAATGGCGGAGTTGCGGCAATCGTTCTCGATTTCCACATGGTCGAATTCATTGGCTTCCAGCACGGGCTTTACGTCCTTCCAGTCGCCGAAGACGATCTTGCAGCCCTTGCCTGCGGGGAACTCCCGGCAGTTCGGGAAGGCGACGGGGGCCTTCTCCCAGACGTAGACCTTCACCGGGGTCTTTTTTTCGGAGGTGCGGATGTATTCAATGATTTCCTGTGCATTCATATTGCAATCTCCTTATTTCGTATTACCCAAAAATTCTATCATTATTTGGGCAAAATGACAAGAAGAAAATTGACAGGGATGGAACTTTGCCTTATAATCGTACCCAAAAAGGGGGCGTGGACATGAATATTCGTGACGACCGGCGGGCGCTGCACCAAATCCCGGAGCTGGACCGGAACCTGCCGGAAACCTTTGCCTATCTGAACGGGGTATTGTCAGGACTGAACTGCCGGGTGTTCTCACCGGTGACGGGCAGTCTGTGCGCCTTTTTTGATTTTGGAAAGCCGGAGTCCATTGCCTTCCGGGCGGACGCCGACGCTCTGCCCATTGCGGAGAAAACCGGGGCGGGCTACACCTCCCGGCACGTTGGCTGTATGCACGCCTGCGGGCACGACGGGCACATGGCGGTCTTGCTGGAGCTGGCCCGCCGTCTGAACGAAAGGAAGAACCTTCCGCACAACGTGCTACTGGTGTTCCAGAGCGCCGAGGAGACCACCGGCGGGGCAAGGGACATCTGCGAAAGCGGCGTATTTGCGGAATACAACGTCAGGGCCATCTTCGGCCTGCATCTGTGGCCCGGGCTGGAAGCCGGGGTCATCGCCAGCCGAAAGCAGGAGCTGATGGCCCGTTCCAGTGAGGTGACTGTGGACATCTACGGGAAATCCGCCCACATTGCCAAGGCCGCCGAAGGGGTGGACGCTCTGATGGCAGCCGTGGAATTCTACCAAAAAGCCATGGAAATGGAGCGAAAGCTGCCGGATTCGGTGTTCCGTCTGTTGAAATTCGGCAAATTCCAGAGTGGAACCGTGCGCAACGCCCTGTCTGCCCATACCCACATGGAGGGTTCCCTCCGGGCCTTTCAGGATGGGGTATTCGACGGTCTGGCGGCGGGGCTGGCAGGCATCGGCAGGGCCATGGAGGAAACGTATGGCTGCACCGTGAAGCTCCACCTCAGCGACGGCTACCCGGCAGTCATGAATCCGCCCGAATTATATGACCGGGTGCAAAATGCGGTGCCCTTCCGGGAGCTGGAAAGCCCCAGCATGACCGCCGAGGACTTTTCCTGGTATCAAAAGAGCTTACCGGGCCTGTTTTTCTTTCTCGGGCTGGGCGACGTACCCGCCCTGCACACCGACACCTTCGATTTTGACGAAACCATTCTTCTGAAAGGCGCCGATTTCTTTGAGAAACTGGCGGAAATCGACCTATGATCCCATTGAATCAGAACCTGTCCACGTTAAAACGCAGCGCTATTCGGGTGTACACCAATCTGGCGAAGGAAGTGCCCGGATGTGTTATGTTAACCATCGGAGAGCCGGATTTTGACACCCCGGAGGTCATCAAGGCCGCTGCCGCCGCGTCTCTCGCCGCAGGCCAGACCCACTACGCCCCCAATCAGGGTACTGCCACCCTGCGAAAAGCCGTGGCGGACTACGAAACGGGCCGGGGCCACACCGTCACGCCGGAGCAGGTGCTCGTTACCGTGGGCGCCACCCACGCCCTGTTCACCGCTTTGCTCGGCATTCTGAACCCCGGCGAGGAGGTCATCGTCCCCACCCCCGGTTTTGGCCTGTACGAGACCATCGCCACCATTGCCGGGGCGAAAACCGTTCGGCTGGATGTGACAAAAACCGGCTTTCAGATCACAAAAGAAGCGCTGAATGCGGCAATTTCTCCGAAAACCAAGGCCATTATTCTCAATTCCCCCTGCAATCCCACCGGCGTTGTACTGAATGCGGAAAGCATGGCAAACGTGAAGGCGGCAGTGCTGGGAAAGCCCATTTTCGTCATCAGCGACAACGTTTACAGCCAGCTTTCCGACGGGAACTGCCCCGATCTGAGCCTTGACCCGGAATTATCCGATCAACTGATCCTGTGCCAGAGTTTTTCAAAGCCCTACGCCATGACCGGCTGGCGCATCGGCTACCTGACCTGCCCGGACTACGTCATGGACCGGCTACTGCTGCTGAGCGCAGCGGAAATCGCCGCCGTACCCACCTTTGTGCAGGAGGCGTGCGTGGCAGCCCTGCAAACCGACCCCAGTCCCATGCGGGATACCTACGCCAAACGGCGGGCCTACATCACCGCCCGTCTGCGGGGTATGGGCCTGTCCTTCCCGGAACCGGAGGGGGCCTTCTACGTGTTCGTGGATATCCGGCAGTTCGGCATGGACAGCGCGGAATTCTGCACCCGGATGATCCGGGAGGCCGCCGTGGCCGCCGTGCCTGGCAGCTGCTTCGGCAGCGAGGGTTACATCCGGCTGTCCTACTGCTGTTCGGACGCGGATCTGGAAACGGGCATGAACCGGATGGAGAAATTCATCAAAACGCTATAATATTTTGCAGGGCGGCTTGATCTCAAGCCGCCCTCAATATATCGATAAACTGCATTTCCCTTTCAATCATCCCCGAAGGCGATATCATCACTTTCCACTTTCAATTTTCAACTGCCTTCGCAATATCCCGGGCCACGTGGACGCCGCTGGCGGAGGCGTGGGACAGGGAATGGGTGATGCCGCTGCCGTCGCCAATAATATACAGGCCGGGGTAGCGGCTCTGGAGCTTCTCGTCCACCTCTACTTCCATATTGTAGAACTTGACTTCCACGCCATAGAGCAGGGTGTCGTCGTTGGCGGTGCCGGGGGCCACCTTGTCCAGGGCGTAGATCATTTCGATGATACCGTCCAGAATTCGCTTGGGCAGCACCAGACTCAGGTCGCCGGGGGTGGCGTTGAGGGTGGGGGTGACAAAGGACTCCTCAATCCGGTTGGGGGTGGAGCGGCGGCCCCGGATCAGGTCGCCGAACCGCTGGACGATGACGCCGCCGCCCAGCATATTGCTCAGGCGGGCAATGGACTCACCGTAGCCGTTGGAATCCTTAAAAGGCTCGGAAAAGTGCTTGGCAACCAGCAGAGCAAAGTTGGTGTTCTCTGTCTGCCGGGCCGGATCTTCGTAGCTGTGACCGTTGACGGTGATGATGCCGTTGGTGTTCTCGTTGACCACCGCCCCCTTTGGGTTCATGCAGAAGGTGCGCACCCGGTCGCCGTACTGCTTCGTCCGGTAGACGATTTTGCTCTCATACAGCTCGTCGGTCAGGTGGGAGAACACCTCCGCCGGCAGCTCCACCCGGACGCCGATGTCTACCCGGTTGGATTTGGTGGGAATGTCCAGCTCCCTGCAGACGGTTTCCATCCACTTGCTGCCGCTGCGGCCCACGGAAATGATACATTTTTCGCAGGTATAGGCCCTGTCGGCGCAGGAAATCTCATAGCCGCCGTCCAGCACCTGCACCTTCTCCACCGGGGTGTCGAAGAAGAACGCCACCTTATCCTGAAGGTACTTGTACAGATTCTCCAGCACCACATAGTTGATATCCGTACCCAGATGGCGCACAGAGGCGTCCAGCAGGTGCAGGTCGTGCTGGATACAGGCCTTCTTAAACTGGGTTCCGGCGGTGGAATAGAGCTTTGTGCCAGCGCCGCCGTAGCGCATATTGATGTCATCCACATAGCGCATCAGTTCCAGCGCCTGCCGCTTGCCGATATATTCGTAGAGCGTGCCGCCAAAATCGTTGGTAATGTTGTATTTTCCGTCGGAAAAGGCCCCCGCGCCGCCGAAACCGCTCATAATGGAGCAGCTTTTGCAGCCGATGCAGGTCTTAATTTTCTCCCCGTCGATGGGGCAGCGGCGGCGGTTCAGGGCATGGCCCGCCTCAAAAACCGCGATGCGCTTTTCCGGGCAGCGCTGGGTCAGCTCATAGGCGGAAAAAATGCCGCCGGGGCCCGCGCCGATAATAATCACGTCGTAATCCATAGTGTTCCTCCAAAGTCTGTGCACACGCGGCAGGATACCGCGCCTTATTCATTCAGTATAGCCCATCTGTCGGAAATATGCAAGGGCAGAAAAACGGGGCGTTCCAAACGGAACGCCCCGAAGTTTTATTTCTGTTCGGCTTTCAGGTGCTTTTGCAGCCAATCCTTGCCGTCCACGAACCGGGCGACAATGAAGCTTGCCACATAGTCGCCGGCAGCGTTGACCATGGTGGCGGGAGGGTCAACCAGATTGCCCAGAGCCAGGGCCATGGGGTAGGCAATGGCCATCTGCTCCGGGAAGAACACGGTGCACAGGGCCAGTTCGCCGGTGCCGCCGCCGCCGGGAATGCCGGACATGGCAACGGAGGAGAACACGGCCACGACGATGGCAAGAATCGCCCGTCCGGTGGAGAAGTCCTGACCGAACATACCGAACAGGAAGGCAACCTTCAGGATGGCGCTCATGGCGCTGCCGTCCATATGCATGGTGGCGCCCAGAGGCAGCACAATGTTGCTGACGTCCTTGCTGATGCCGGTCTCTTCCGCGGCTTCCAGATTGGTGGGAATGGTGGCAACGGAGGAGCAGGTGCCGAAGGACACGGCAGCGGGCTTAAACAGGTGCTTCCACATGACCTTTGCCGCCCCCTTGCCGCCGCCGAACCGGGCGTAAATGGGGAAGAACACGAACATATAGGCAAAGCACAGGCCGTAGTAGACCAGCAAAGTGCGGCTGTAGTCGCCGATAAGCTCGGGGCCGTAGGTGGCGACCAGATTGGCAAAGAAGCCAAAGAAGCCGATGGGGGCGTAGTAGGTGATGATCTGCACCGCTTTCAGAATGCAGGCGGTGATGTCCTCCAGCAGCTTCGCGGTCATGGTCTGGGAACCGCCCTGCATCTGGATGCCGAAGCCAACAATGACGGCGAAGACAATGAGGGGCAGAATGGCCCGGCGGCTCAGCAGCTCCACAAAGTCGGGCTTGGTGAAGAAGTTCACCAGCATATCGCCCACGCCGATGACCGCGCCGGCATCCGCCTCGGGAACCTCATAGGTGCCGGTGATCACAGGGAAAACCCGCATCACCACATACATGATGATGGCGGCGATGCCTGCGGTGACAAAGAAGGTAGCCAGCGTCACGCCCATGACCTTGCCAGCCTTTTTCGCGCCGGGCATGTTGGCAATGGCGGAGGCGATGGAGCAGAACACCATGGGAACCACCGCACAGAACATGAGGTTGGTGAAGATGGTGCCCAGGGGCTCCAGCGCGGGGGCCGCCTCGGGGAACAGCAGGCCCGTGACGCAGCCGGCGACGATACCCACCAGCATGCAGACAAGGAACCCATAGTTCTTGAAGAATTGTTTCATACTTGATACTCCCTTTCCAAATGTAACCCCTGAACCATACCGTATTTTCAGTCTGTTTTCAAGGGAAAACCGGCTGGTCGAAGCCGGTTATTTACCTGAGCCGGAAAAGCCGTGCGCACATCCGGTATCTCTGGCGCTGCCATAAACCATGATTGTACAAAGATAGCAAAATTCTGTGGAATTGTCAATGAAGCATTGCAAAGCCGGACAAAATTTGATAAAATATCTTCCAGCCTATAGCCTATTCATTATTATTCAGCCCTTTTATGCATAATAATTCCCCACTCTGTATGGATTCAGGTGAGACCATGAATGAGAAACACGATTACATTGCCGTATTCGATTCCGGTGTGGGCGGCATCAGCGTACTGCGGCATCTGCGCAAAGCCCTGCCGGGGGAACGGTTCCTCTATTTCGGCGACTCCGCCAACGCCCCCTACGGCAGCCGCCCCACGGAAGAGGTGCGGGCGCTGACACTGGCAGCCGTCAGGTATCTTCTGTCGGAATACCCCTTAAAAGCGCTGGTCATCGCCTGCAACACCGCCACGGCGGCCGCCGTGAACGATGTCCGGGAGGCCTACCCGGAGCTCATCGTGGTGGGCATCGAACCGGCCTTGAAGGTGGCGGCAGACCACTTCCCCGGCGGACGGGTGGGGGTGATGGCCACCGAGGTGACCCTGCGGGAGGAAAAATTCGACACCCTGCTGCACCGGTTTGACGAAGATGTGACCATCTACAAAATCCCCGCCCCGGGACTGGTGGAGCTGGTGGAAGCCGGGAAGGTGGACACGCCGGAGACGGAAGCCCTGCTGAAAAAGGTCTTAGGCCCCTACCTTGGGAAGCTGGACGCGTTGGTGCTGGGCTGCACCCACTACCCCTTTGCCAGGAACGCCATAGCCAGAGTCCTTGGCGGCAGCGTCACCCTGCTGGACGGCGGCGAGGGCACCGCCCGGGAGACCCGGCGGCGCTTACAGCAGGCGGGCCTTTTGGAAAACGGCGCGGGAGAAGTCAAAATCTGCAACAGTTCCCCCGACCCGGATATGCTGCGGCTGTCCCGGGAGCGGCTTCAACAGGAGGATTGACAATGGAAAACAACATCTTGGTTCTCGGCATTGCCGGCGGCACCGGCAGCGGCAAAACCACGCTCATGGACAACCTCATCGGCAAATTTGGGGACGTGGTCACCGTGCTCAGCCACGACAACTACTACCGCCGCCACGACAATCTGACCTACGAGCAGCGCTGCCGGCTGAACTACGACGAGCCTGCCTCCCTGGAAACAGAACTGATGGCGGAGCATCTGTCCAAGCTGCGCCGCGGGGAAGCCATCGACTGCCCCATCTACGACTTCACCATCCACAACCGCTCCGACCAGACCATGCACATTGTGCCGAAAAAGGTCATTATCGTGGAGGGTATTCTGATCTTTGAAAACGAGGCTCTGCGAAATCTCATGGACATCCGCATTTTTGTGGACACCGACGCGGATATCCGGCTGTGCCGCCGGATTGCCCGGGACGTGAACCAGCGGGGAAGAACGCTGGAAAGCGTGCTGACCCAGTACCAGCAGACCGTGAAGCCCATGCACGAAAAATATGTGGAGCCAAGCAAGAAATACGCCCATATCGTCGTCCCCGAGGGCGGCAGAAATCTCATCGCTCTGGATATGATTACAGAGCGAATCCGGCGTCATTTGGAGGATGTATGCGATACGAAAGCCTGATTTTTGACATTGACGGCACCCTGTGGGACTCCCGGGCGCTGGTTGCCGAGGGTTATAATATTCAGCTTGCAAAAGAGGGGCTAAGCCATCTGGCAGTGAACGCCGAACTGTTCCGCCCCCTGTTCGGCAAGGTCATGACAGAGATTGCCGACATCATTTTTCCCTCCATCCCCGCCCCGGAGCGCTACGCCCTGATGGAGCGGTGCATGGACACGGAAAATAAATACTTGCAGGCAAACCCCTGCCGCATCGGCTACCCCGGTGTCCGGGAAACCATGGAAGCACTGGCAAAAAACCACCGGCTGTTCATCGTCAGCAACAGCCAGAAGGGGTATCCGGAGCTGTGCATTGAGAAGCTCGGGCTGGCTCCCTTCATTCAGGGGCACCTGTGCTTCGGCGACACCGGCACCAGCAAGGGTAAAACCATCCGCGCCCTGATGGACAGGTACGGCATTGCGGACTGCGCCTACATCGGCGACACCCAGGGCGATTACGAGGCCACGCTGGAAGCCGGCGTTCCCTTCATCTGGGCAGCCTACGGCTTCGGCACCCCCGATGGATATGACCATAAAATCGACAGTTTTGCCGACCTTCTCGCCCTTTAAGTTGATTTCCGGGTGAAAAGCGGCGCTGAATGTTCCATTTTCAAAAGGACGTAACCTCCAAGCATAAATCGGTGCATCGGTGGGGTCAAGACATAAGCCCTATAATGTAGTTAGGAGTATTATTTCATGAGCATCGCAATGGATGCCGCCTGCCTGCAATGCAGTCTGCGGCGCAATATCGAAACCGTGCAGTCTCTCGGGTCGGCAGAGGAAACCATGGACTTTGCCCGGGAACTGATGCGGCTGTATCTGGACGGGCCGAAAGACGTACCCTCCACCTGGTTCACCCCGAAAATCGCCCGGCTGCTGCATGCGCGCTACGGTCTGGAAATGGACCGGTTCCGGCAGGAAAAGCTTGACTCTAACGCCCTGGTGCTGTCCCATATGGAGGACATCCGAAACCGGGTCATGGGCGCGGAAAACCCGATTCTGGCTGGGCTTCAGTTCGCCATACTGGGCAATTATCTGGATTTTTCCGCCCTGCAGGGACAGGTCAGCTTTGAGAAATTCACCCAAATGCTGGATACCGCCGAAGATATGCAGTTTGACATGACGGTTTTTGACCGATTCTGCCGGGATTTGGGGACTGGGAAAAGCCTGTTGTACCTGACGGACAACGCAGGGGAAATCGGCTTTGACCGGATTTTCGCCGAGGCCATTTCCGAATGCTATCCGAATCTGGAAATCACCTTCTGCGTCCGGGGCGGCCCCACCCTGAACGACGCCACACGGGAGGATGCCGCCGCCGTGGGAATCCCCTTCCGGGTCATCGACAACGGCAATCTGGTTCCCGGCACCCAGCTGGATCAGCTCAGCGCAGAGGCAAAGCAGGCTGTCGAAACCGCGGACGTGATTCTCGCCAAGGGCATGGCAAACGTGGAAACCATGCTGGGCTGTGGGTACAATATCTATTACGCATTTTTAGTCAAATGCCAGCGGTTTGTGAATCTGTTCGGCAAGCCGCTGATGACCCCCATGCTGGTGGGGGAACATAAAGAAAGCTGAGGTTATCAGAAATGAAGAAAGTAGTCATCATCGGAGCAGGCCCCGCAGGCATCACCGCTGGTTACGAGCTGCTCAAAAACCGGGATGGGTCGGACGAAACCTATGATGTGCTGATTCTGGAGCAGAGCGACGCCATTGGCGGCATCTCCCGCACCGTGCGGCACAACGGCAACCGCATGGACATCGGCGGACACCGCTTCTTCAGCAAGGACAGCAATGTCACCGACTGGTGGAGCGAAATCATGCCCAAGCAGGGCGCCCCCGCCATGGACGACAAAATTTTAGGCCGCAGCGTCCCCGTCACCCCCGGCGGCCCGGACCCCGATCAGGAAGACCGGGTCATGCTGACCCGGAACCGGGTTTCCAGAATCTACTACAAGAAGAAGTTTTTCGACTACCCCGTGAAAATGAACTGGAACACCATCCACAATATGGGATTCCTGACCACCATGAACGCGGGCTTCAGCTATCTGTACTCCGCGGTGTGCAAAAAGGACGAGGATTCTCTGGAGAATTTCTACATCAACCGCTTTGGCAAAAAGCTCTACTCCATGTTCTTTGAGGGCTACACGGAAAAGCTCTGGGGCCGTCATCCCCGGGACATCTCCGCCGACTGGGGCGCCCAGCGGGTGAAGGGTCTGTCCATTGTGGCTATTTTGAAGGATATTTTACAGAAGGCCCTGCCTCAGACGAAGAAAAACGCCCATGTGGAGACCTCTCTCATTGAGGAATTCCAGTATCCCAAGTTCGGCCCCGGTCAGCTCTGGGAGACAGCGGCTCAGGCGTTCGTTGACATGGGCGGTGAGATTCGGAAGGGCTGCAAGGTTGTGGAAGTTCATACGGAAGGAAACGCCGTGAAGGAGCTGGTCTACGAGCAGGACGGACAGAAGTACACCGTTGCCGCCGACTGCTACATCTCCTCCATGCCTCTGAAGGACCTGGTGGCAGGCATGAACGATGTTCCCGCCGATATCGGCCGCATTGCCGCTGGGCTTCCCTACAGAGACTTTGTGACCGTGGGCCTGTGCGTCCGGAAGATCGCCCTGAAAAACGAGACGAAGCTGAAAACCCTGCAAAACATCGTGCCGGACTGCTGGATCTATGTGCAGGACGTGGGTGTCAAGCTGGGCCGCATCCAGATTTTCAACAACTGGTCGCCCTACATGGTGGCAAAGCCCGAGGAAACCGTGTGGATGGGGCTGGAATACTTCTGCACCGAGGGCGACAAATACTGGAATATGAGCGAAGCCGAGTGGGTGGATTTCGCCGTTTCCGAGCTACTGTCCATGGGCGTGCTGGAAAGCCGGGAGGATGTTCTCGACTATCACAAGGAATGCGTCCAGAAGGCCTATCCCGCCTACTTCGACACCTACTATGAAATCGACAAGCTGGTATCCTACCTGGACGGCTTCCAGAATCTGTACTGCGTGGGCAGAAACGGTCAGCACCGCTACAACAACATGGATCATTCCATGGTCACGTCCTTTGAAGCCGTCAAGAACATCAGGAATGGAATTGACGACAAGAAGAATATCTGGAGCGTAAACACGGAGGAGGAATACCATGAGGAAAAGAAGTAGCCGCCTCTGGGATTCCTGCACCCGGCAGTTGGGGTTAGAAACCACGTTGGAAAAACGGTGGTTTATTGCCGCGTTTATTCTGCTGTTTGTCTATCTCTGGCTGTGCCAGTATCTGCGGAATTTTCTTTCCTATGACGTGACCGCCGGTGTGATCAGTTCGGTGCTGTTCCCTGCCTTGCAGGTCATTCCCCTGTGCATATTCGGCGTAATGCTGTTTAAAAATATCCGAATTACCCCCATTGCCCCCGAAGGCCGCGTCTCATGGTTCCGGCGGCTCTTCCCGGTGGTCGTATGCCTGTTCACCTTTGCCTATCTGCTGCTGTGGCTCATCGCCTACTGTCCCGGCGATTATCCCGCAGACTGTATTATCCAGCTTTCGCAGGCCTATTACGGCTATTTTGACAACTGGCACCCTGTGCTGCACACCTGGATTTTTTTCTGGATCCCCTGGCAGATTTTCCATCACCCCGCCGGGATCGTATTATACCAGATTTTTCTGTTCAGTCTTGCCGTTTGGTATCTGTACCGGGTCCTGTGCCGGCGGGGCTGTCCTGCATGGTTTCTGGTCGCTTCCTGGCTGTTTTTGATTCTCAATCCTCATATTGCGAAGATGATGATGTCGCCTCAGAAGGACAGCGCTTTGACCATTGTATCACTGGTGATTTTTTCGCAGGTTGTTGAAATCTATGAGTCTCCGGATGTCTGGCTGAAAAAATGGTACCATTTTGTCGGCTTTACCGTTCTGTGTGTTATGGCGACTGTGTTCCGCCACAATGGGATTCTGCTGACCGCCCCACTGTACGTAATTCTGTTTGTATTCCAGAAAAAAGAGCGAAAAATGCTTCTGTTTTCCGCACTTCTGCTGATGTTTACTGTCTGGTTTCTCAACGGCCCCATCATGCTCTGTGATCGCGTTTGTCCCACATACGACCGGCAGTTGGAGCTTCTCGGTCTTCCTTTGACGGTCATTTCCAGCGTCTATTCAAAGGACCGTGCAGCACTTTCCCCGGAGGCCATTCAGTTTCTGGACGGTCTTGCCACTCAGAAAGAATGGAATTCCCAATTCCAGTTCGGTAATTTCAATTCCATCAAATTCTCCACCTCTCTGCCCCTTGATGTGCGGGTGGAACAGGAAGGGGCGCTCGCTATCCTGCAATACACCGCGCAAGCCTTTTCCAGCAGCCCCATCTGGTCGACGAAGGCATTGATTACGCTGACGCAGCAAGTCTGGAACCCGCTGGCCAATGTAGGCGGCGTCGGCACACCGGACTGCTTTGATCTTGTCGTGGATGGCGTCGGTGTTACCATGCAGGGAAATGAGAGCCTTGCGCGGGTACTGGCCTACTGGGCTGATACCACGGATTCTCTTTTCCTTTCCATGCTGACAAAAAACGTGGGCATGATGATTCTCCTTGCGATGTTTACCGCCGTGGCAAATGTGGGCCGAGGCCGGCTGGGCCGGGCCTTCATGATCTTCCCCATGCTCATTTACGATTTCGGTACCATGCTGCTGCTCACCGGCCCCGATTTCCGGTTTTTCCATTTCAATTTCGTCATTATCATCCCATTGCTATACCTGATTCTGTCCAGAAACCGTTCTGAGCAGGTATCAGTGGAGGAACAACATGAAGAAAAGAAGTAACCGCCTCTGGGATTCCTGCACCCGGCAGCTGGGTCTGGAAACCAAGGTTGAAAAGCGGTGGTTTATCGCCGCGTTTATCCTGCTGTATATTTATCTTTGGCTGTGCCAATACCTGCGGAGTTTTCTGGAGTACGATATCACCAGCGGCGTTGCCTGCTCGATTCTCTTCCCCGCGATTCAGGTGCTTCCCCTCTGCGTGTTCGGTGTCATGCTGTTCGCGAAATTTCGCATTCCCGATGTCACCGGCAGTGATTCCTTTCCGCGCCTTCGCCGTTTCTTCCCGGTGATTGCGTTCGCAGTGACCTTTGGATATCTTCTGCTGTGGCTCATCGCCTACTATCCCGGCGCCTTTTCCGCGGATAACATTTTCCAGTTTGAGAATGCCTACTACGGATACTTTGACAACTGGCACCCCGTTCTGCACACCTGGCCCTTTTACTGGATCCCCTTGCAGATTTACCCGCATCCCGTCAGCATCACCCTGTTCCAAATCCTTTTATTCTGTCTTGCGGTGGGATACCTGTACCGGGTACTGTGCCGCCGGGGCAGCCCTATGTGGTTCATGATTGGATCCTGGCTGTTCCTGATCCTGAACTGCCACACCATGAGTATGATGATCTCTCCCCTGAAGGACAGTGCTCTGAGCATTGTTTCGCTGGTCGTTTTTACGCAGCTCATTGAAATCTATGAGACGCAGGGCCAGTGGCTGAAAAAGTGGCATCATTTCCTGGTATTCACCGTTGTATACTTCCTTGCCTCCGGGGTTCGCCATAATGGTATTCTGCTGATCGCGCCATTGTACATCATTCTCTTCATTTTCCAGAAAGAAGCGCGGAAACCCGTTCTGTTTTCCGCTGCTCTGGTGCTGTTTGGCATCTGGTTCATGAACGGCCCCATCATGTTCTGGGACCGGATCTGTCCCCCCTCCAACCGTCAAATGGAGGTTCTTGGTATGCCCATGACCATCCTGTCCAGCGTCTATATTAAGGATCGGAGTGTCTTAAGCCCGGAAGCCATCCGTTTTCTTGACAGCCTTACGACCCAGGAGGAGTGGGACACCGTCTTTCAGTTCGGCAACTTCAATTCCATCAAGTTCGTCTCCTCCCTCCCCCTTGCGGACCGCATTGAACAGGAGGGTGCAGCAGCCATCCTGAAGTATACTGCCGAAGCCATCAGCCGAAGCCCGATCTGGTCAACGAAGGCCTTTATCACGCTGACCCGTGAGGTATGGGATCCACTGTCCAACGTGGGCGGGTACACGCCGTACTGTTCCGACATCGTGATCGATGGTATTGGCGTCACCTTTGAGGGAAACCAAGCGCTGGCACAAGTCCTGACCGTTTGGGGAGAAACCACAGATTCGCTGTTCCTGTCTCTGTTTACGAAGAATGTGGGCATGATGATCCTGATTGCCATGTTCACGGCTGTAGTAAATGTGGGCCGGGGCAAGCTGGGCCGGGCATTTATGATCTTTCCCATGCTCATTTACGATTTCGGCACCATGCTCCTGCTCACCGGAGGCGATTTCCGCTTCTTCCACTTCAATTTTGTCATCATCATTCCGCTTCTCTATCTGATTCTATCCGGGAGTAAAAACCATGAAACAGTTTCTTGATAAGTATATGGGCGGCCTGTTCGGCTACCTGATCGTGGGCGGTCTGGCTACCATCGTGGAATGGGCCGGCTTCTGGCTGTTCTCCGAAAAACTCTCCATCGAGTATCTGTTGGCGACCGCGCTGGCCTTTGCCATCTCCACCTTTGCCAACTGGCTGTTCGGCAGGCTGCTGGTATTCCGGGGAAAGCAGCAGCAGTCTCTTCTGCGGGAAATTCTTTCCGTATATCTTGCCAGCATTGTGGGACTGCTGCTCAATCTGCTCATTATGTTCCTGCTGGTGCAGCTTTTGGGCGTGGAGAAAATGATTGCGAAGATGGCTGCCACGGTTCTGGTGTTCACGTACAATTATCTGGTCAGGAAGCTGATTATCTACCGGAAATAGGCCGACCGGCCATATCTTAACGAAAATTTAATGAAATCCGGGACAATCCTCCATTGCAAACGGTTTTTCCCTATGCTACAATAGGGGAAATTCGATGTAGGAGTATTGTATGCTGCTCAAATACCTGTCCTGTTTCTTTATCTCCATGGTGCCGCTGGTGGAGCTTCGGCTGGCGGTTCCCATGGCTGTGTCCATGGGACTTAGCTACTGGCCCTCGCTGGTGGTGTGCGTGATCGGAAACCTGCTGCCCGTTCCCTTTATTTATTTCTTCGCCAGGAAAGTGCTGGAATGGGGAAAAGACAAGAAATATATCGGCAGCTTTTTCAGCTGGTGCCTGCGAAAGGGCGAATCCGGCGGGCATAAACTGACCCAGCGGGCCGGACGGACCGGCTCCTTTCTGGCCCTGATGCTCTTCGTGGGCATTCCCCTGCCGGGCACCGGCGCGTGGACGGGGACGCTGGCTGCCAGCTTTCTGGATATGGGCATCAAAACCACTTCTCTCGCCGTATCCAGCGGGGTGGTTCTTGCGGGTATTATTATGGGCGTCGTCAGTCTGACCGGCGTTCACGTATTTGGACTTTAATCAGGAGGTAAGAAAGATGTCTGATTGTCTGTTCTGTAAAATCATCGCCGGGGAAATCCCCTCCACCAAGGTCTACGAGGACGAAACCGTCTTCGCTTTCCGGGATATCAACCCTCAGGCCCCCACCCATGTGCTGGTGGTGCCCAAGGCGCACATTGCGGACTGCAATGGCGTGACCGCCGAAAACAGCGCAGTGGTGGCCCATATTTTTGAGATCATCCCGAAAATTGCCCAGGCGGAGGGTCTGACGGGCGGCTACCGGGTGGTCAGCAACTGCGGCGCCGACGCGGGCCAGACGGTCCAGCACCTGCACTTCCACATTCTCGGCGGCAAGCAGCTGACTCTGGAAATGGCATAAACTGCATAATAAGTGAGGGGTCAGGCAATTGCCTGACCCCCCACTTTTTATTTACTTGGTACCGAAAATCCGGTCGCCGGCGTCGCCAAGGCCGGGAACGATGTAGGCGTTGGCATTTAGCTTCTCGTCCATGGCGGCAAGGTAGATGTCCACGTCGGGATGGGCCGCGGTGACAGCCTTCACGCCCTCGGGGCAGCCGATTATGTTCATCATGATGATCTGCTTGCAGCCGTGCTGCTTCAGGAAATCAATGGCGGCGATGGCGCTGCCGCCGGTTGCCAGCATGGGGTCCACCACGAACACCTGACGGTTTCCGATGTCATCGGGCAGCTTGCAGTAGTATTCCACAGGCTTGTGGGTCTCGGGGTCCCGGTACAAGCCGATGTGACCGATTTTCGCGGAGGGAATCAGGCCGACCATGCTGTCCACCATGCCCAGACCCGCGCGGAGAATGGGGACGATGGCCATTTTCTTACCTGCCAGCATACGGCAGGTCGCGGTGGTGATGGGGGTCTCCACCTGCACCTCCTTGGTAGGCAGGTTCCGGGTGGCTTCGTAGCACATCAGGCCGGCGATTTCGCCCACCAGCTCCCGGAATTCCTTGACGGGGGTGTCCTTGCTGCGCAGAATTGCCAGCTTGTGCTGAATCAGGGGATGATCGAGGACATAAACGTTTGCCATGGTATCTTTCTCCTTTATTCCGTTATTTCAACTTTTTTCATGCGTTCCGCACGTTCCCGCTCCGCCTGAGACAGCCGCAGATAATTGGGGGTCAGGGCGTTGGCATCGCCCGGGTCGCCCGCCTCCGCCTGTTTCTGCGCCGCCAGCGCCACGCCAACCGCCCGCTGGTGCATCCGGTGCTCCGGCGGCAGTACCAGATTGGGAACGCTCTCCAACAATGTATTATAACACAGATTGCTGCCATCGCCAACCAAAAAAATGGGTTCTTTCAAACTTTTTAATTCCGCGCCCAGTTCGGCAAGGGAGATGGCCCGGTCTTCGGTGACCCGTTCCGGCGTTCCGTGGTTTACATAAAACAGAGCGTTGTAAACCTGACTTCTCCGGGCGTCCATACAGGGGCAGACGTAGCCCTGATACGCGCCCAAACTGCGCACCATGGCTTCCAGCGTGGACACGCCGTAGCAGGGAATCTCCTGGCCCCAGGCAAAGCCCTTGGCGGCGGCCACGCCGATGCGCACGCCGGTAAAGGAGCCGGGGCCTGCCGCCACGGCGACAGCGGTCACATCCTCCACGGTCTTTCCGCACTGAGACAGCAGATTTTCCGCCATGACCATCAGGGTCTGGCTGTGGGTCAGGCCGGTGTTCTGATAGCTTTCCCCCAGCAGCTTTCCATCCTCCAGCAGGGCTGCGGAGGCCGCTTTCGCGCTGGTCTCAAAGGCTAAAATCAGCAAATTTTTCTCCCCCCTCGATGGTGATGCGCCGGGTATTTTCTCCCAGCTTTTCAATGGTCACGGTAATTGCTTCCTCCATGGCCTCCGCCACGTTCTCGCTCCACTCTACGGCGCAGACCCCGCCCCGGTCCAGATAGTCCTCCCAGCCGATGTCCCACAGGTCATCGGCGCAGCGCAGGCGGTACATATCGAAGTGGAACAGGGGCAGCCGCCCGCCCAAATATTCATTCACAATGGTGTAAGTAGGACTGGTGACCATCTCGTCACAGCCCAGCCCCCGGGCCAGGCCCCGGGTGAAGGCGGTCTTCCCTGCCCCCAGGTCCCCCCGGTAGGCGATGATGGTTCCCGGCCCCAGCTTCGCCGCCAGCGCCGCCCCGAGGGTTTCCGTTTCCGCAGGGGAATTGGTTATATACTCCATAGCATTTACCTCGCGTTTTTCAGTTTCTCCGCCTGATCGGCGGTGGCGAGGGCGTTGATGATTTCATCTAAGTCGCCATCCATAACGGAGTCGATGCGATACAGGGTCAGATTCACCCGGTGGTCGGTGACCCGGCCCTGGGGGAAATTGTAGGTGCGGATGCGCTCGTTGCGCATACCCGTGCCCACCTGCGACCTTCGCAGACCCGTGACCTCGCTGCTAAGCTTCTCCTGCTCCATTTCGTAGAGCTTGGAGGCCAGCATCCGCATACATTTTTCACGGTTCTGCACCTGAGACCGTTCCTCCTGGCAGGCCACCACAATCCCCGTAGGCTTGTGAATCAGCCGGACGGCAGAGCTGGTCTTGTTGACGTGCTGACCGCCGGCGCCGCTGGCACGGTAGACCTGCATCTCGATGTCGGCAGGGTTAATCTGCACATCCACTTCTTCCATCTCCGGCAGCACCGCCACGGTGGCGGTGGAGGTGTGCACCCGGCCGCCGGATTCCGTCTCCGGCACCCGCTGAACCCGGTGGACGCCGGACTCGTACTTCATCCGGGAGTAGGCCCCCCGTCCGTTAATGACGAAGTCCGCCTCCTTCACGCCCCCCAGCTCCGTCTCATTATAATTGAGCAGCTCCACGCTCCAGCCCATTTTCGCGGCGTACATGGAGTACATCCGGAACAGACTGTGGGCAAACAGGGCGCTTTCCTCGCCGCCAACGCCGCCGCGAATCTCCACGATCACGTTTTTTTCGTCGTTGGGATCCTTCGGCAGCAGCAGAATTTGCAGTTTTTCGTATAATGCTTCCTTCGTGGCCTTGGCCTGTGCATAGGTTTCCTGACACAGCTCCTTCATTTCCGGATCCGCCATCAGCTCCTGGGCCTCCGCCATGTCGGTTTCCGCCTGCCGGTAGGCCTGATAGCACGCCACAATCGGCTCCAAATCGTTCTTTTCCCGCAGCTGCTTCGCCGCCTTCTGAGGGTCGGCATAGAAATCCGGCTGCTCGGAACGGGCGCAGAGTTCTTCGTATTTATCGCAGATTGCCTGTAATTTGTTCAGCATTCACTTTTCTCCGTTATTTCGACTTTTTACCAGACATACAACTTTGGGTTCACGGGGATATTATGTACGCCGGAAGACATTCAGCACACAGCTTGCCGTATCCGTCAGCGTCTGCGTCATACGCAAGCGGTCAGCTCCCGCTTTGCTCACCCGGAACAGGTGAGGCGTCATGGCAAACAGGTTCTGCACCTGCGCCCCCTCCACCGTGAAGGAAAACCGGATGGGAACGGACTCCAGCAGGGTGAAACCGGGCAGTTCGGGGACTGTATCCTTTTCCCGGAAGATCAGTTCGTCATAAATGATCTTCTTCAGCCCCAGCAGGTGATCCTGCGCCGCCAAAACCAGAAAAAACAGGCCGTTTTCCCGCAAAATCCGGTGAAATTCCTCCGGCAGGGTAAGCGCGAACAGGCTGGTCAGCAGTCCCGCAGCTCCATCCTCCACAGGAATCCGGGCCGCTGTGGCGCACAGCCACTGGGCGTCCTTGTATTTTCCGGCGGCATAGCGCACCGCGTCCTTGGAAATGTCCAGTCCGGTGAGTTCTGCCCCTACGGCCTTCGCCAGACGGGTGCAGTAGTAGCCTTCTCCGCAGCCCACATCCAATATGGGGCCGGAGGCGCCGTATTTTTCCGCCGCGGCAATCAGCGCTTCGGCGATGGGGGCGTAAAAGCCGCCCTCCAAAAATTCCCGGCGGGACAGCACCTGCTCTTTGGTGTCCCCGGGGTGGGCGGAGTGCCTTTGCTGCACGGTCAGCAGATTCACATACCCCTGCCGGGCGATATCAAAGCTGTGATGCGCCGGACAGACCAGGCGGTGCTCCTCACGGCACAGGGGTTTTTCGCAAATTGGGCAGATCAGGTTCATATCATAATCCTCCAATAGGATAGTATACCCCATTTTTTATCCGCCGTCAACGGAAGTTTCCGCGTCGGCATCTGTAGGGCTTATGTCATGACCCCGCCCTACGAAAGTGTGGTGGCATTGATGCGAAAGTTTCTTTCAATTTTTCTGAGTTTATCTTTACTGGTTCTGCCCGTCCGGGCGGAGGAAAGCAAGTACGTTGCCCTGACCTTTGATGACGGGCCGTCGGGAAAGTACACCCGCGCTCTGCTGGACGGGCTGTATGACCGGGGCGTCCACGCCACCTTCCTGCTGTGTGGCTACCGGATGAAGGATTATCCCGACCTGACCCGGCGGATTTACGAGGAGGGCCACGAGATTGGCTACCACGGCTTCACCCATAAAAGCATGCAGTCCATGAGCCGCCGGGATATCGCGGGTGAGCTGGAAGACTCTCAGGCGCTGCTGCCCGAAGGGTGCCAGCCGGTATTCCTCCGTCCGCCGGGAGGCTGCTGCTCCGACGCTGTCCGGCAGGTGGCTGAGGTGCGGAATCTCGCCATCCTCAGCTGGTCGGTAGACCCCCGGGACTGGGCCACCCACGACACCGCCGCCGTGGAGCGGGCCGTGCTGAAAAATGTGAAGGATGGGGACATTGTGCTTCTGCACGATATGTCCGACAGTTCCGTACAGGCGGCGCTGGACATTGTGGACGTGCTGCTGGATAAGGACTACGAAATCGTCACCGTATCCCGGCTCGTCCGGCTGCGGGGAGTCAAACTCCGCCCCGGGCAGGTGTATACCCACTTTCAAAAAATCAGTTAAATCTCATAAAAAGCTGTTCTTTTCCCGCCTCCGGCTGTTTTCCGGCGGCGGGATTCTTTCTATTTTGTCGAGTTTTGGAAGCCGCTGCATGGAATTATCATGTAAATTCACCAAAAATCCCCCCGTGGGGGATACGAAAATGAGAAGAATTGTGTGAAAATGCACGATTGACAATCTTGCATGAAATTAGTAAAATAATATCGATACCTTATGTTCTGCATAAGCGTCATTTCGTTCGTCACAAGAATCAATGATTAGGAGGAAATCACTTTGAAGGATTGGGCATCTTTAATCACCATCGAGGAGATGGAAGCTGCCACCAACTCTCTGCTGGAAACCGCGCAGAAGGTTGGCGCCGATACCTGGCAGCAGCGTGTTAAGAACCAGACTCCTCACTGCGGCTTCGGCGAGAGCGGCACCTGCTGCCGTATCTGCTCCATGGGCCCCTGCCGCATCACCAAGAAGGCTCCCCGTGGTATCTGCGGCTGCGATGTGCACGGCATCGTCGCTCGTAACTACCTGCGCTTCACTGCCGGCGGTGCTGCTACGCACTCCGACCACGGCCGTGAAATCTGCCACACCCTGTACCAGACCAAGGAAGGCGGCAACTACACCGTCAAGGACCCCGAGAAGCTGATCCGCATCGCCAAGGAGTGGGGCATCGAGACCGAGGGCAAGGATATCTTCGATCTGGCTCACGAAGTCGCTGAGACCGGTCTGCTGGAGTACGGTAAGCCCTTCGGCACCCAGCGTTTCCTGAAGCGCGCTCCCGAGCACACCCAGCAGCTGTGGCACGACGCCGAGATCGAACCCCGGGCCATCGACCGGGAAGTTTCCCAGTCCATGCACATGACCCACATGGGCTGTTCCTCTCTGCCCGAGGCCCTGATCCGTCAGTCCCTGCGTGCCGGCCTGTCCGACGGCTGGGGCGGCTCCATGATGGGCACCGAGTTCTCCGACGTTCTGTTCGGCACTCCCAAGCCCGTTGACACCACCGCCAACATCGGCGTCATGGAGAAGGACAACGTCAACATCGTCGTTCACGGTCACGATCCCTCCCTGTCCGAGATGATCGTCTACTACGCCAATGATCCCGAAATGATCGCCTACGCCAAGAGCATGGGCGCCAAGGGCATCACCATTTCCGGCGTGTGCTGCACCTCCAACGAGGTCGCCATGCGTCACGGCATCCCCATGGCCGGTAACTACCTGAACCAGGAGAACGTGGTTCTCACCGGCGCCTGCGAAGCCATCGTCGTGGACGTACAGTGCATCTTCCCCGCTCTGGGCCCCCTGAGCAAGTGCTTCCATACCAAGTTCATCACCACCTCTCCCATCGCCCGGATTCCCGATTCCGAGTTCATCCGCTTCTCCTCCGCCACTGCCGGTGAGAACGCCAAGGCGATCGTGAAGATGGCCATTGAGAACTTCAAGAACCGTGATCCCGAGCTGGTCAACATCCCCAGCCTCAAGCAGAACGCCCGTGTCGGCTACTCTGTGGAGGCCATCAAGAAGGTTCTGGACGGCGTTGCCAACTCTCAGGTCGACGAGTTCGGCACCACCAAGCCCCTGATCGAGTGCGTCCACTCCGGCGTTCTCCGCGGCGCTGTGGCTATGGTCGGCTGCAACAACCCCAAGGTTCGTCCCGACTCCGCCCACATCGGCCTGATGAAGAAGATGCTGGAGAACGACATCATCGTCATCACCACCGGCTGTGCCGCTCAGGCTGCCGCCAAGTCCGGCCTGATGGATCCCGAGAAGGCCAAGGAGTACTGCGGCGCTGGTCTGAAGCGTGTCTGCGAGCTGGCCGGCATTCCTCCTGTCCTGCACATGGGCTCCTGCGTGGATATCTCCCGTATGATGATCCTGGCTGCCGACATCGCCAAGGATTGGGGCATCAACATTTCTCAGGTTCCCGTCGTGGGCTGCGCTCCCGAATGGATGTCCGAGAAGGCTGTCTCCATCGGTAACTACGTCGTGGCTACCGGTATCGAGACCTTCCTGGGCGTTGATCCCTACTCCAAGGGCTCCGAAGAAGTCACCCGCCTGCTGCAGGGCGAGGACGGCATCAAGGAGTGGGTCGAGGCCAAGTTCGTGGTCGAAACCGACATCGACAAGCTGGGCGACAAGATGATCGAGTGCATCGAAGCCAAGCGCGCCGCTCTGGGCATCTGATTTTTGGCGTGTCATTGCGAACCAGTAGGCAGACTGGTGTGGTAATCCGTTTCCTTTGCGGATCAGCAAAGGGGCGCGGATTCCCACGTCGGGCTTCGCCCTCCTCGGAATGACAGCGAGATTTTACTTACGAGGTCTTTTTCCAATGAAAGTAGCGATTACCGGTAAGGGCGGCGTGGGCAAGACCACCCTGTCCTCCACACTGGCCCGGCTCTATGCCGACGAAGGACGCACCGTCCTCGCCGCCGACGTGGATCCCGACGCCAACCTGGGTCTGGCGCTGGGCCTAAGCCAGGAGGAAGTGGACGCCATCGTCCCCATCTCCAAAATGCGCACCCTGGTAGAAGAACGCACCGGCGCTTCCGCCGCCAATAAGTTCTTCAAGCTCAACCCCTATGTGGCTGACATTCCCGACACCTTCTCCAAGGAGATCAACGGCGTGAAGCTGCTGGTCATGGGTACCGTGGACGTGGGCGGCAGCGGCTGCGTCTGTCCGGAGCACGTGATGCTCAAGTCTATTCTGGCCGCCCTGACCTACCGCAAAAATGACGTGGTCATCATGGATATGGAAGCGGGACTGGAGCATCTGGGCCGGGGCACCGCGGGCAACATGGACCAGTTCATCGTGGTCATCGAGCCCGGCGCCCGCAGCGTCCAGACCTACCACAACGTCAAGCGGCTGGCCGCTGACCTGGGCGTGAAGCAGGTGCGGGTGGTAGCCAACAAGGTTCGGGATTCCCGGGATGAGGAGTTCGTAAAATCCGCCATCCCCGCGGAGGATCTGCTGGGCTTTATCCACTACAATCCGGAGATCATGGACGCGGACCGTCAGGGCAAATCGCCCTACGATTTCAGCCCCACGGCAATCGACGAGATCCGGAAGATCAAGGAAATTCTGGATCGTGATGACTGTTAATGGAATAATACGAAATAGGAGGAAAAACCGTGACACTTTTTGATAGAGTTTTTGGCGGTAACGACTACAACTACGCCCGCACCGTAGCCGCCATTGATGAAGCAATCGCCGCCAACGGCGAGGGCTGCGCAGTGTCCTTCCCCGGCACCGCCTACAGCCTGCCCTGCTACTATGGCGTCACCGGCGTCAAGATCACCACTCTGGGTGAGATGAAGGCCGCCATGGAGAACATCAAGGGCATGATGACCCGCAACAACCGCCTGCAGGACGCTTTTGACAGCGGTATCGCTTCCGCCCTGTGCGCCGAGTTCCTGGAAGCCCTCAAGTACCTGAACGGTGCTGAGCCCTACGCGGAGCCCGAGATGGGCCACCTGTCCGACGCCTTCGTCCGTAATCTGGGTGTTCCCCTGGTTACCGGCGACATCCCCGGTGTTGCCGTTATCATCGGCGGCGCTGAGGACCCCGCTGAGACCGTGGCGCTGGCCAAGTCCTATCAGGCGCAGGGTATCCTGGTCACGCTGACCGGCGATTCCATCAAGCACTGCTATGACGCCGGCATGAAGCTGGGCGAGAACGTCCGCGTGGTGCCTCTGGGCTATGAGATGCAGTCCGTCATCCACGTGGTTTCCGTGGCTGTCCGTGCGGCTCTGATCTTCGGCAACATCACCCCCGGCGACTTTAAGGCTCTGGCCAAGTACACCATGGACCGTGTCAAGGCCTTCGTCAACGCCTACAAGCCCCTGTCCGACGAGATCGTCTCCTACGGCGCCGGCGCCATCTGCCTGGGCTTCCCCGTTGTTTCCAACGAGACCGAGAACATGTTCCGTGTTCCCAAGTCCCTGATTCAGCAGCTGGACACCTCCAAGTGGAACGCCACCTCTCTGGAGGCTCGTGACATCAAGCTGAAGATCACCAACATCGACATCCCTGTGGCCTTCGCCACCGCCTTCGAGGGCGAAATCATCCGCCGCGGCGATATGCAGGTGGAAGTGGACGGCTCCCGTGTGGACTGCTTCGAGCTGGTTCAGACCAAGGAAGCCGCCGAGGTCGAGGATCACAAGATCGAGGTCGTCGGACCCGAGATCGACGAGGTTCCCGTCGGCTCCAAGATTTCCCTGTCCTACACCGTCGAGGTTGCCGGCAAGGCCATGCAGCCCGACTTCGAGTCCGTCATGGAGCGTAAGATCCACTCCTGGATCAACTGCATCGAGGGCGTTATGCACACCGGTCAGCGTGACATGATCCGTATCCGTATCAGCAAGGCTGACTTTGAGGCCGGCTTCAAGTTCAAGCACCTGGGCGAGGTTCTGTACGCCAAGGTCAAGAGCGAGTTCGAGGCCGTTGTCGACAAGTGCCAGGTTCGTATCGTTGTGGATCCCGAGCAGAACGCCAAGCTGCGCGCCGCTGCCAACGAGGTCTTCGACCGTCGTGACGCAAGACTTGCTTCCATGACCGATGAGTCCGTGGAGCAGTACTACACCTGCATCATGTGCCAGGCCTTCTCTCCCAGCCACGTCTGTATCGTTACCCCCGAGCGTCTGGGTCTGTGCGGCGCCGTGTCCTGGCTGGATGCCAAGGCCACCAAGGAGCTGGATCCCGCCGGTCCCTGCCAGCCCATCCTCAAGGAAGGCTGCATGGACGAGAAGCTGGGCCGTTACACCACTGTGGACGAGGCCGTCAACAAGTACAGCCACGGCGCTCTGGAGCACGTGACCCTGTACTCCCTGTTCCAGGATCCCATGACCTCCTGCGGCTGCTTCGAGTGTATCTGCGGCGTTGAGCCTGTTTCCATGGGCGTTGTCATCACCTGCCGTGAGCACGCCGGTTCCACGCCTCTGGGCATGACCTTCTCCGAGATGGCCTCCATGACCGGCGGCGGCGTGCAGACCCCCGGCTTCATGGGCCACGGCAAGCACTTCATCGCTTCCCACAAGTTCATCGCAGCCGAAGGCGGCCCCGGCCGTATCGTCTGGATGCCCAAGATGCTGAAGGATCAGATGCGGGATCGTCTGGACAAGACTGCCAAGGATATGTACGGCGTGGACAACTTCACCGACATGATTGCCGATGAGACCGTCTGCACCGATGATCCCGAGCAGCTGATGAACTACCTGTCCGAGGTCGGTCACCCCGTCCTGAGCATGGAGCCCTTCGACATGTAAGCGGGCAGTGCCCGCTGACGGTGCGTGCGCTAGCTGGTCTGTTGTCGTTACGCCATTGGGTACCGCTCGGTATCGGCGGCAATGCCGCATATAATGCGTGACATACCAATCTGTTATCGACAGGCCATTGGGTATCGCTCGGTATCGTTATCGGGCACAAAATATAGCAAAAGAGAGGAAGCGGCTTGCCGCTTCCTCTTAATTTATCTCCGCAAAAAATCAAAAATGCTGCAAATTCTCCTTTACTTTTGGGTATGCTTATGATATGATTGTAAGGCTGGCTGAAAGCCAGAGGTTATTTTTATGCCCGCCGCTCAGTTGTGGGAGAACGCCAAACCGGCATTCCACTGGGCCCCTACTTGGCGGCAGGGAACTGTATTGAAAGGTGGAAAACACAATGATTCAGAAGGAAAAGAAGACCCAGGTCATCCTGGAGAACGCTACCCATGAGGGCGACACCGGTTCCCCCGAGGTTCAGGTTGCCATTCTGACCGCCCGCATCAACGAGCTGACCGAGCACCTGCGTACCCACAAGCACGACAACCACTCCCGTCGTGGTCTGCTGATGATGGTTGGTAAGCGCCGCAAGATGCTGGACTATCTGGCAAACAAGGACATCAACCGCTACCGTGCTCTGATCGCCAAGCTGGGTATCCGTAAGTAAGATATCGAAAAAGCGGCGATGGAATCCATCGCCGCTTTTGAATTGACAATGAACAATTGAAAATTGACAATTGCGGTATTGCCTTCGGCAATGTTCTTTCATTTGTCTGCAAAGCAGACTCCTAAATTGTCAACTGTCAATTGTCAACTGTCAATTCCAATCCATTCCGGGAGAATTTTAGCAGTTGAAAGGGCTGCCGAAACTTCGGCATTCGTTTCAAGTGCTAAACCTCCCGAACCACAAAAATACAAGGAGGTTAACCAAGTGATTACCCACAAGCAGTATCCCAACCATCATGTTTACGAAATGGAAATCGGCGGCCGTCCCTTCACCGTGGAAACCGGTAAGGTTGCCGAGCTTGCCAATGCCGAGTGCATCTGCCGCTACGGCGACACCGTGGTGCTGACCACCTGCACCTGCAACCCCATCCCCAAGGCCGGTATCGACTACTTCCCCCTGACCATCGAGTTTGAGGAGCGGATGTACGCCGTAGGCCGCATCCCCGGCTCCTTCAACCGCCGGGAGGGCAAGCCCTCCGAGCGGGGCATCCTGAACAGCCGGATCATCGACCGGCCCATGCGCCCCCTGTTCGACGAGGAGCTGCGCAACGACACCGTGGTCACCTGCACCGTCCTCGCCAACGACTACGACAACCCCGTGGAAATTGTCGCCTCTCTGGGCGCTTCCATCGCCATCGCTTCCTCTGACGTGCCCTGGAACGGCCCCGTGGCCACCACCAACGTGGCCCATCTGAACGGCAAATATATCATTAATCCCTCCGCTGACGAGCGGGAGGCCGCCGACTGCTTCGTGTGCATCTCCTCCACCTTCGAGAAGGTGGTCATGATCGAGACCGAGGCCAACGAGGCCCCCGAAAATATCGTTCTGGAGTGCATCCGTGTGGCCCACGAGACCAACATGGAGATTGTCAAGTTCATCAACGGTATCGTGGCCGAGATCGGCAAGCCCAAGTTCACCTTCGAGAAGGCCGCCGTCAACCATGAGCTGCTGGACGATCTGATGGCCTACGGCCTGAACCAGATCGAGTACGCTCTGGACACCGATGACAAGAACGTCCGGGAGGAGCGCCTGACTGCCGCCCGTTTGGACTTCCAGGAGAAGTTCGGCGAGAAGTATGAGGACTTCGAGACCCACATTGACGTCTGCCTGTACAAGATGCAGAAGAAGGTCGTCAAGAAGTGGCTGCTGCAGGGCAAGCGTGTGGACGGCCGCGGCATGGACGACATCCGTCCTCTGGACGCCGAGGTGGGTGTGCTGCCCCGGGTGCATGGCTCCGGCCTGTTCTCCCGTGGTCAGACCCAGGTGCTCTCCATCTGCACCCTGAATACCCTGTCCGCCGCCCAGAAGCTGGACACCATCTATCCTGAGGACACCAAGCGCTATATCCACCACTACAACTTCCCCGCCTACTCCACCGGCGAGGCCCGGGCTGCCCGCTCCACCTCCCGCCGAGAAATCGGTCACGGCGCTCTGGCGGAAAAGGCGCTGCTGCCTGTGATTCCCAGCGTGGAGGAGTTCCCCTACGCCATCCGCGTGGTGTCCGAGGTTCTTTCTTCCAACGGCTCCACCTCTCAGGGCTCCATTTGCGGCTCTACTCTGGCGCTGATGGATGCCGGCGTGCCCATCAAGCGGCCCGTCGCCGGCATTTCCTGCGGCCTGATCTCCGATCAGGAGACCGGCGAGTGGAGAACCTTCACCGACATTCAGGGCGTTGAAGACTTCCACGGCGAGATGGACTTCAAGGTCGCCGGCACCACCGAAGGCATCACCGCCATTCAGATGGACCTGAAGAACAAGGGTCTGACTATGGAAATCATTGCCGACGCGCTGGAGCGCTGCCGCAAGGCCCGTCTGGAGATCATTTCCGAGATTATCCTGAAGGCTATCCCCGCTCCCCGTGAGGAGGTCTCCGAGTACGCCCCCAAGATGATCTCCCTGAAGATTCCCGTGGACAAGATCCGCGAGGTCATCGGCTCCGGCGGAAAGACCATTCAGAAGATCTGCGCCGACACCGGCGCCAAGGTGGACATCGACGACGACGGCTCTGTGTTCATCTCCGCTGTGGACGCCGCCGCTGCCAACGCCGCCAAGAAGATGGTGGACGACATCTGCTTCGTCCCCGAGGTGGGCAAGCTGTACTACGGCAAGGTTGTCCGCATCCTGCCCATCGGCGCCTTCGTGGAAATCGCCCCCGGTCACGACGGCATGGTGCACATCTCCAAGCTGGAGAACCGCCGTGTGGAAAAGGTCGAGGACGTGCTGAATCTGGGCGACATGACCTGGGTCAAGTTCATGGGCTTCGACGAGAAGGGCCGCGCCAACTTCAGCCGCAAGGACGCGCTGAAGGAAATGGCTGAAAAGGGCTAATTTCAATACAACGTAATCGCACCCCCGCTCTGCTCACGCAGAGCGGGGATTTTATGTGTTAAATGTTGACAATTCAACTTCTTTGTGCTATACTGCGAGACGTTGAGTTGTCAACGTCAAAGGAGCATCTGCAAATGATTGAGCGTTTTGAAAAATTTTCCCTTGCCATTGCGGAAATCTCCCGCTGCTGGCACAAAATCGCGGCGGAGGAGCTGGCAAAGTATTCCCTGAAATCCTCCCACGTCACCTACCTTCTGACCCTGTACCGCTACCCCGAAGGGCTGACCGCCCCCCGGCTGGCAGAGCTGTGCGACCGGGACAAGGCGGACGTCTCCCGGATGCTGTCCATTCTGGAGGACAAGGGGTTGGTCACCAAGGACGGCAGCGGCGCCAACCGCTATCGGGGGAACCTGCGTCTGACTCCGGAGGGGCAGGCCGTGGCGCGGGAGCTGTCCCACCGGGCGGAACGCGCCGTGGAACAAGCCGGGGAAGGTCTGACCGAAGAAAACCGCGCTATTTTTTACGAATCGCTGGATACCATTACCAAAAATCTTCGCAGAATCTGTCAGGGGGGACTGAAATGAATCCCATCAAAGCATTCTATTGCCGCATGGTTCAGGCCGTGCTGCGGGCCGCGCTGCCGGTGCTGCCCTACCGGGAGCCGGAAATCTTCCGCAGCTGCGGTGAGCTGAGCACCGTGTTCGCCGAGAAGAACATTCAGCGGGTGCTGATTGTCACCGATGAGGGCATCGTCCGCAGCGGCATCGCCGGACAGCTGGAAGCCGCCCTCGATGGGTGCGGTGTTGCCTACACCGTCTATTCCGAGACCCGGCCCAATCCAACGGTCGCCAACGTGGAGGCCGCCCTGTGGCTCTATCACCGGGACAACTGTCAGGCTCTGATTGCCATTGGCGGCGGCTCCTCCATGGACTGCGCCAAGGCGGTAGGAGCACGGATTGCCCGGCCCCGGACAACCTTGGGCAAGCTGAAGGGCACCCTGCGAATCCTTCATAAGCTGCCCACTCTCATCGCCATCCCCACAACTGCCGGAACCGGCAGTGAAACCACGCTGGCGGCGGTGATCACCGACAGTGAAAAGAAGCACAAGTACGTCATGAATGATTTTGTGCTGATTCCCCGCTATGCGGTGCTGGACGCCAGTCTGACCCGCTCCCTGCCCCCGCAGCTCACCGCCACCACCGGCATGGACGCGCTGACTCACGCTGTGGAGGCCTACATTGGACGCTCCACCACCCGGCTGACCCGGCAGAAGGCTCTGGAAGCCACCCGGCTGGTCTTTGAAAACGTAGAAACCGCTTACCGGGACGGGCAGAATATGCGCGCCCGGACCAATATGCTCACCGCCGCCTATGCCGCCGGTGTTGCCTTCACCCGCTCCTATGTGGGCTACATCCACGCCGTGGCCCACTCTCTGGGCGGGCAATACAACATCCCCCACGGCCTTGCCAACGCGGTTATTATGCCCTATGTGCTGGAAAGCTACGGCCCCTGCGTCCACAAAAAGCTTCACGAGCTGGGCATCGCCGCCGGTGTCTGCACGCCGGCGCAGTCCGACGAACAGGCCGCCGCCGCATTCATTCAGGCCATTCGGGACCTGAACGCCCGCATGAACATCCCCGCCCATCTGGACGGCATTCAGGAATCTGACATTCCCGTCATGGCAGCCCACGCCGAGGAGGAAGCCAATCCCCTGTACCCCGTGCCCCGTCTGATGACGGAAGAAGAACTGGAAGGCTTCTACCGTCAGGTGGCGGCAGTCGAGGATGTGCGCCACGGAAGGCGGGCAAGCTGAGGCCCCGCTGCACCTGTTTTTTCATACAAATAAAGGAGGATTATCCATATGCGCGTCAGAATTATTGTTGACTCCACCACCGATCTGGCCCCGAAACTGAAGGGACAGGTGGAAATCGTACCCCTGACCGTCAGCTTCGGAACCGAAGAATATATCGACGGCATCACCATTACCCATGAGGAATTCTACAACAGGCTGATTGAAAGCGACGTGCTGCCCACCACCAGTCAGGCCACCCCCGCCGCCTTTGAGAAGGTCTTCCGGGAGGTTGCCGCCGCCGGAGACAGCGCCGTGGTCATCACGCTGGCCTCCCAGCTCTCCGGCACCTGCCAGAGCGCCCGAATCGCCGCCGAGGACTACGACAACATCTACGTGGTGGACAGCGGCAGCGTGACTCTGGGCGCCGGTATTCTGGCGGAATACGCTCTGCGGTGCGCCTGTTCCGGCATGGAGGCTTCCCGGATTGCTGAGCTTCTTGAAAAGAAGAAGGAAGATGTGTGCCTGATCGCCATGCTGGATACGCTGGAATACCTGAAAAAGGGTGGGCGCATTTCCGCCGCCGTGGCCTTCGCCGGTGGCCTGCTGAACATCAAGCCCGTGGTCAACGTCAAGGACGGCGTGATCCATATGCTGGGCAAGGCCCGGGGCTCCAAGCAGGGCAGCAACCTGCTGGCGCAGGAAATCGGCAAAACCGGCGGAATTGACTTCTCTATGCCCATTCTGCTGGGCTACTCCGGCCTTTCGGACACACTCCTGAAAAAGTACATCACTGACAGCGCGCCCCTGTGGGAGGGCAGTGTGGACACGCTGCGCTATACCAGCATCGGCAGCGTGGTAGGCACCCACGCCGGTCCCGGCGCCATCGCCGCCGCATTCTTCCATAAATAATACGCACGGAATTTCCTAGAGAACCTCTGATGAAATCGGCTGAGCCAAAATCCCATCATCCAGCCGCAGTCGATTTATTCAGAGGTTCCCTAACCGTTTTATGGGATTTCGCATCTTGCGGTGCGTGAATAAGCAGACCCGCTTCGAGTCAGCGGAGCGGGTTTCGTCTGTCAATAGAAAAACAGTCCACCGGACTGTTTTTACGGCAGCTTACGTTGCCGCCGCCCTTTCGAGTCCCAGATATAAAAATAACCCGAACCCTTCTCCTACTGAGATAAGGTTCGGATTATTAACTCTTGGTACGCCGGAAGGGACTCGAACCCCCAACCCTCGGAACCGGAATCCGATGCTCTATCCATTGAGCCACCGGCGCATTTCCTGAATCTCAGCTATTATAGCAGGATCTCCCGGATTTGTAAAGAGGAAAATCAAAAAATTTTAAGACGTGACAGTCGAAAGAGGCTCCGCCTTCTGCCCCTATTCTGCACGGAATCGCCGACCTCGCCGTGGGCCAATTCATTGATTTCCACCTTCAGAATATTGGGATGTTATAACCGGGATCTGATTCCGCGATGGTTCAATCGTGCATCGGCGTTTGGGGAACGGCAGATCCTTTCGTCCCCTTTTTCCCGTCTTCCATTATTTTTACGACAACCCCTCGCCCGTCCGCTATAATGCCCTCAAACGGCACAAGCCGATCACAAAGGAGGTTGCAAAAATGCAAACTATGGCACTGGAGGAATCGTATGACGCATCAATCATAGAATGAATCGTCTGGAAGAATCACAAAAAAACGCAAAATTAAGGAGGAAATGGCCAATGGAAATACTGAATAACTACCTTGTTCCCGTGATTGTCGGCCTGTGTCTGGTGGTAGGCTACCTGCTCAAGCATCTCACCGGTGCGGACAATCGGTTTATCCCCATCATCGTCACGGTGCTGGGTGTGGTGCTGGCAGTGTGGATGCACTGGCCCCACATCACCCCGGAAGTGATTCTGGGCGGCGCGGTGTCCGGACTTGCGTCCACCGGGATGCACCAAATGTTCAAGCAATGGATTGATGGCGGGCAGAGCTGAATCGGCACGCGGAGGGCAGTCCACAGGACTGCCCTCTCCTGATTGCGTCAGCGGTAATTGTCAATACTTCGATAAAATTTCTCTTGCTTTTTCCCTGGATTTGTACTATACTAAGGGACACATATGCCGGTGTGATGGAATGGTAGACGTAGTGGACTCAAAATCCACCGCCAGCGATGGCGTACCGGTTCGAGTCCGGTCACCGGCACCAAACCAATATAATCCGAACCAGATCTTCCCTGTGGGAGATGGGTTCGGATTATTTGTTTTCTTTGGCAAGTTCGAGGAAACCTATTTTCGAAACGGTGTTGTCAAGCGACCAGAATCAAAGCCCAGAGGATCAAGAAAGGAAAAACAAATCTCAATTTAGGATGGCACTATGGATGATTCCTATGTTAACCACAATACCCCATGGGCGGCTTGTGGAATGGGAACATCTTACCGCGGCGCCCCTAAATCTGCCGTAAAAAGCAGTGACCAAATTGTAATACTAACCGCTTGCGGCGAATACGCCGGGTCGGGAGTCTTTCCCCCGCCCGCTTGTTTTGGAAATCCGCCCTGTTCTATCCGTCAGACCATGGGAATCGTTTCAAACTCCTGATTCAGCAGGTCAAAATAGTATACCATGTCCGTTTCCACCGGGCGGCCAAGCAGCAGCTTGACGCAGAGGGAAACCTGCATGGCGGCGCACAGGGCCGGTGTAAAGCTCAATACGCTCTTATTCTTCAGAGCCGCGCCCTCCGGGTACAGCTTTTCCACCAGATGGTCTCCGGGCATGGAGATTGCCGCCTGGGCAACCCAGCCGTTGACCGCACCGTAGACATAGGGAATTCCGGCCCGGTCACAGGCTTTTGCAAGAATTCTGCGGCTTTCGATATTGTCCAGCCCGTCCAGCACCGCGTCACAGGACAGGAGCAGACTGCGGGCATTGGATTCGGTGAGAAAGGCATCTACCGCTTCCACCTCCACGTCGGGGTTGACACGGCTGATTCTTGCCGCGGCGGCTTTTGCCTTGCTGACACCCAGCAGGGGCATCTCGCTCAGCAGCTGCCGGTTCAGATTGGACGGCTCAAACACGTCACCGTCCACCACCCGGAGGAAGCCGATCCCGATTCGGGCCAGCATGTCAATCAGATGTCCGCCAAGACCGCCGCAGCCCACCACCAGCACCCGCTTGCTCCGCAGAAGGGCGCATTCTGCCTCCGTCAGGGCGGGAATATTTCTTTCGTACCGGGGATTCATACCTTAACCCCCTCCCACCGGCGGGAACAAGGCCACGATGTCTCCATCCTTCACAGGAAAATCCGGCTTCTGGTGAAAGCCGTTGACCAGCAGGATGGACACCTCCCCGGCAGGGATACCCATTTTCTTCAGCACGTCTCCGGCGCAGGCGATGTCCTCCGGGCAGAGCATGGTGACCTTGTCCCAGCCCTGACGCAAAGTTGCGAATACACGGACTTCAATCATGGTGCTTCTCCTTTACCTCACATACTGAGCACTGCCGGTCGAGGGGCCCTGAGGATGTCGGATGACCACCAGTGTTCGTAACGCATTGTCAGCGGCGACTCGCCGCAAAAGGAATCGGGGAGGGGACAGGCCCCTCCCCTTGTGTATCATACGGTGAAATTGTCTCTTCTGTCAAGTGGAATATAGATTGTTACACTGTAACGAAACCGAGCAACACCCAATGGTGTGACGATCACAGACCAGCTTACGCACGCATTATCCGCGGCGATTCGCCGTCTTACCGCCCTACACATTCGTCCAGGCCCAGCTTCTTCAGCGTCTCATCCGTGGGGAAGGCGTTGACCCAGCCACGGGCGGCGTAGTATTCCGGCAGGGTCAGCGGCAGCTTTGAGGTCATGCCGGTGGAGGGGCCGTTCACAACCGGCTCTTCCAGCAGACGCTTGGGCAGACGGTCGTCCTCGGGCTTCATGCCGGCGGCCTTGTTGAACATCCGCTCAATGTTGTAAATCCGGTCGCCGATTTCCAGCACCTGCTCCACGGTCCAGCTGGTACCGGTGGCGGCGTTCAAAAGGTCCGTGTACTCCTTGGCGCCCATGGCGAAGGAGGTGAACAGGCAGTGACCCATGGAGTCGATGACCGCGGTCAGATCCTGGAAGGTCTTGGCCCAGGCGGCCTTGTCGGTGGTGACGGTGCGGTCCAGCTGCTGGGGCAGGCCCAGAACCTCGGGGGAAATCATGTAGCCCCGGACATGGCAGCCGCCCCGGTTGGAGGTGGCGTAGGTGATGCCGATGCCCTGAATGGCCCGGGCGTCGTAGGCGGGCATCTCCTGCTTCTTGACGCTCATGGAAATTTCGGGATGGCCGTAGTGTTCGCACAGACGGGCGGAGCCGGAGCTCATGAGCCAGTCCAGCTCGGTTTCGGGGTTACCCATGCGCTTCGTCCACTCCACAAGCGCCTTGGTGGAGCCCCACTCCAGAGGCACACCGGCGCACTCCTCTTCCTTAATGTAGCCTCTCTGGTACAGCTCCATGGCAGCGGCGATGGTGCAGGGCACGGAAATGGCGTCCAGACCATACTCGTTGCAGAGCATATTGCACTCATCGATGACGTTCAGATCGTTGTTGCCGCAGTTGCCGCCGTAAGCCCACAGAGGCTCGTACTCGGGACCGCCCACGACCTTTCCGTTGACGTTGACCACACGGCCGCAGGCGATGGGGCAGCGGTGGCAGGCGCCGGGCTTCACCAGATACTTTTCTGCCAGAGTCTCGCCGGAGATGTCTTCGCCCTTGTCGTAGTAGCTCTCCTGCCAGTTCTTGGTGGGGAAAGCGCCGATGTTGTTGACGATGTTCACCAGCACGGCGGTGCCCAGCTGACGCAGGCCCGCGCCGGTGACGGGGTTGGCTTTCAGCACGTCCAGCGCGTTCTTGGCGGCAACCTTCAGGGCATCCACATCGGCAATGTTGTCTAAGGATTTCCGGGTAGCCTTGACCACGATGGCCTTCAGCTTCTTGCTGCCCATGACCGCGCCCACGCCGGAGCGGCCTGCGGCCCGGTCCTTGTCGTTCATGATGGCAGCCAGCAGCACCTGCTTTTCACCGGCGGGGCCGATGTTCAGAACGGAAGCGTCCGCGCCGTGCTTTTCCTTCAGCTTGGCGTCCATCTCCTCGCTCATGACGCCTAAGTATTCCCTGGCATCCAGCAGCTCAATCTTATCGTCAACGATGCTGATGTAGGTCCACTCGGGGGCCTGCCCCTCTACAATGATGGCATCCCAGCCGGCGTACTTGAGCTTCGCGCCCCAGATGCCGCCGGAGTTGGAGCAGGCGATCATGCCGGTCAGCGGAGATTTTGTGACCACCATGTAACGGCCGGTAGAGGGAGCGGACGCGCCGGTCATGGGACCGGTGATGTAGATCAGCTTGTTTTCCGGGGACAGGGGATCCACGGTAGCAACGCCCTCGTCGTAGAGTATCTTGGTGCCGAGGCCCCGACCGCCGATGAACTTGTGAGCCAGCTCCAGATCCAGCGGCTCGACCCTGATCTCGCCGGTGGTCAGGTTGATGCGGGCAATTTTCTCATAATATGCGCCAGCCATATGCAATACCTCCATAATATGCTGCGTGGTGAGATGGTTTGTTCGGATATTTTCATTATAATGGAAATTTCAGGCGGCGCAAGGGCTGCCCGGCATTTCCGCGTGAAACTGCACGAAACCGTCTCATTTTGCACGAAGGTTTTTGGCAGGTTCTATAAAACGCCGTGCGAAATAATATGAAACAGGATGAAATTGTACGAACAGACCAGACTGATGGGTCTTGAGAAACAGCGCAAACAGGAGTATAATAAAAATATCAATGGATCCAAAGGAGGCGGCGGTGTCATGTCCCAGAATCAGTCCTTATCTACCCAGGAGGTTGCCGATATTCTGCACGTCAGCAAGTCCACCATCTACGACCTGATCCGCCGGGGAGAAATCCACTCCTACAAGATCGGGCGCAAGGTGCGCTTTACCCAGGACGACGTGGATGCCTACATTGCCCGCTCCCGGCATGAGCATTCCACCCGTCCGGTGCAGCGCATCGACACCCACTCCACCCTGCTGACGCCGAAGCAAAACGAGCCGCCGGAGCTGATTATTGCCGGACAGGACGTGGTGCTGGACATTCTGGCAAACTACCTCCAGCAGGAGGGGGTCAACGCCGGACGGACATATCTCTCCGGCTTTGAGGGGCTGCTGGCCCTGTATCAGGGGCATATCCATGTAGCTGCCTGCCACCTGTTCGACGGAGAGGACTACAATGCGTCCTTCGTCCGCAGCCTCATGCCCGGCGTACCGGCGGTGCTGGTGAACCTGTCCTACCGAACCATGGGCTTCTATGTGCGCAAGGGAAATCCGAAACACATTACCGGCTGGCAGGACTTAAGCCGGGAGGACATTACGGTTCTCAACCGCCGGGTCGGCTCCAGCGCCCGAATCGCGCTGGATCTGAAGCTCAAGGAGCTTGGCCTCTCCCCTGCCCGGCTTCCCGGCTACGACCGGATCATGAGCTCCCACCTGACCATGGCTGCCGCCATTGCGGCGGGAGATGCCGACCTTGCTCTGGGCACAGAGCGGATCTCCCGGCAGATCGACGGCATCGATTTCATCCCCCTGATGCAGGAACGGTTCGATCTGGTCATCAAAAAGGAAATGCTGGAGGCCGAGCCGGTCCGGAAGCTGCTGGGAATTCTGAATTCCCCGGTTTTCCGCCGGGAGGCTGCTCACTTTTCCGGCAACGACTACCGGGATCTGGGCAAAATCATTATGGAGGTCTGATATGCTGTACGTAAAGACGCCGGAAGAAGTTCTGGCGCTGATCGGCACGGAATTCGCGCCCCTGGAACGGGCAGAAACCGTTCCCCTGTCCGCCGCCATGGGAAGGATTCTGGCGGAGGATATCGCGGCGGCGGAATTTGTGCCGGATTTTGACCGCTCCACTGTGGACGGCTTCGCGGTGCGGGCCGCCGATACCTTCGGCTGCACCGACGCCATCCCCGCCATCCTTCCCTTGCAGGAAACGGTTTTGATGGGCGAGGGGGCGGACTTCTCTCTGGAGCCGGGACAGTGCGTTTCCGTTCCCACCGGCGGGGCCATCCCCAAAGGGGCTGACAGCGTAGTGATGCTGGAATATACCGAGGACTACGGCGACGGCACCATCGGCGTATCCAAGCCCGCCGCCCCGGGCATGAACCTGATTTTCCGGGGGGACGACGTGTACCCCGGTAAGGTGATCCTGCGAAAGGGCCGGGTGTTATCCAGCGCGGACATCGGCGCGCTGGCTGCCATCGGGCGGGTGCAGGTGCCGGTGGTGGAAAAACTGACTGTGGGTGTGATTTCCACGGGGGACGAGCTGGTGCCCCCGGAGGGAAAGCCCGGCCCGGGACAGGTGCGGGACGTGAACAGCCCCATGCTGGAAGCCATGCTCACCGCCTTTGGCTGCAATGTCAGAAACTACGGCATCGTCATTGACGACGAAGCGCTGCTGTCGCAAACCGTGAAAAAGGCGGTTTCCGAATGTGATGCGGTGCTGCTGTCCGGCGGCAGCAGCGTGGGGGTCAAGGACGCCGCCTGCCGCATCATCGAATCACTGGGAACCCTGCTGCTGCACGGTATCGCCATCAAGCCCGGCAAGCCCACCATTCTGGGCAAAGCCGGTGTAAAGCCTCTGGTCGGTCTGCCGGGGCATCCCGTGGCGGCTTATTTCATCACCAAATTATTTGTGCTGCCCCTGTTGGGCAGGCTTACCGGGCGGGACATGACCGCCTATACCGTCACCGCTCGCGTCACAGAAAGCATCAGCGCCAACCATGGACGGGCCCAGTACCACTGCTGCCGCCTGACGCGCAGAAACGGCGAAGTATATGCCGAACCTATCCGGGGAAAATCCGGCCTCATTACCACCCTCGCCGGGGCCGACGGCTATTTCTGTATTGACCGTGACTGCGAGGGCCTGCCCCGGAACGCGGAAATTCAGGTGACCATCACAGGGGGAGTGTAACAGCAATGGGATTTGAATATTTGACCAACGTGCCGCTGGAGCAGGCGCGGAAAGATTACATACAGCTGCTGGAAAGCCACGGCTTTGGCTCCAAAACGGAAGTGATTCCCGTGTTCTCCGCCTGCGGACGGGTGACGGCTCAGGCGGTCTACGCCCACATCTGCGCCCCCCATTACGCCGCCAGCGCCATGGACGGCGTGGCGGTGAACGCGAAGGACACCTTCGGCGCCACGGAAACCACTCCCGTGACCCTGCAGCCGGGGCAGTATGTCGTGCTGGATACCGGCGACCCAATCCCGGAGGGCCGGGACGCGGTGATTATGGTGGAGGACATTGTGAAAAATGAGGATGGTTCCATCACCATCCACGCCGCCGCCGCGCCCTGGCAGCACATCCGCCAGATCGGTGAGGACGTGTGCGCGGGAGAAATGATTCTGCCCGGCCGCATGACCGTCTCCCCTGCCGCCATCGGCGCCATGATCGCCGGGGGCGTGCTGGAAATTGAGGTCATCCGCAAGCCGGTCATCGGTATCATTCCTACCGGCGATGAGATCATCCCGCCCTGCACCGACCCTAAGCCCGGGGACATTCTGGAATTCAACGGCTCCATCTTCTCCGCCATGGTGCGGCAGTGGGGCGCGGAAGCGGTGGTATACCCCATCGTGCCCGACAAGTTCGACAGAATCCAGGCAATGGTGGCAAAGGCCGCGTCGGAATGCGATATGGTAATTCTCAATGCCGGTTCCTCCGCCGGGCGGGAGGATTTTTCCGCCCGGGTCATTCGGGAACTGGGCGAGGTTCTCTATCATGGCATCGCCATGAAGCCCGGCAAGCCCGCTATCTTAGGCTGTCAGGGCGATAAGCCCATTCTGGGCGTTCCCGGCTATCCCGTGTCGGGCATTATCGTGATTGAACAGCTGCTGAAGCCCCTGATTGACCACTGGCTGCAAGTGCCGCCCGCCCCCGCCCAGTACGCCAAAGCCACCCTGACCCGTCCCGTGGTCAGCGGTCTTAAATACGAGGAATTCGTTCGGGTCCGCATGGGCTGCGTGGGCGGCAGACTCATGGCCTCCCCCCTGAGCCGGGGCAGCGGCGTGGTATCGTCGTTTATGAAGGCCGACGGCATTGTGGAGGTGCCTCAGGGTCTGGAAGGCTATGAAGCCGGCTCGGAAGTGAACGTCCGGCTGCTCAGCCCCATACAGAAGCTGCAGAACACGCTGGTGGTCATCGGCAGCCACGATCCTCTGCTTGACGAGCTGGCAGATATGCTTCATCTGGAAAACCCCGGGTTGTATATGAGCTCCTCCCACGTGGGCTCCATGGGCGGAATCATGGCCATCCGCCGGGGCGAAGCCCACGCGGCGGGCTGTCACCTGCTGGACACCAATGACGGAACCTATAACCGTTCCTTTATCAGAAAATACTTCCCCAAGGGCGGCGTAAGGCTCATTTCCTGTGTCGGCCGTCAGCAGGGCCTGATGGTGGCAAAGGGCAACCCCCTGAATATTCAGAAATTCGCCGATATCGCCGGAAAAGACGTGCGTTATGTCAACCGGCAGAAGGGCTCCGGCACCCGGATTCTGACGGACTACCTGTGCGCGAAGGAGAATCTGGACACCGCTGCCATCTACGGCTACGACCGGGAGGAGCTGACCCACACCTCTGTCGCTGCGCAGATTGTGAGCGGCAGTGCCGATGCCGGCATGGGCATCTACTCCGCCGCAAAGCTCTACGATCTGGACTTCATTCCCATCTGCGTTGAGGAATACGACCTGATGATCCCCGATCACGCGTGGGATGCCCCCATGGTGCGGGAGCTTCTGACCATTTTGAAGAGCGATGCCTTCCGGGAGAAGCTGCTGGCTATGGGCGGCTACACCGTAGAAAACCCCGGTGAAATCATCCCCTTATGAAATTCTTTGATGCAGCCGTCATCGGCGGCGGGGTACTGGGCTGCTTTGCCGCCCGGAATCTCATGCGATGGAACCTTTCCGCCGTGCTTCTGGAGCAGGGCGAGGATGTGTGCACCGGCATCACCCGGGCCAACAGCGCCATCGTCTACGCCGGGTACGACAACAAGCCCGGCAGCCGCAAGGCGGAAATGACCGTCCGGGGCAACGCGGAATTTGACCGGCTTTGCCGGGAATTGGAGGTTCCTTTCTCCCGCTGTGGCTCATTGCTGGTGACCTATGACGAAGAATCCCTGCCCCGGCTCCGCCAAAAATGGGAACAGGGCAGGAAAAACGGCGTGCCCAGTCTGAAGCTGCTGACCGGCCCGGAAGCGCAGGCTATGGAACCCATGCTGAAATCCGGGGTCAAGGGCGCGCTGTACGCCCCCACCACCGGTACGGTAAATCCGTGGCAGCTGGGAATTGCCGCCTTTGAAAACGCCATGAATAACGGCCTGATCCCCATGCTGAATACCACCGTTACAGGCATGGAAAAAAGCGAAACGGGCTATCTTCTGAAAACCAACGGGGAAGCCGTTTTCTGCAAAGCAGTCCTCAACTGTGCCGGACTGTACGCCGACCGGGTGCAGAAGCTGCTGTTCCCACCCTCCGTAAGGCTCCAGTGGGACGGGGCGGAATTTCTGGTGCTGGACGAGCTGGCGCCCAAGCCCCGGCACATTCTTTTCCATCAGGCCCAAAGCTGCGGCAAGGGCATCACCGCCATTCCCTGCGTGGAGGGGAATCTTCTCCTCAGCGGGGTGCGCAAGCCCATTTCCACCCCCTTCGCCACCACGCCGGAGGGTTTGCGGGAATTGGAAGCGGACGTCAAAGCCCTGCTGCCCACTCTGGACATGGGCCAGATCATTCGCTCCTTTGCCGCCGTGCGTCCCAACCCATACCGGGGAAACGGCGAGAGTCTCCACGACTTCTGCATAGAACATCCAGCCCCCGGCTTTTACAGCCTGATCGGCATCAAAACCCCGGGGCTGACCTGTGCCAATGAACTGGGGCTGTACCTTGCCGCGCATACGGCAGCGTATTTAAAGGCCCTGCCCAATCCGAGTTTTGACCCCCACCGCCCGGCAATTCCCAAAACCGACGATCCGGAAATAATCTGTCAATGCGGCGGCGTGACCCGGGCGGAAATTCTGGAAGCCATCCGCCGGGGTGCGTCCACTGTGGACGCCGTGAAACGCCGGGTGGGCAGCGGCATGGGCAGCTGTCAGGGCAGCCGGTGCGGCTTTGCCATAGAAAAACTATTGGAAGGATACCGCAATGGAACACTATGACCTGCTGATCGTCGGCGGGGGCGCGGCGGGGATTTCCGCCGCAAAGGCTGCCCGCCGGGCCGGATGCGCCAGCATTGCGGTAGTGGACAGAAAGCCCGCTCTGGGCGGTGTTTTGCTGCAATGCGCCCACCGGGGCTTTGGAGACGGCTGTACCGGGCCGGAATTTGTCCGGCAGCTTTTAGAGGATTTTCCTCCGGAAATCCGAGTAATTTCCGGAAGAACCGTGCTGAAAATTGAAGAATCCAAAGTTGCCCGTCTGTCCGGGGGACGAAGCGTATCCTTTGACCGGCTGATTCTTGCCGCAGGCTGCCGGGAGGTTCCCATGGGGGCGCTGCCCATTGCGGGCACCCGTCCCACAGGCATCTACACCGCCGGACAGATGCAGGAAATGATGAATTTGCATGGCTATGCCCCCGAGGGACCTGCCGTAATTCTTGGCAGCGGCGACCTTGGACTGATCCTTGCCGATCAGCTGGCACAGGCCGGCATACCTGTCACGCTGGTGGAGAAGAAGTCCTCCTGCGGCGGACTGGCAAGAAACCGCCGCCTGTTGGACCGCGATTCCATCCGCCTTGTCTGCTCCCAGACGGTGACAGAGGTGGCGGGCGAAAAATGGCTGACAGCCTGCCGCCTGTCGAGTGGGGAATGGCTTCCCTGCAAAACGCTGCTCATAGCCGTGGGCCTGCGCCCGGAGCGGACACTGACAGCCAATCTGGGAAATCCCGAATGGCTCCGTCTGTGCGGCAATTGCAGCACGGTACATCCCATGGTGGAGGGCGCCATCACCGAAGCAATACAGACGGGAACCGCCGTCTGGGAAACGATGAGGAAATAAAGATGATCGACCGACTTGGACGCAATATCACCTATTTGCGGATCTCCGTAACAGAGCTGTGCAATCTGCGCTGCCGGTACTGTATGCCGGCGGAAGGGGTTTGTAAGAAAAGCCACGCCGATATGCTCACCGAGGACGAAATGATTCAGGCGGTGGAAGCCGCCGCCTCCCTGGGCATTACCAAGCTGCGCATCACCGGCGGCGAACCGCTGGTGAAGAAGAATATCGTGTCCATCTGCCGCCGGGCAGCGGCAGTGCCGGGCATCCGGGAGGTGTGCGTCACCACCAACGGCCTGCTGCTGCCGGAGCTTGCCGTGCCCCTGCGGGAGGCCGGTGTAACCCGGCTGAATCTGAGTCTTGACACCCTGAGCCCGGAGAAGTATGCTTATATCACCCGAGTGGGCAGGCTGGGGGATTTCCGCGCCGGGTTCCACGCTGCCCTGAACGCCGGGTTTCAGAAAATCAAGCTCAACGCCGTTCTGATTGGGGGCTTCAACGACGATGAAATCGTCCCGCTGGCGGAGCTCACCAGAGCGTACCCGGTAGATATGCGTTTCATCGAAATGATGCCCATGTATGACGGCGGTGACTTTGATTCCTCTGCCTATATTCCCTATACGAAGGTGCTGGATGCTCTGCCGGAGGCCGTGCCGGTTCCCGGGGATGGCGGTGTGGCCAAGCTCTACCGCCTGCCGGGAGCGCAGGGCAATATCGGCCTCATCAGCCCGGTGAGCGCCCACTTCTGCGGGGAGTGCAACCGTGTTCGGCTGACTGCCGACGGAAAAATCAAGCCCTGTCTGCACTCCGGCGACGAATACGCCCTGAAGGGACTCAACTTTGACGGAATGCGCGCCCAGCTGGAAAAGGCCATTTGGAACAAGCCCGCGTGGCATGGGGATCTGGACGCCCTGCACCGCTCTCAGGCGGGACGGAATATGAATCAAATCGGAGGCTGAATATGTCGGATTTTACCCATTTTAACGATCAGGGCCGGGCAAAGATGGTGGACGTGGGAGAAAAGCCCGTTTCCCGGCGCACCGCCGTTGCCGCCGGGCGGGTGCTGGTGAATGAACACACCTTCGCCTTGATTCAAAGCGGCGGCATGAAAAAGGGCGACGTTCTGACAGTCGCCCAGATTGCGGGGGTCATGGGCGCGAAACGCACGCCGGACATCATCCCCATGTGCCACCCCATTCTGATGGACGGCATCAATCTGGAACTATCGCTGGACGAAGGGCGGAAAAGTGTGGAAATCCGGGCCACGGTTTCCTGCGACGGCAGAACCGGCGTGGAGATGGAAGCCCTCACCGCCGTGTCCACCGCCGCCCTGACGGTGTACGATATGTGCAAGGCGGTACAGAAGGATATGGTCATTACGGACATTCGGCTGGTTTCCAAAACCGGCGGTGTCCACGGCAGTTTTTTACGGGAGGAAGAAAAATGAGCTATACAGCGGCTGTGATCACAGTAAGCGACAAGGGCTATCGGGGGCAGCGGGAGGACACCAGCGGCCCCAATCTGGTCAGAATCCTGCAGGAGCGGGGCTTTGACGTAACCTACACCGCCATGGTACCCGACGAGCCGGAAATGATTAAAACTGAGCTGTGCAAATGCGCCGATGAGCTGGCAATTGCATTGGTGTTGACCACCGGCGGCACGGGCTTTTCGCCCCGGGACATCACCCCGGAGGCCACCCTGGAGGTAGTGGAGCGGCAGACCCCCGGCATTCCGGAGGCCATGCGGGCGGAGTCCATGAAAATCACCCCCAAGGGCTGTCTGAGCCGCAGCGCAGCCGGCATCCGGGGGCGCACGCTGATCATCAACCTGCCCGGCAGCAAAAAGGCCTCCGCCGAGAACATTCTGGCCGTGATCGATCCGGTTGCTCACGGTCTGGATATGCTCTACAGCGAAGGCAGCGCGGACTGCGCCAGGTAATACCGGCCGCGGCGGCCTGCGCGGTCCCACGATGGATTCGGCTGAAATATGGCTGATGTGGGCATCAGCCTCATAGTATGCCATTTTGAAAGTTAAGGGCAGCCCATTGGGCTGCCCCTTCTCAGTTTTTTGTTACTAGGAAGTACTGTCCATGATGACCGTTGCAGAGGAATGTATACCGGCACCCCTCAGGTAGGGCCCGATGGAAAAAGTCGTCAGCTTCCATTCCCTCCACCCAATAGGTGTCTGTGCAGACAAATACAACACAGGAATCGTTTTCATTCATATAGTCGGTAATTATGTTGGACGTGAGAAGATCCTCCGAAGTCGCCATATATACGGATTCAAAGGCGCTAAGCTTGGTAAGATTTCCTGTCGGCACGGAAGGCCATCTGTTGCGGCCCACATCCAGAAAGCAGGGATACTGGCGATAGGAAGAAAGGAGCGCGGTATCAGCGGAGCTGCTTTTATACAGATACATCGATTTGTCAAGCACGGCGCCCAATGCGGCGTTTCCGACGGCGAACAGAACCAGCAGACAGGATACCGCTCGTTTCAGTGTGTCTCGGTTCGCCAGCAGAGTCTCCAAAGCAAACAAAACCAGTACGTAAATGAGGGGAATTACAAAATAGAGGTAGCGTAAAAAAACATGTTTACCGCCGATAAAGGAGATGACAAGCATAGTTGCCGCAATCGTACACAGCATCCAGAGCGCTTCTGTCTGACAGGGACCGCTCTTCCGCAGCACGGCAGGGCGCATTACCAGATATCCCAGCAGGCAAATGGAAGCAACAGACAGCAGGCGGGATACAGGTGAATAATAGCAGACAGTATCGACTAACGATCTGACCAGAGGGATTGCCATTTCTTTCCAGAGCGCGAAATTTGTAAGGTTACGAACAATATCGTTACCGACATCGTTTGTTGATGTACCGGTCGCCTGGGCGATGGCGTAAGGGAAAATCAGAAGCATCAGTCCCACGCTGGCCAGCGCGCCGAAACCATACACCAGAAAATGCTTATAATCCCGCCTGTTCAGCAGAATCACTTCAAAGAACAGAACACCCCAGAAGCAGAAAAGCGCGGTATAATACTGGGTCATTGCGCCAAGGAAAATGAAAGCCCAGGAGGCAAAAAGCCGCTTTTTGGTAAACCCGTACTTCAGAATCCTGACATTCACCAGCGTAAAGGCGGTCGCAAGCAAGGTCTGAAGCATATACATCCGGATGAAGGTAACGGTTTCCACGGCAAAGGGGGAGAAACCGTACAGAATCAGCGGCAGAAGCTTCATTTTGTCGCTGGTGAACAGTTCGTCGGACAGCAGGAAAATGACAAATCCGGTAATCATGAACAGCCCGATATTCAGTCCCAGGCCAAACCACTTGCTGAACTGACCGGGAAAGAAGGAGCACAGGGTATGCAGCAGCCAGTAGTAAAGCGGGGGATGGCAGTCCGTGCTGGTATTTCTGTATACCGTCCCGTAGGCGAATTGTTCGCCGGGCTGCACAACGGGCAGAACACCGTATTCCGCGCCGCTGGCCCAGGTTTCCCAGAGATTTTCCGCATTGGAGACCTTGTCTGTGTCATAGCTGTTGGAAATGACGTAGCTGTAAATTTCATCGATGTGAAATTCCTGCTTCCGCCCGGAGACGAAAACCAGCAAAGCAATTTGAAGGAAGAGGATGGCGGAGACCAGAAGAAGCTGCCTGCGCCTGGGGTTTGTAAGATGAATGTGCTGTGTCATATGATCTGACCTCCTGAACCTGAATATCGGCGCTTACTTCTCCAGAATCACGGCACAGTCGGTTGCAGCCAGCGCGTTTTTCATGTAATCGGCAGCTTCGGAAGGCGTCAGCTTGACCTGCTCGCCGGTTGCCATATTCTTCACGGAGCAAACGCCCTCGGCGATTTCGTCCTCGCCCAGAAGCACGGCAAAGGGCACCTCCAGCTTGTTGGCGTAGGCCATTTTCTGCTTGAATTTCTTCTGCTCACCGTACAGCTGCACCCGCAGGCCGGCGGAGCGGATGGTTTCCGCAACGGCGATGGCGGCGGCGGGGTTTTCCGTCATGGGCAGCACCAGCGCGTCAGCGGGGGCACTGGGCAGGGCGGGGTTCAGCAGGCCCTGCTCGTCCAGCACATAGAAAAGGCGGGTCAGCCCGATGGAAATGCCCACGCCGGGCAGAGGCTTGTCGGTGTAGTAGCCTGCCAGATTGTCGTAGCGGCCGCCGGAGCAGACAGAGCCGATCTCCGGGTGGTCAAGCAGGGTGGTTTCGTAGACGGTGCCGGTGTAGTAGTCCAGGCCCCGGGCAATGGTCAGGTCCACGGCGAAGTTGGCTTCCGGCACACCGAAGGCGGTGAGGTTGGCGGTGACAGCCTTCAGCTCCGCAAGGCCCTGATCGAACATTTCATTCTTCCCGGCGTAGCCCTCCAGTGCGGCGAGAACCTCCGCGTTGGTGCCGGTGATGGCGATGAATTTGAGAATTTCGTCCGCCTGCTCCCCCGTTAGGCCGCAGTCCTCCAGCAGGATGACTCTGACCTTTTCCGCGCCGATCTTGTCCAGCTTGTCCACGGTGCGCATGATGTCGCCGCTCTTATCGCTGAGGCCCAGCATGGCGTAGAAGCCATTGAGGATTTTCCGGTTGTTCACCCGAATCTGGAACCGGCTCAGGCCGAAGCCCCGGAATACCTTATAAATAATGGCGGGAATCTCCGCCTCGTTGAGAATGTCCAGCTTGCCGTCGCCGATGATGTCGATGTCGGCCTGATAGAATTCCCGGAACCGGCCCCGCTGGGCCCGCTCGCCCCGGTAGACCTTGCTGATCTGAAAGCGCCGGAAGGGAAAGGCCAGCTCGTTATAGTGCAGCGCCACATATTTTGCCAGCGGCACCGTCAGATCGAACCGCAGGGCAAGGTCGCTGTCGCCCTTTGTGAAGCGGTAGATCTGCTTTTCCGTCTCGCCGCCGCCCTTGGCCAAAAGAATCTGGGCATCCTCAATGACTGGGGTGTCCAGCGGGGCAAAGCCGTAGGAAGCGTAGGTAGTGCGCAGAATCTCCATCATTTTCTCAAAGCGGATCTGCTTGCCGGGCAGCAGCTCCATAAAACCGGACAGGGTCCGGGGCTTGATAATCTCCATGCTGTATTGTCCTTTCTATTGTGTTGAGTTAGGAGTGTGGAGTTAGGAGTGTGAAGTGTGGAGTGCGAAGCGTAAAGCAGTACACTCTACACTCCAAACTCCACACTCCAAACTTCACACTCAAAAGCGGTTTTTGCTGTGCAGCATTTCCCGCCAATCCAAATCGCCCCGCTGCAGGCCCATGATGAGCATTTCGGCAGAGGCCAGGTTGGTGGCGATAGGCACGTTCTGCTTGTCGCAGTGACGAATCGTCTCGATCATCTGACTGTCGTCCCATGGGTCGGTGGTGTTGGGGTCGGTGAACAGCAGCACCAGATCGATCTCGTTGTAGGCAATCCGGGCGTTGATCTGCTGGTGACCGCCCTGCTTGTGGGACAGCAGCAGCGTAATGGGCAGGCCGGTGTTGTCGGCGATCAGCCTGCCGGTGGTAGCGGTGGCAAAGAGATTGTGCTTCATCAGCACGCTCTTGTAGGCGGTGCAGAACTGCACCATCAGTTCCTTCTTCTTGTCGTGAGCCAGAAATGCGATGTTCACAGCTGTCACTCCTTCTTTATATGTCAAAGCATTGCGTTATCGTAAGGTAATCGGCTCATGGAAGCCCTGAATCCGCCGGGCGATCCGGCGGCAGGCCTTCGCGGCGGGGCAGCGGGAGGAATACCGTAACAGGGGCTTTCCAAAGGAAGCCGCCAGCGTCACGCAGGGGTCCTCCGGAACGATGCCCGCCAGGGGCAGACCGGCGTTGTCCATCACGTCGTCAATGGTGGTGCGGACGGTGCTGAGCATTTCCCGGTCCACCCGGTTGACGATGAGGCGCACGTCCTTTTTTCCCTGAAGCTCCAGCAGCTCCCCCACCCGGGCGGCATCCCGCACGGAAGCGGGGCCAAAGCCCGTCACCAGCAGAAACCGGTCCGCGGCGGCGCAGACCAGCCGGAAACCGGTATCCACACCGGCGGGAGCATCCAACAGGATGAAGTCAAATTCCCGCCGGGCCTGCCGAAGCATGGCGCGGAAGGGCTCCGTTCCGATTTTCTCCACGGGGCAGTTCATGGGCGCGGTGAGAAAAGACAGGCTGGGGTACACAGGGTGCCGGGCGGCGTCGCTCAAAGGATAATTGCCGCTGGCGACATCCAGAAAGGACAGGGCGGCACCCTCCGTCAGGCCCAGGGAGATATCCAGATTCCGCAGGCCCACGTCACAGTCCACGCACAGGATTTTCTTCCCGGCTTCTGCCAGAGCGGAGGCCAGCCCCGCGCAGACGGAGGTTTTCCCGGTTCCGCCCTTGCCGGACAGCACAGCCAACACCTCGCCCAAGCCCGATCTCCTCCATTCCATAGTTTGTCCCTATTATACAGAAAAATCGCACAAAATGCAAGGGGAAAAACAGCCCTGCGGAAAACTTTTTCATCAAAATAAACAAAAGTTATGACGTTTATAACCAAATTAGGATATCTGCGGACAGTATGCCCCGTCCTTCCGGGCGGGCTTACAAAATTTGCGCCGGTCCCGCAAAAAAGGGTTGCGCACGGTGGGAAACTGAGCTATAATTAACCTGTAAAAAAACGGGCATATGCCCGATAATTGGAGGAATGATTCCCATGTTCAATGCTATGATCGAAACTCTGAAGGCGAATCCCCGCAAGATCGTGTTTACCGAGGGCCACGACGCCCGTATTCTGGAAGCCACCGACCGTCTGGTGAAGGGCGGCTTCCTGACCCCCATTCTCATCGGCAACGTGGACGAAGTCAAGGCCAACGCTGCCAAGGGCGGCTTCAACATTGAGGGTGTGGAGATCATCGATCCCCTGACCTACCCCGAGATGGATGCCATGGTTGACAAGATGGTGGAGCTGCGCAAGGGCAAGATGACCCCTGACGAGTGCCGCAAGGCCCTGTCCAAGGGCAACTACTTCGGCACCATGCTGGTGAAGATGGGCTACGCCGACTCCCTGCTGGGCGGCGCCACCTACTCCACCGCCGATACCGTCCGTCCCGCCCTGCAGATCGTCAAGACCAAGAAGGGCGCCCATCTGGTGTCCTCCTGCTTCATTCTGGTTCGCGGCGAGGAGAAGCTGGCCATGGGCGACTGCGCCATCAACATCAGCTATGAGGACAGCGTGGACAAGGACGGCAACGTGACCCTGTCCGCCGCCCAGAAGCTGGCTGAGGTTGCCATTGAGAGCGCCAAGACCGCCAAGGTCTTCGGCATCGATCCCAAGGTCGCCATGCTGAGCTTCTCCACCAACGGCTCCGGCAAGGGCGGCA
>CAMFBN010000004.1 GCA_945948535.1 uncultured Clostridia bacterium
CTCATTGCGTTCCTAGCTGTGACTGGACGGGAGTATCATTGTCCCCACTGCCTGTCATCGCCCTTCTGGGTGCTGCCCAGAAGTCATAGAAGGCTGTTTCTCGCTCCGTGCCGGGGAAGAAAGCCTAACAGACCGAAAAAGGAAAGTGATGTCCTGATGCTTTTCCCCGACACATCCCGGCGCAGCTTCTAAAGTGGCTTATGCTCATCACAATAGCAATGGGAATGTGTTTGACGAATGGGTATGCAGTTTTCAAGATACAGACCCATTCCCAAAAGCAGAAACAGGTGAAGGAAAATAACCCCTTCACCTGTTTGCTCACTTGTAGGCAAAATATAGCCCCCCTTTTTCTTTTTTTCTTTGAAAAAATTTTGCGATGGCAAACTGATGTTGACAACATGGTTATCACACCATATAATAACAAATAGAAATTATTCTATGTGACGGAGGTAAGCGAATTGGAACAGATATACATTGAAACTGCAAAAATTCTGAAAGCAATTTCTGATCCGAAACGCCTGCGTATTGTCGATATGCTGTCTTGCGGGGAACTGTGTGCCAACAAAATACTCGAAGCTTTTTGTATTACTCAGCCAACATTGTCCCATGATATCCGTGTATTGATTCAGGCTGGGATTGTGAATGACCGGCGTGAAGGCAAGAACATTTTTTATTCGCTCAACAGGGATCGTCTGGCTGAATTTGAAAACACTTTACATGAAATTACAACACCGAAGGCAAACTGCATTTGCCATTCTGGAGAATGCTGTGAATAAAAAAATGAGACCAATGCTTGTGATAATGGAACATTCCGGCATTGGTTTTTATATCGTAAAATAATAGAAATATTTCTATTATTCAATATGATTATGAAACAAATCAAAGGAGGTATTTTCCATGAAAAAAGCAACTGATCCAGGCATCAATTTCTTTCAGCGGTATCTGACGGTATGGGTGTTCCTATGCATGGTGGTAGGTGTGCTCTTGGGGCATTTTCTCCCAACGCTCCCTGCGTTGCTGGCACGCTTAGAATTTGCCCGCATATCGATTCCGATGGCTATTCTGATTTGGGTAATGATATACCCAATGATGCTGAAAGTGGATTTTCAGAGCGTCCGAAATGTCGGGAAAAACCCGAAGGGGCTTTTTGTTACATGGATTGTGAATTGGCTGATTAAACCATTCACGATGTATGGAATTGCTTCGCTGTTTTTCTTCGTGATTTTTAAGAGTTTCATCACACCAGAACTGGCGACGGAGTATCTGGCTGGTGCGGTTCTGTTGGGAGCTGCTCCCTGCACAGCGATGGTATTTGTGTGGAGTACACTGACAAAGGGAAATCCCGCTTATACCGTCGTTCAGGTGGCGACCAACGACTTGATTATTTTGGTTGCCTTTGCCCCTATTGTGAAATTCTTGTTGGGTGTATCCAATGTCAGTGTCCCGTATGATACACTGATTCTAAGCGTGGTACTGTTTGTGGTCATCCCGCTTGCAGGTGGCATCTTGACCCGCATCTTTGTGACCCGCAGCAAGGGAACGGCGTATTTTGAAAATGTGTTCCTCCATAGATTTGATTCCGTCACCACAGTTGGGCTGCTGCTCACCCTGGTGCTGATCTTCATGGGACAAAGTAAGACCATTTTGGAAAATCCGTTGCACATCGTATTGATTGCTGTGCCGCTCATTTTACAGACCTTCCTGATTTTCTTTATCGCCTATGGAACTTGCAATCTTTTGAAGCTGCCACACGATATTTCTGCCCCGGCTGGTATGATAGGTGCATCCAACTTCTTTGAACTGGCCGTTGCCGTTGCGGTTGCCCTGTTTGGAACAACAAGTCCTGCCGCACTGGCAACTACTGTTGGCGTATTAACAGAAGTACCTGTTATGCTGACACTTGTAAAAATTGCAAATAAAACTTAGGCGCACACGCAAAACAGCCATATCCGACTTTTTCGGATATGGCTGTTTCAACTTATAGAAGGAACCACCGGCAGGTTTGGCGATATACGGTCAGTGAGGAAGTAGTGGTTTCGCCGACATATGCAGAAATCTGATCGACTGGGCTTGCATTCGAATATACTATTCACATATTAACGCTACTTTTGTAAACTCTTTTCCATCAATCTCGAATTTCGTGGAAAAACTCCTCTGTAACTTCTGTTTTGCATAGCTGCTCAGTTATATAGTGTCACAATACGGACTGAGCGGACAGCATTTCCGTTACTTTCTATCGACGAAGCCTTTTTCTGGCATCCACTGGCATTCCCCGTGAAAGCGGAATGTGTTATTGCAAACGCAGTTGCCGTCCCCAAGGGTCTGCGTTCTCTCAAAGCCCGCGCGAAGATAATGAGCTACCATATAATCCGTCCGGCACAGTGATGGGAGCATTTCTTCCGTGTGGAATTTACTGCACAGTTTCTGAATTCCGCATTCATGGACATCCAGCCGGAAGCAGTTGCTGTCCACAGGGGTATAGGCAATCGTCCAGTCATATTCCGGTAGGGTTCCAGCTTTGGATTTTTCTGTATGGCTAACTGCTTTTCTCAGCATACCGCCGATGTAGATTTTTTTCGCCAGAGGAACGAGGAATGACGGAATCTTTTTCAATGCGTTTTCCAGCACCCGCCAAATCCACTGGTTTGCTTCATCGCTGGTCAGCCCCAGTTTCACGAATACCCGATACCATGCAATGAAGCAAACACCAATCAAATAGCTTGACTTGAAAATGCTGTCACCGATTTTGGGAACCTCCGGGAGGATTGCCCGCAGCTCCTGACGGACATTCTTACTGAAAAGGGAGAAAAACTCTTCCCCTTTTTCCGCAATCAGGCTTCCGCTGCTGAGAAGCAGTAGAAAATCATTGAGAAGTCTTACTGTCATATCTGAGGTTCTCCTTCTTCATTCGTACCCAGAGTTGGCTGTGCGGGATTAACGTGCACCATAGCGTAACAGATAGATTAGTTCCTGTCCATTTGGAATACAGGCGCTTTTGAGTTATGATATTCAGAGTGATTGGCTGTTTTAGGGCTTTTGAAAGATGATAACAAAGCTATCACCTTTTTTAATATCAAGGAACCTGACTTCTGAGAATCCGGCTTGCAGCCCCAGATTGATGTATTCATCCCGCTCGAAAAAACGGTATCCTTTCATGTCTACTTTCGATCTTTCAAACCATGCTTTGGTGTAAATGGAAGTACAGAAACAAGCACCTTGTTTGAGAACCCGATTGACTTCTTTCAAGCCTTGCAGCGTATCCTTCCAAAAATATAGTGAGTTCACACTGACGGCACAGTCAAAAGAGGCATCGCCATACGGAAGGTTACAGCAATCGCCAATCGTCAAATATACCCTTCCAGCGGAAACAGCACCTTGATTGCGGCGCGTTGCTGTTTCTTTCATGTCCTCCGAAATATCGACTCCGTGGATGATGACACGATAGCGTTTGCACATCTGCTGAATGAGATAGCCATTTCCATACCCGATTTCCAATACATTGGCATCGTCCTCAACGGCAATGGCATTCAGAACGCCCCTGTATAATTTCTGGTTGAACATATTCATAGCCACACAGCAAAGCCTGCCAATATAGCCTCTGGGTTTTCCAAACTGAGAGCAGAAATAGTCGATTATTCTCACAATTCATTCCTCTCTTTCGGTTTCATTCCTGTCAAGCTGTGACACATCTGCCTTTGGAATTTTGATCGTAAAACAAGAGCCTTTTCCCGGTTCGCTGTTTACGGAGATGATACCGCCGTGCATATCGACGATTGCTTTGGTGATGGTCAGACCGATACCAATCCCGCCGGTTTTCTGATTCCTGGATTTATCTGCCCGGAAGAAGCGTTCAAAGATTTGCTCCAGATTTTCTTCAGAGATTCCAATGCCGGTGTCACGGACTGCAAAGACATGATACCATTCTTCGTTTTGGTAGGATACGTCAATGGAGCCGCCTTCCGGTGTATAGCGCAAGGCGTTAGACACCAGATTCACCATGCACTGCTTCAGCCGCCCTTCATCGGCATAGCAGATATCCGCAAATGCGTCAGTCGAATATTGCAGCCGTATGTTTTTCTCCTGGGCTGGAAGTAAGAACATGTTGACTACCGATGCGCACAGCTCCATGGCGGAAAAACTGCTGTACTGCAATGTGATCCGTTTATCTTCATACTTGTCCAGTTCAAGAAGCAGATTGACGATTCTGGTCAGCCGCTCAATCTCTTCATGACAGCTTACCATCATTTCTGTGGTTGGCTCCCAGATGCCGTCGATGACTGCTTCAATAAAACCCTGAAGGTTGGTAAGCGGGGTTCGCAATTCATGGGCAACATCCGCAGTCAGGCGGTGTTTTTGCTCTTCCTTGGCCTTTAGAATACTGGACATTTCATTGATGGAATCCACAAGGGATTGAAGCTCAGCCGTTGTGTACCGCTCTGCAATCTGCACACCATACTCACCTTGGGAAATCCGGCGCGCGGCAGTGGATGCGCTGCTGATTGGCTTGGAAATGCTAGCTGCAATGACCAAACCCAGCACAGCCGCTATGACAATGAATGTAGTGCCCAAAATTATCAAAAGCCGGTTCAGTGCATCGACCAGTTCCAGCTCGGCATCATCAAATGTAAAGGGACCGTAATACCCCAGTGTGATTTCACCGATTACAATACCATTGTAGGTTATTTCCTCAATACGCTGCTCATACCCTCCCTCAAAGGTTGGGTAGCGGCTGTGCATATTCATTTCTCGGTGCTGCAAGATCAGATTACATTCATCGGATTTGTGGGTGGTAATGTCCCAGTCAATTTCACGATTCAGCGTTGTAACATGGAGGAGAATACCATTTTGCAGCGCAGCGTTGCCGATGGTTTCCAATCCATCCAGACTGACTGTGCCGTTAGGATTCTGAAACAGGTCATTGACCTGGAATATGATTTGCTGAATCCGTTGCTCTTGCTGATCGTTGGCATGGGTTATAAACAAGCTTTCTATTTCGCGGTTTGCGATCAGAAAAAACAGCGCAATGGATACCAGCAGAAATGCTGCTAACAGCAGAGCCAGTCTGTGCTTGAGAGATTTCAACATAGTTAGGCATCCTTTTCAACTGCAAATTTATATCCGATACCATGCACCGTGAGAATAAAGAGGGGATGTTTGCGATCCGGCTCGATTTTACTGCGAATGGTTTTGATATAGGTGTCAATCCCACGATCATAACCGGCATAGTCATCCCCCAGTGCGAAGGAGATTAACTGATCTCTGGTAAAGATGCGTCCGGGAGCTTTTGCCAGAGTTCTAAGCAGCTTATACTCCGTAGGCGTCAGGGTGATTTCCTCTCCCTGAACACGCACTTGATTGGTCTGAAAATCGATACTGAGATAACCGTTGCGGTATACAACAGGAACGCTGACCAATTCATCTCCCTGGGCTCTGCGCAGAACAGCTTCGATTTTTGCAACTACGATTCTGGGACTGAAGGGTTTTGAAATGTAATCGTCTGCTCCAACTTTAATGCCATTGACCAATGCGGATTCATCGTCCTTTGCCGTCAGCATAATGACCGGAACGCGGGACTGCAGGCGGATTTTTTGACAAACTTCCTCCCCCGAAATATCCGGCAGCATCAGATCCAGCACAACCAGGGATATTTCATTCTGAGAAATCAACTCCAGAGCCTGTTGACCAGTGAAGGCGGTAAAGGTACGATAACCTTCTTTGCGCAGGTAGGCGCTAAGAATCTGCGTGATTTTGACTTCATCGTCTACAAGCAGAATGGCGTGTGTTTTCTTCATTGGTTTTCCTCCCCCCATAGAAGAATCGATATTTACCGTTGCGTAATCAGCCCAAATAGTTGTAGAAGTTCCGGTGAAGCTCAGTCATTTCCGATTTTGCCTTAACCGCATGCTGGTACATGAACCGATCCCCAAAAGAACTGTTGTAAACCAACGGCAAAACAGCCGCCATCAAGGAAATCGGGCACAACCGAAAAAAGTTCAGCTTGGGCGGGGAAATCGCATTCCCTCGTTCTTTCAGACGTTGGAAATTATCATGCAGTGATTGAGCGGTTATTCGCATCACTTGCCTGTTCCTATACACCAGTCTGGGATCATTTTCCGTATAGTAGGCATCTGCCAACGGAACTACCATTGCCAGGTGACATACCTGCCATGCATGCATATCAGGAACGATCTGGCATGGGATTCCGGCTTGGGACAGTACCCTTTTCAGCACTTGTACACGCTCCGTTGTTTCTCCACTGATTTCTGAAAAAGTCGTTAGCTGAATGATTCTTGGTGTTAATCCGGCATCCAGAATACCTTCTTTTATGCTGCCGCCTGCACCCGGAAAGGCGGGAAGGATTCTCCCTTTTCCGCAGATATCTTCCCAATCAGAATAGGCTTCCAAGGTGTTGACCATCGTGACAATCGTTGGGCTGATATTCTCGCGCAAGGCCTCAAGTGCTGGCTGTATTTGTCCTGACCGGACGGTGAGAAATATGTAGTCATATTGGTCAGAGGATTCCAGTGTTTCCAGAATAGAAACATTTGCACGGAGAATGGCATTACCTTGCTTGTACAACAAGCCATTTTCCATAAGCTCTGCAAGACTTTGGCCTCTGGCAAGTACAGCAACATCGCAACCGCTCCGGGATAGATAGGCTCCATACAAACTGCCAATTACTCCCGCACCGTATATTAAGATTCTCATGTCTCGCTGCTCCCCCATAAAATGACCTCCTCATGGATTCTCCATGGAATTGCTGCACTTTTCGGAACACTCTGCACAGTTACAGGAACAGCCAGTCTCCTGGCCTTTCTGCTCCCGCTTCTTCCATACGATATGTCCGACAGCAAAAGCAGCCGTTGCAAATCCTGCCAGCACGAAAAGAAGCATATCTTTCATTTTATCCATCTCCTTTATGGGATATATCCCCGGAAAACAGTTTCCGGGGATATTGTTATCTTTTGCCAGATGCTTTTGGACTGCCCAATATCCGAAACAGTTCGAGAACTGATCGCTACATGGAAAATAAAAAACTATCTTCCATAACTTTCTGCCGGTGCTTCCTGATCTCCCACATACCAATAGTCGCAGGACGCATATCCTTCGGATACTGTATGGTGTCGAATCAGGCGGGCATGGAGAGCGGAAGCCGCCTTAATGTCTGAGCGGCACAAATACGGCAGAATTTCCAGATAGCCGTGGCTTTTTGCAAAGTCCGCCAGAGGGCAGCCCACCAGTGTCATCGCCAGCCCATGATCGTAACCCTCCGGGTTAATTTCAACGCCCCAGGTATTGTTCCAGTCCTTACCCTTATGGGCATTTACTTTGTCGGCTACTTTCTGAACCATGGAATACATCAGTCGCCGGAACCACGGTCTGTCCAGCTTGTTCAGGTCGATCCATCGCCCAATTTTGCGGTATTTGGCGACTATGATCTGGTCAGTCATTTCTTCCACAATGTCCTTCGACAGTGTGCGTCCAGACGCTTCGTACAGAGCAAAAAACGGAAGTGCCATATCCATATTTTTGTTCAAAGGATTCTTTCTGCCGCCGATGGAGGGTGTTTCGGTCAGGAACTGCTCATAGATCACAGCGGCATCCCGGATCATCGACTCTGCCAGCTCGGCTCCGTAATGCCTGACCAATATTGGCCGGATTTTCCGGAGCAACTGATCATATTTCTTCTGATTTCGTTCCATGGTATGTCTTCCTCCTTTATCACTCCGTAGCGCTGTGTGCCCTCCTGCACCCATGGCTGCGGGCGGAAAGCCAGCAACTCATTATGCTGCAAGTCGTGGCTGTGGGTGTCGGTTTTTTGAAATATTCCGGCGTTCCAGATATTGCACCTCAACCCATTCCATCGTTTTTTCGGGGAGCCGATTTCCGCATGCTATACTTTTGCAAGATGTTCCTGCGCTTTTTCTATGATTTCTTGAATATACCCATCCGACAGGGAGTAAAATACAAATTTTCCTGCTTTTCGCCGCCGTATCAGATGATTCCCTTTCAGTGTCCTGAGCTGGTGTGAAATGGCACACTTAGACATGCCAAGGGATGCGGCCACATCTGTGACGCACCTTTCCCCATCCATCAGCATGAGTAGGATACTGAGCCTTGTAGGGTCACCCAATATCCGAAACAGTTCGCAAATCTGCGTTGCTTCCATCATAGCTTTTTCACGAAAAGGGCGCGGACCGCATTCAGAATTGCCAGAACCATGACGCCAACATCTGCGAAAATAGCCATCCACATATTGGCCGCACCGAAAGCCACAAACACCAGCGCCAACAGCTTTACGGCAATGGCAAAAACGGTATTCTGGTGAACAATCCGCAGACATTTGCGGGAGATTTTAATTGCCTTGGCAATCTTCATGGGGTCATCGTCCATCAGGACAACATCCGCCGCCTCGATGGCTGCGTCTGAACCCATAGCGCCCATGGCAATTCCGATATCCGCTCTGGAAAGAACCGGCGCATCGTTGATACCGTCACCGACAAAGGCCAGATTCAGCTTTGCGGGTTTTTCCTCCAGCAGCTCCTCCACCTGAGAAACCTTATCGCCGGGCAGTAGTTCCGCCCGGACGGCATCTACGCCCAAATCCTTCGCAACCTGCTCTGCAACAGCCTTTGCGTCACCGGTAAGCATGACGGTCTTCTTCACGCCTGCGGATTTCAGAGCAGCAATAGCATCCTTGGAGGTGGGTTTTACAAGATCAGAGATCACAATATGGCCTGCATATTCGCCGCCGATTGCCATGTGGATAATTGTGCCTACTAAATCGCAGCCGGAATACTGGATATTCAGACGCTTCATCAGCTTGGCATTACCGGCAGCAACTTCAACGCCATCCACCTTGGCAATCACACCGTTGCCGCTGATCTCTTGAATATCCGTAACCCGATTTCGGTCGATCTCCGCACCGTATGCCCGCTGAAGGCTCTTACTGATGGGGTGAGAGGAAGAACTCTCCGCCAGCGCGGCGTACTCGATCAGTTCTGCGTCCGTATAGGATTTCCCTTCCTGATGAATAGCGCTGACCTCAAAAACGCCCTGGGTCAGGGTGCCGGTTTTGTCAAATACCACATAACCGGTCTTTGACAGGGCTTCCAGATAGTTGGAACCCTTGACCAGAACGCCCTGGGTGCTGGCACCGCCAATACCAGCGAAGAAGCTGAGGGGAATGCTGATCACCAGCGCGCAGGGGCAGCTCGCTACCAGGAAAGTCAGAGCACGATAGATCCATTCACCCCAGTTAGGGTTGCTTCCCAGAGCAAACTGGCTGACCAGCGGAGGAATAATCGCCAGGGCCAACGCACTGTAGCAGACGGCGGGAGTGTAGACCTTTGCGAATTTGGAAATGAAATCCTCAGACTTGGACTTGCGGGAGCTGGCATTTTCTACCAAATCCAGAACCTTGGATACTGTGGATTCCCCAAACTCCTTAGTGGTCTGGATTTTCAACACACCGGTCATGTTGATGCAGCCGCTGATAATTTCGTCCCCGTTCTTCACATCGCGGGGCAGACTTTCACCGGTCAGGGCGCTGGTGTTCAGGCTGGAAATTCCCTCCACAACAATTCCGTCGATGGGAACCTTTTCACCGGGCTGAACCACAATGATGGTGCCCACGGCAACCTCGTCAGGATCAACCTGCTCCAGCTTGCCGTCCACCTCAATGTTGGCATAGTCCGGACGAATGTCCATCAGCTCGCTGATGTTCTTACGGCTCTTACCCACGGCGTAGCTCTGGAACAGTTCACCGATTTGGTAGAACAGCATGACGGCGATACCTTCCACATAGTCACCGCTTTGGACTAATCCCACGATCATTGCGCCGATTGTCGCAATCGCCATCAGGAAGTTTTCATCAAAGACCTGCTTGTGTTTTATACCTTTCCATGCTTTCAACAGAATATCATAGCCAATCACAAGATAAGGAATCAAGTATAGCAGGAAGCGAACGATGCCGTCCACAGGAACAAATTTGAAAGCGATCATCAGGACTGCTGAAATGATGATCCTGTACAGCATCTTCTTTTGTTTTTTGGTCATATACAGCCCTCCATTTCACTTAGTATGAAATCTTTTGATAATAATTATGAAACAGGGCATCCTGCCCACATCAGACTGAGAGCAGAACGCCCTGATGAACAGCTTACAGATAAATTACGCAGTCATCTTCGACCTTCTTGCAGTTTTTGTACACTTCCTGCATGACAGTGCCCGGCTCCTGGCCATCTTCAAACTCAACGATCATCTTCTGCGTCATAAAGTTGACGGTAGCGGTTTTGACACCGGCGGTCTTCTTGGCGGCATCTTCCATCAGGTTGGCACAGTTGGCGCAATCCACTTCGATTTTGTAGGTCTTTTTCATAATAATTTGCTCCTTTTTATTATTGATTAAACGACTGCTTAATCATTGATATTAGTATAACGGACGATTAAACGCTTGTCAATCATTTTGGATAAAACCTTGCCTTTTGGGCTATTAGAATGCCTAAATGGAGTATTTTGAAAATTGTGTTTGTATTTTCCCTGACTTAATGGTATAATTTCACAAAAAGAAAGGGGGCTTTTTCATATGGGGAACAAGATATTGCCGCACGATCATGGACATCTTCCCAAAGGTGTGCAGATCAGCATGCCAAAGGGGGAGACCTTCGAGATCGTTTCCGATATTTTCAAGATGATGAGCGACAGTACACGGATTCAGGTTTTCTGGCTGCTATGCCATTGTGAAGAGTGTGTTGTCAATATTTCCGCCCTGCTGGATATGAGCAGTCCGGCAGTATCCCATCATTTGAAGCTTCTGAAGACGTCCGGTCTGATTGTCAGCCGCAGAGAAGGTAAAGAGGTGTACTACACTGCCGCCAAAACCCAGCGTACCCAAGTTCTTCATGAGATGATTGAGAGAATCGTGGAAGTGGCCTGTCCTGCTGAAGAATCTTTTGAGGATAGCGGTAATTACAATTCCAATGTTCAGGCAGTCAATGAAATCCATGATTTTCTCATCTCAAATATGAAAACCCGCTATTCGATTGAGGAACTGTCGGTAAAATTCCATATCAACCAGACTACGCTCAAGACCACCTTTAAGACTGTGTTTGGCAAGCCCATTGCGGCATACATGAAAGATTATCGAATTAAGCAGGCAAAGGCCCTGCTTTCCCACAGTGACAAAACAGTCGCCGAAGTTGCCTGCGAAGTCGGGTATGAAAACCAAAGCAAGTTTACGCAGGCTTTCAAAGACGTAACCGGTAGGCTTCCGAAAGACTATCGGAAAGGAAATTCATAGGGTTTATAATCCCAACAATACAGCCGCCCAGCATCCGACAAAACGGATGCTGGGCGGGTCAATATTCTGTTCCTTCAATCTGTAAGCTCCTGAATCTCTTGCCGGATCAGCGCTCCTGCCGCTGTGGCCAACTGGTCAATGCCCTGAATCCGGACCATGCTTTTTTCGTAGATGGCCGCCGCATCCGGTGCGCTGTAGTTGTTGCCCATGAACACCGCCGCTACCCGGATTCCTCGGCGTTGCAATGCCCGGACCTCCTGGGTGGTGTCCTTCACAGCGGCCTGCTCCGCATACTCTCTGCCGAAGGGATTTCCCTCTCCCGGTGGAATGCGGTGGCTGTCGTTGGGACTGGCATCGGTCAGAAGCAGAAGCAGATGTCGTCCTTCCGGGGCGCTTTTGATCAGGTCTCCCGCAGCTCGGAGGGCCAAACCGTCCCGGTTCCATCCGGCGGCAAAGTAGTTGAATATTTTCTGATTCTCGTTCTTGTCCGCAAAGCCTTTCAGCACCCGCAGCACCGTATAGCCCCGGAGACTGCAGAAGCTGGTCACCCGTACCGGGACGCCGCACCGGCCCAGACTCTCCGCCAGGATATAGCCTTGGGCGGCAATGGCCTCCTGACAGTGCATGCGGGAAGCGGAGCCGTCCAGCAGGAGGTCTACAGAGAATCCCGGCTTGCAGGTAGCGACATCTCGGAGAAACACATTTCCGTCCTCCAGCACCGCTGCTCGCCACACACGGGGGCTGTCCAGGCGACCGCTGCGGGAGCGTTCCGTCTCAGTCTGGCTGTGTACCTGGATGCAGCTTCGGATTTGCTCCGAAAGCCGCAAAATGGTATTTTGATAGAGACCGCTGTCTTTGGCATAGGCATCCCGGTTTCGCTTGCATTGCAGAGCCGCTTCCTGAGCCATGCGGCGGGCCTCGCTGCTGCGGGCGTGTTCCGGGTCCGGGATTCCAGATGTAAACCACAAATGGCAGCCCAGGTGGTTCGCGGTACAAAGCGCCTGCTCTGCCGCTGCCAGCTGCTCCGGCGTGTAAAAGGATCGGCCAAAACAGGTTTCGATATATAGCCGGTCAGTCTCCGCATTCTCATTCAGGCGAAGCTTTCCCCGGCGAAGGTCCAGCTTCGCTTTGTCGCCGCCAGAGCCTTCGGCCTGTCCCAGTGTCAGCACATCGGTATGGACGATCTGAGTGGGAAGGAATTTTGTCATTGCCAGAGCCCATTTTCCGTCAAAATGCAGCCGTAGTGGCGCTTTGGACCGGGCGGTTCCATCGAACAGTCCCGCCTGGGCAAAGGTGCGCAGAATGGCGGCAGCAAGTTCTTCCGCATCCAGTTCCCCGCTACATAGCAGCGCATCGGACAGCTTGCGTTCATAAGACGTCATCACCGGAGCGCGCTTTCCCAGAACGCTTTTCCACCGGGCAGACTGCATGGTGTAAACCAACTGATTTTTTGCCCACCACTCCTGCCGGGACAGCTTGTATTCCTGACCAAAAAAGTCTGCCGCGTGGGCTTTCCTGGCTTCCTCCAGAACAGGGCGGTGGGGAAGCTCCCGCTGAAAGGCGGCGTTTTCCAACGCCAGCCAGGCCAGATCGTCCAGCATGGCCTGCCGCCGGTCCAATTCCCAGGCGGCGAAGAGCTTTCGGGGCATTTCAGCGCCGTACCATTTGCGGACACAGCCTACGATGCAGTTCATGTAACTATCTGGTACGCCGTCGCTGCCCATGGCCAGAAACAGGGGGTCGAAGCCATATTCCCCTGCGGCGGTCCAGATCTGATTCAGCGCCCGCCGCTGCTGGGCGGTATAATGCTGCGTCAGCATTGTTCAGTCCTCAAACAGTTCGCGCCGGGTGAGCCTGGGAGAGATACGCATGGCAGCAACATCCCGGATCAGGCTCTGCTCATAGCTGTCGAAAGCCTTGTTGGTAATACCCATGTCCAAGGCTGCCCCTGCGGGAACCCCAGAGCGGATCAGGTCCAGAGCATCCAGCAAACCCCGCAGATCCAGAGCTTTCGTGGAAATTTCCGCGCTGTCGCACTTCTTTTGCAGTTCAAAGAAAAGCTGGGCGAACTGGCTGCGGTACTTCTTTTTCAGGCTGGGGAAATGGGTGGACAGCAGCTTTTCCAGATTCTCCTGACTGATGGTGGGCATCTGGATGACCACAAACCGGGAGGTCAGGGCCTCGTTCAGCTCCCGGGTCCCGGCGTAGCCGTAGTTCATGGTGGCGATGAACCGGGTAGGCGCTTCCATGGGGATGCGGTTATAACCCGGCACATCGATGACCCGGCGGAAATCCAGCGCCGAGTGCAGTACCGCCAGCGCCTCGTTTTTTGCCATGTTGATCTCATCCAGAATGCCAAAGCCGCCGAATCTTGCGCACTGGTAGATGGGGCCGGGGCGGAAGCGCACCTGCCCATCTTCAAAGGTGTCCATTCCGATCAGTCCTGCGGCGTCCACATTCACATGAAAGGAAACGTTCCAGGCAGGGCGGCCAAACACCATTGCCAGGTTTTCTGCCAGGACATTTTTGCCGGTAGCCTTTCCGCCAGTAAGCAGTAGGTTCTTACCACACAGCAGGGCGGCAGCGGCATACTCCCAGATGTCTTTCCCGTAATAGTGGAAACGGGGTGCTGGGATTCTCTGGCGCAGCTCCTCCGTCAGAGGATTGGCCTCTCGAAAGGCTCTGAGTTCCCTCAGTAGCTCAGGGTCGATGTTTTCCTCTTCCAAAAAATCAAACATCCGATCACTCCCTTAAATCTGCAACTTTTGAATTTCAAAACACAGGAATGCTTGTTGACGGATAAAACACTGTACACAAAGGAAGCGTCAATCCGGTGCAGTCTCGTGTTTTTATCAGCATAGTTCCCAAATATGTAAATTTTGTGTAAATTCTCAGCTCTGATAAATTGGTTTATATAGAGAAAACATATTTCATAAAGCCAAGAACAAAAGAAGTATGATGGTAGGGATTTATTTCCCGGAGCTATTGACATAACCTTTCTTTGCAACTATAATCGTTATTGACTAGCCGATAGAATAAGCAAAAGTATTCTGGCACTGCCAGACACCGCTCTCCAACCCGCTATTTGCGGGTTAGACTGGACTTCAGGGGCTGCTGCACAATGCAGCAGCCCCTACTTGTATATCGTGAGAATGATTAATAGAATAGGAGGAAGCCCATGGCAAGCGTTGTAGCAGTTTGTATCAGTGAACAAAAAGGGACACAAAAACACGAGGTTCCGGAAATCCAGTTGAAGATCGACCATGGAATTGTAGGCGATGCCCACGCGGGGAACTGGCACCGGCAGGTGAGCCTGCTGGCCCAGGAGAGCGTGGAGAAAATGAAAGCCGTTTTCCCGGACATTCCCGTGGGAGCCTTTGCGGAGAATATCCTAACGGAGGGGCTGACCCTTTTCACCCTCCCGGTGGGCACCCGGCTACGGGTTGGGGAAGTTCTACTGGAGGTGACCCAGATCGGTAAAGAATGTCACGCCCACTGCGCCATCCGCCAGCAGGTGGGTGACTGCGTGATGCCCCGTGAAGGGATATTTACCATCGTGCTGGAAGAAGGAACCATCCGTGCCGGCGATACCATCACCGTATTGACTTGAGGAAACTGCCATGACCAATTTGGAATTTCAGGAAATCCTTCGCAAGCTGGAACAGGGCATGACGCCGGAGCTTACCAAAGTCGTAGAGGGTCAGACCTATACCAGAGTTTTTCTCCCGGAAAACAGGCTGATTCTGCTGGGGGGCGGTCACATTGCGGTGCCGCTGTGCGCCATGGCTTCCATGCTGGACTTTGCTGTCACCGTTTTGGATGACCGCATCAGCTTTGCCAATTCAGAGCGCTCCCCACAGGCAGCTCAGGTGATCTGCAATTCCTTCGCCGCCGGGATTGAGAGCCTGCATATTCGTGCCACGGACTATGTCTGCGTCATCACTAGGGGGCACCGGTGGGACGGGGAATGTCTGCGGCAGATTCTGTCCGGCACGCTCCCCACATACCTCGGCATGATCGGTTCCAAACGCCGGGTGGAGGGCCTGCTTAGCCTGCTTGCGGAGGAGGGCTTCGACCCGGAAGCCCTTGACCGCATCCACGCTCCCATCGGTCTGAAAATCAACGCCCAAACCCCGGCAGAAATCGCCGTGTCGATCTGCGGAGAAATGATCGCTCACAGGCGGAAATATGTCCGAAAGGATTCCCGCATCTGCCTGGATCAGACCAATACCGACTATACCTTGCTGCGGTTTCTGGCACAAAGCACCCAGCCAAAGGCCTGCGCATTGGTGCTTTCCTCCACCGGCTCCACGCCGGTCAAGTCCGGCGCGATGATGGGAATTGACGCCCTTGGCAACGGCTACGGCACCATCGGCGGCGGCTGCAGCGAAGCGGCCATTATGGTCAGGGCCAGAAAAATCATGGGAACCGGCACCTCCTGCGTTGTAAAGATCGATATGACCAATGAAGTTGCCGAAAGCGAGGGCATGGTCTGCGGCGGAACCATGCGCGTTCTGCTGGAGGATGTGACATCATCTGAAATTCCTCTGTCGAGGTAAGAATGCTCCCTGCAAAGACAATATCAAGCATTACAATAGGAACCACAATTATGGCATGATGCGTGTCGTAATTGTGGTTCTTTTTTATATGTCTCTGCTCTCCATAATTTCACCACAATTCCCACATATATTGCTTGTGATGATAACGATAAGGAGGGCATTCGATGGAGAACAACGAAACTGAGAAGAAAATTGATACGATATCGGAAACAGAAGCTGATTCGGAAAATCTTTCCTCCCCGGAAGCGGATTCTGGCTCTGTGATCGCGGACATTCTCCATGTTCTTGGGTTTCAACCAACAAGTCGCAACACCGTAACGAGAGAGCAGACTTCTCAGGTGGAAGATACGAACCAGATAGAACGGGAGAATCAGAGCTGCAATTCCGTGATTGGAGGGGAACCCATAAACCGCTATCCCGATACGGAAGCAGTATTTAGCGCAGGGCCAGCAGAGTTGGTGCCTGTGCCGGATGAATTGAACAAGAGGAACATGTGGAGCCATTACATGCTCTTCTTGTTGATCTGCGCTGTCCTTTTGGCAGGTGGCTTATCCATTTACCGCAATTTTGATTGGGTGCGGGAGCCAAACCCACCAGCAGAGGATGTAGTCGCTACCTACAACGGGAAAAATATAACCACAAAGGAATTGATGGATTTTATCGCCGTTGAAGGCAGCAAAGAACGTGAGCATTTGCTTTGTCCGAACCATGGCTACGATCACAGCAAATGCATGCCAGAAGAAGCGTGTGAGGCACATCCGATTGACAGCCTGGAAGGATATCAGGCGATGGTCACTCGTTTGGCCGTAGAGCAGATGATTCTGGACTGGGCGGATACACAGGGAATCACCCAGCGGGATGATGTTCGGCACGAAATGGAGGATCTGCTGAACGATGCGGCGGTAGAACAATACATTTCTCAGTTGCATGAAACGAATATCACCACCGAGTCTATATCGAGCTGGGATGTGCAGCAATACTACTCCGAAAATCAGGAACAGTTTCAAGGGCAGACCCTTGCTGAAGCGGAAGCGGAAATCCGGCAGATTCTGGCTGCGGAAAAAGACAAATCCTTTTTCAGTGATTACATTGAGGAACTCAAAAAAACGGCCGGACTACAGGTGAATTTTGAGGTACTGAAAACAGCAGCTCCCTCAAAAGCGGAAATCAACGCCTACTACACCAAGAATTTGGAGCGGTATCGGACACCGGAAACCATAACCTACAGCGAAATCCGTTTGCGTAATGCGTCAGAATCCACGGATGCAGCCCGCAAGCTGCGGTCTGGTGAATCCTTTGAAAGTGTCGCGGCAATGTATGGCAAGGATGGAACCGCACAGACCGTTACCATGGAAAAGGGCGGCGGAGAATCCGCAATTGAGGATGTACTCTGGAAAATGCAGCCAAATGAGGTCAGCGACCCCCTTACCGATTCCAACGGCTCTGTCAGTATCATTAAACTACTTTCTAAGGAGCCTGCGGGTTACCAGCCACTGTCCGAGGTCGAGACCAGCATCGAAAGCATCCTTCTGCGACAAATCATGGATGAAGAATATACCATCAGAAAAAGCGAAATGCTGTTCAGTGTTCACTCCCGGCGATACACCTTGGGAGAATTCTATACAGAGTACCGGGAGCTTTCGGAGGTCTACCAGGAAGCGCTCAGCACCTATGAAGCAAAAAAGCAGTTTGTTGAGCAGATGATCGTCATGGAGCTGCTTTTGGAAGAAAGCGGGGACAAATCTGCCACTAACGATTCAGATGCTCATGATATGGAGGAACTTCGTGTCCAATATCTGTGGCAAATACTGCATCAGGAAGAAGTGGATGATGATCTGGATGAACCTACCGAGGAAGAAATCAGAGACTTCTATGAGAAAAACCCGGCAAAGTTAATGACACCAGCTTCTGCGGAAATCAGCCTGATCTGGATTGATCAGGGCGCAAATACGGAAAAAAAGGAACAGGCAAAGGCAAAAGCGGAGGAAGCAATGTCTCTGCTTAACTCCGGTACATCTTTTGCGGAGGTCGCCAAAATGTACTCCGAGGATTCCTCTGCGGAAGATGGCGGCGTGATATCCGGGCCGCTTTACGAAAGTCACCTGGCAGCGGAACTGGCGGGACCAATCTTCTCCTTGAAGGTCGGTCAGGTAAGTAAAATCATCGATTACCGTTCCGGCTACTATATCATTCAGGTTCGCAGCCGAACAGAGGCTCGGCTTCCTGAACTGGAAGAAGTTTCTCACACCATCAGCGACTACTTAAAAGAAATGGAACATGAAACTCGTACCCAGCAGATGGAACAGCAGCTTTTGAAGGAAGCCGGGTTTACGATCTATGACAAAACGCTGCGTGGAATCATGAAAGCGCAGCAAAATAACATGGGAAAAGGAGCGTAATTATGGGGCGAAAAGAAAAAACCATACTCATCACCATTGTCGCTAACATCATATTAATCATCCTGAGATTCTTCCTTGCCGATTTGTCGGGAAGCATCGGACTGAAAGCAAATGCATGGCATTCCTTTGCAGATGTGTTTGTCACCAGCATTGTATTTATTGGTCTGCTGATTTCGCGATATGGGGCATCGCGATTCCAGACCGCCAGCAAGAAGCTGGAGCATATCGTGGCAATCTTCGTATCCATTTTCATTTTTGATATGGGCCTGGAGATCCTGTCCGATGCGCTGAGCGGCGAAGTAACTGAACTGCGATATGTCCCCTTCGTAGCGGCGGGCGCATTTTTGGGCGTTGTGATCAATTACTTCATGGCTCGGTATAAAATCTATGTTGGAGAACAGACAGGCTCCCAGAGCATGATCGCGGATGGCTACCACTCCAAGATGGATATGTACTGTTCCATTGCTGTGCTGGTAGGCATCGTCGGCTCTTTGTTCGGCATGCCCGATTTGGATAAGGTCGCAGCAATCGTCGCGATGGTTCTGCTGATGATTTCCGGTTATGAGATTTTTACATCTAATCTGCGAATGCTTCTGCACCCGGAAGAAGAGCACAGCGAGGAACACCACCATCACTTCCATTGGAACAGAAAAATGGTTCTGTACGGTTCCCTGGTTTTATGCGTAGCCTACCTGTTATCCGGAGTGTATTTTGTTCAGATGGACGAAACAGGTGTTGTTCGCAGATTTGGCAGCGTTATCCGGGATGATGTTTCTCCTGGAATACATTATCGGTTTCCTTCTCCAATCGAGGAAGTAACGCTGGTGAAAACAGGAAATGTTCAGAAGGTGGAAACGGGCACACAGGAGCTATTGACCGGCGACACCAATTTGGTCAATGTGAATCTCTCAGTGCATTATCGAATTAAAGACGCAGGCGACTTTGTTCTGAACATGACGGATACCAATCTGCTCATAAGCTCCAGCGCAACCACCAGCATTCGTCAGATCGTTGGTGAAAACACCATTGATTATGTCTTGACTGAGGGAAAAGAGGAAATTGAACGCTCTGCGTTTGCTTTGCTGAGCGATACAATGGAAAAGAACAAAACCGGCATTGAAATCGTCAGCGTTCAACTGATTCGCGCCGATCCTCCTGCCAGCGTTATGACCAGCTTCCAGGATCTGGCAACCGCCAGACAGGACAAGAGCATTTATATCAACGAAGCAATCGCCTATCAGAATACCATCATCCCCCGTGCCAATGCGGAAGCGTACAAAAAGGTCGCGGAAGCACAGGCCTATCGTGAGGATAAAATCCAGACGGCCACGGGTGATGCGGAATTGTTCACGATGCGTCAGTCCGCCTATGCGGATTCCAAGGATGTGACTACTTTCCGCCTGTATATGGAGGCAATGGATAAAATTCTACCCAATGTGCAAAAGCTGCTGCTAGGCAATGGTATCAGCATTGATAACGCAGAGCTGTGGCTCAAAAATCCGCAGAAGTAAACGATACTAGAATCAAAAAATGGAGGATTAACATGGCATCCGTAAAACAGAATGCGCCCAAGAACAGAAATCTGATCGTAGGAATCGTTCTGGTGGCAGTTATTTTCGTGGCAACCTTGATGGTATACACTGTCGATGTGACCGAATACGCCGTGGTTACTCAGTTCGGCGATCCGGTTGCCGTTTATGATAATCCCGGTCTGAAGGTCAAGCTGCCTGATCCCATTCAGTCCGTACAGCGTGTAGACAAGCGGCTTCAAGTGTACCAGACCACATCAATTGAACTGCTGACTTTGGATAAAAAGAGCATTTCCCTTGACTACTATGGAACATGGAAGATCGTCGATCCTGTTCTGTATTTGAAAACCGTCAAGAACCAGTCTGGGGCAGAGGCACGTCTGCTGGACGTATTTTCATCCAGCCTTGGCGTGCAGCTTGGCAAATATAACCTGGATCAGCTTGTCAACACCGATGACGAAATGCTCAGGCTTGATCAGATGGTGGCAGATACCGTAACCTACGCTAAGGACCGGGCCTCGGAATACGGTATTGAGGTCGTGGATGCGCAGATTCGTGTTTTGAATTTCCCTAATGCGAATAAGCAGAGCGTCTATGACCGCATGAGTGCAGAGCGTGAACAGATGGCGCAGAAGTACCGGGCGGAGGGTAGTGAGGAAGCATCTAAAATCCGTGCTGACGCAGAGAAGGAGCAGCAGATTATTCTGGCAGAAGCCTACAAGCAGGCACAGCAGATTATGGGCGAGGGCGATGCCGAGGCCATCCGTATTTATGGAGAAGCCTTCCAGCGCGATCCCGAATTCTATGAGTTTATCAGAACACTGGAAACTTATGAAAAGACGATTGATGGAAACACAACTCTGATTCTGCCGTCTACCGCTGAGATTCTGAAATACTTAAGCGGAAATACCAATCTGAACGGCGGTTGATAAAGGAGGTCCAATCATATGAGCGAAATCAATCAGCCGTCACCACCCAATGGTGGAAAACCCAGCTTGATTAAAAAGCTGCAAATCTGGATTGTCAGACTGTGGATGAAAAAGCCGGAGGCTTCCTCAGTAAAGAACAGCAGTACCATGAACGATCTGAAAAACGCCTTCGGACATATAAATCCCAAAAAGGCGCTGCTGATTCTGGCACTTTCCATCTTTGCCATCTACATGCTGACAGGTGTTTATGTTGTGAACCCCGGTGAACAAGCAGTCATCCGCCGTTTTGGTGTCCTTCAGAATCAGACGATAACAGAGGGCCTGCATTATCGTCTGCCATCTCCCATTGACCAGGTTCAGAAGGTCAATGTTTCCGAAGTGCGGCGTGCGGATGTGGGTATGTCCCTGCCTGAGCATATCCACCAGCCCAACGAAGAACCGGAAGCCATCCAGCTTTTGACCGGTGATGAAAATATCATTACTGTACAAGCCATCGTCCACTATAAGGTCAGTGATGCTACTAAGTTCCTTTACAATATCGATGGAAACAGTGAGCAGCTGGTACGGTATTGCATTGAGTCTGCTCTGGTTGAGTTGATGGCGAATGTGGCTGTGGATGATGTTCTAAGCACAGAAAAGGTTGCCGTCCAGAATGATGCTATTGCACTGGCACAGGATATGCTGGACACTTACGATGCAGGTATTCAGATCAGTGCATTCAATATTCAGGCAATTACGCCTCCCGATGCGGTATCCAATGCGTTTCTGGATGTGACTACAGCAAAGGAGGAAAAGGAAACCGCTATCAACGAAGCCAACGGTTACTATAACAGCCTTATCCCTCAGGCCCGCGCGGAAGCAAACAAGAAGATTGCGGCCGCGGAAGCCTATAAGGAAGAACAAATCGCCGTTGCTACCGGCGATACGGAAAAGTTCCTGAGCATGCTGGCAGAGTACCAGAACAACTCCGCAATTTACACAGAAGATACAACCAAGTATAGACTGCTGCTGGAAACCCTTGACGAAATCCTTCCTGTTGTAAAACTGTATATCGTGGATTCCTCCGACGGGCGTGTAGATGTGAAACTGTTCGACTCTACCATTTCCGGTATAGGCTAAAAAATTATGTGTCAGCATAGTCACAATGGTTCCAGACTGCGGCATCATTGTGACGATTGCTGACAAACTTTTCCCAGGAGTTCTCATGACAGAAAAAAAGAGAAAGAACAAACGCATTATTTCCTTTCTAACCGCTTCCGTGATATTCCTGATCTCTGTTATCGGGATTATTCCAATTCAGACAGATGCGGCATCCTCCAGTGAAATCCGAAAACAGATCAATGTACTGAAAGAACAAAAATCCGAGATTGAGGATCGGATCAAGGAGGTTCAGGCGCAGTATCAAGCGAATGAAGATGAAATTGCAGACATTATCGCAAAGAAAAATGTCATCGATCAGGAAATTGGCCTGCTTTCCGCTGAAATAGCCAATATCAATGAACAGATTACCAGTTTCAACACGCTGATTGCGGATAAGCAGGACGAACTGGACAGTGCCCAGAACCGTTACGAAGAACTGTGCGAGGAAAACACACTCAGGGTTCGGACAATGGAGGAAGAAGGTGCCGTTTCTTACTGGGAGGTGCTTTTTCAGGCAAATAGTTTTACCGACCTGCTGGATCGCCTGAATATGGTTGAAGAAATTGCCGCTGCCGATAAACGGCGGCTGGTGGAATTATCCGAAGCTGCCCAAAAAGTGGAAAATGCAAAAATTGAACTGGAAAACGAAAAGGCGGATTTGGAAGCAATCAAACTGGATATGGATGCCACACAGACAGAACTGGATACAAAACGAGCCGAAGCGGATTCCCTAATTCAGGAATTGCTGGAGAAAGCAGAAGATCTGGAGGCATTGCAGGCAGAATTTCAGGAACAGGAAGAAGCCTTTCTGACAGAGATTGCGGCAAAGGAAAAAGAATACACACAGGCAAAAGCCGCCGAATGGGCAGCCTATATGGCGACCTATACCACAGTTCCACCTGAAACCTCCGCCGCAAATTCTGGTTCCACCACCAATAACAGTACGCCAGTCACCGCTCCCTCCGGTGGTACATGGCTCCGTCCTTGCAGCTATACCTACATGAGCAGTCCATTTGGTTACCGGCAATCGCCGACATCCGGCGCGTCTACCTACCATCAGGCTGTTGACCTGGCTGCTCCGGCAATGACGCCGATTTACGCAACCAGAGCGGGGCAGGTTACAACTGCCAGATATAGCAACTCCGCGGGTAACTATGTTTCAATTAACCATATGGATGGTTTTGCTTCCATATATATGCACATGACCAGTTATGTGGTCTCTGCCGGACAAACAGTTTCAGCCGGACAGTTGATCGGTTATGTTGGCAAAACGGGGATCGCAACCGGCAACCACCTTCATTTTGGTATTTCCTATAATGGTGTCTATGTGAATCCGGCACAATATGTTAGCTTCTAAAGTCCGCTGATGACAACTTGCCGATGCTTTGAGCCAGACAATAAATGCAGAGCCAGCCACGATTGGAGGAAAAAATGAATAGTCAAAGAAATGAACCGAGGTGGATACATTGTCCCGTCTGCGGCAACAAGACGCGAACGAAGGTATATGCAGATACGGTGATGTTTAACTTTCCGCTTTACTGTCCTAAGTGTAAGAAAGAAACCAAAATCGATGTGATGGAACTGAAAATGGCAATCAGCAAGTGAGCCAGACGTAAAAAAACGCAGAGCCTGCTTTCCTGTTAACAGGGAGGCGGGCTCTTTTTTGCTATATCCGTAGTTTGCTGCGATTGCGTACCAAATCGATGGCTGCTTTCACAACAGGAATGATTGCATCCGCTTCTGCTTCACTACATTCAGCAACCATTAGCTGAAGTTGGCGCAGGGCTGGGGACTCAAGCTGCATTTCAGGGTTGAAGATTTCCCTGGAATCAATTTTCAGTGCACGCACTAGGGGGTATAGGACTTCCAGCTTGGGGTTTCCCTTATAGTTCTCAATATTTAAGACGGTACGGGAATCCCTGTCAATGGAAGCTGCAACCTCTGCTTGAGTAAGACCAGCTTTTTCACGAGCAACTTTTACAACATCACCTAGTATTCGGGAATATTCCGACATGACAATTCACCTCGGATATATTCTACAATACACTCTATTTCGATGGAATTCGTCCTGTTTCACCTCTTGTATGAACTGTAGTACACGGTTTGAGCGAAGGAGGCTACACCTTGGAGATATCCCCGGAGCGTAACAGAGTCATTTTGGAACTGAACTCCAATGTTTGCCATGGGAGTATCAGAATGTAACGCATGAATTGCAGTTCATATCACGCTGGATATGGAATTGTTTGCAGTATAGAGAAGCCAGATATATTCGCTTCAGGATGCTCTGGGTATCTTTGGAAGCACACAGCATTTTACATGAACTCTGTGTTCGTGTAAATCATGAATCAACACTTCCGCACCATTGCAGAAGTCCGCCCTGTCAATCTGATTTTCAGATTTAGATTGACAGGAGGACATAACAATGGATGTAAAGCATCCGAAACGTAAAAAAGACAAGCAGAACCCCTATACCCTTTCTATCGAAAATGGGAAAGAGTATATCTCTTTTCATGATACTGAGGGAACATATCGTAAGATTGAAGTCACGCATGTTCTGTTTTCACAGTTTAATGATTTTGAATTGGAAGATATCTCCTATCTTAATACAGTGAGCCGCCATTACGAGTTTTCGGAACTGACCGAGCAGGCAATCAATGAGAGGGCTTTTCTTCCACAGGAGCCCATAGAAGATGCCGTTTTCCGAAAACTGCAATACGCCCAACTCTATACAGCGATTCAAACACTCCCGGACAAGCAGCGTGAGAGGCTGATCCTCTACTATTTCCGAAACTACACCTACGCACAGATTGCAGAGATGGAGGGATGTACTGTCATGCCAGTAAAGCGTTCTATCGATAAAGCACTGGCGCAGTTGGCAAAGCTAATGAAATAGCACCCTACAACACAGCCCCCGTCTGATTATGACTCAAACGGGGGTTGCAACTTTCTCAATTTCCGCAATCTCACAGAAATCAATGGACATATTTCCAATTTGCAGGAGCTTCCAGTATGCGTCAACCTTCCGAACAGCCCCGGTGATCTGGTGATACTCCTGCGCATAATCACAGTAGTACACCACGGTTGCTATATTGCCGGGTTTCAGAGCTGTAAGCTGGGCATTGATTTCCGCAATGGCATCCTCAGACAGAATCCGGCGCGGGGTGGAGATTCGTTCTTTCCGGGCAATCGCTTCTTTCAGCCCCTTCAAAGCATCAAAGGGTGCAAACTGCTTTGCCCTCCTGGATGGCGGCATGGGTACTCTTGGCGTTGACTTAACCATTGCTTTTGTGCCCTCCAATCTGAAGGTTTCGTTCCCTGCCGGTAGCAGCGGGATCGTAATTCATGCCTTTGAGAATGGCGTTTTTTCCATACTTCGCCTTGATACCCAGCATAGTTTCCTGAATGGCTCTGGTTCGGAGCTGGGCGGTAATATCGTCGAACATATTGAGCTGATACACGCCCCGATCTTCCACCACATTATTGCAGCACAGACATATCCGCCGAATCGGGTAGGAGGGATTCACAATCCGCTTGTAGAGGGTGGCGATTGCCGGAACGATCAGAGAATCCGCATTGGTTTCCGATGCCAGTTTTGCCGTCCCTTTCGCCCCGCCCACACCCTGAGTATGGGAGTAGCCCACATACAGGGATACGGATTCCGTTGCCAGTTTCTTTGAAACCATGTCCAGACAGAGCTGATACATCATCTCCTTGGCAATCACAAGCCCCTCGTCAAACCTGTAGTCCCGCATGAGAACCTGACCGCTGGATAGGCTTTTGGATTTGGAGCGGTAGGCTTTTATGTCCGCAATGGTGGTGGATTCCCGCCCCCATGCGTGGTCGATGAGCAGTTCGGCGTCAATGCCGAACCAGTCATAGAGATAGTCCTCCTGCATCATGGCAATCTCACGCATGGTGGAAATGCCGTGATTTCTTAGCCTTGCTTCTGTGCCGGTAGAAATCCGCCAGAAATCCGTGATAGGACGGTGATCCCACAGGGTTGCCCGGTAGCTTTCTTCATCCAGCTCCGCAATGAAATCTTGTGCGTGCTTGGCATGGATGTCCAGGGCGATTTTCGCAAGGTAGAGATTCGTCCCGATTCCACAGGTGGATACGGTGCCCACAGTATTCCGAATATCCTCTATGATGGTTTTCGCCAGTTCCCGCGCCGTCTTGCGGTACAGGGTCAGATAGGGGGTCACATCCAGAAAGGACTCGTCAATGCTGTACACATGAATATCTTCTGGGGCAACATATTTCAGGAACACACCGTAAATTTCCGCAGCGCAGTCGATGTAAAGCTGCATCCTCGGCGTTGCTACGATGTATTTGAGGTATTTGGGAATTTCCTTAATCCGGCAGCGATTGGACACGCCTTTTGCTTTCAATGAGGGAGAAACAGCAAGGCAGATGGTATTCTCACTTCGCTCCGGGTCGGCAACCACCAGATCAGTGGTCATGGGGTCAAGTCCCCGCGCGACACACTCTACTGTGGCGTAGAAGCTCTTTTGATCAATGCACAGATATTGCCTGACTGCCATACAGCGCACCTCCCAAATCTATAATAGAACTTATGTTCTATTATAGAAAGAAAATGGAGAAAGTCAAGCGGCAAAACCTGCCAATGAGGAATCGTTCCCGTTTTATTGGACTATTTTTCTGGTAGCATTATGCTGAGGAAAGTGCTGAGGGAAGCTGAGGGAAGAAGTAGAGAGTGTTTTTTCATTTGCCCAACTCGTAGTTTTGTGATACAATACACCGCAGTGTGTCAGAGAGGAGAAAGAAACATGGGAACAGCAACTCACACAATGGCGTACTACCGGGAGAAGGAGCGCATTGCCTACAGCGCAATCCCCGGCTTGGAAATGATTCTTGGCTCCAGCCCTGCCGAACGGGAGAAGCTGGAAGAAAAATACCCGGATGCCGTTTTTGCTCTGATGATAGCAGATAATTTGGTGGGGCATGATCGGGAACAGTGCGAAATCAATCAAAGCGCTTATTTATCCATCCTAAAGGGTGAAAACATTGCCGATATCCGCTTCCGCTACGACAGCGCTATGCGAAAGTATGTAGAACGGCATCTGTGGGACGACTGAACAACCTAGAGTTGTGCCGCCCAAATTGGGCGGCACTTTTAATATGCTGGAACGCCATAGCCGAAAATCTGATAATCGCCTACCTGGTGGCTGCGTTCCCGACAGCTATCTCCAATAGTGTTTCCCTCAATGGTATACACGATGCCGTTTTCTACACGGCTCACGATACCAACATGGTCTGTTACACCATCCTGTCCACCTGTATCCGGGTCATCCCAGTCGTAAAAAATAATCATGCCGGGGCTTGGTACGGTTTGCCGTCCTACCCATTGCCCGTGCTGTCTGAACCAGTAGACACCCCATTCCGGACCTGAGAACTTTGGGAATGTACCTGCATCAATGTACCCGCATTCATTGGCACACCAACTTACGAAACAGGCACACCACCCCACACGCTCCGTAAAGCCGTACCAGCGCCAATATGGTTCCCCTCCCACATTGCCGATTTGAGAAGCGGCAACTTCTACGATTAGAGGAACAGTATCTGGGTCATAGAAGATCTGTCCCAATGGATAGTAGCGCAGCACATGGGGGACATAGTCCATATCGCCATAGCTGACCCATCCGCATTGCTCAGCCATTTTCAGAGAAAACTCTACGGCATTTACTTTGGAGTATTCTCCGTATTTGTTCATCGCCCAGGTGATGTACCCCTGACCGTAGTTATACCCTTGTAGCGCCAGCTTTATGGCATCCATATCCACCGGACTTTCGCACTCAGCAATTTGCAGGCAGTCGGCAAGATTCTGAATCCCCACATTGATAGAATACTCTGGGTCGGTAATGGAACCAGGGGTGTGGGGATAGAGAGTGTTAAAACTACTCTCGGAACACTGCATAGGATCGGTGCCCCGGCCACCAGATTCCTGCATCATCACTGCTTCAATCAGAAGCACATAGTCTGGGATGCCGTGTTCTTTGGCGTACTTCTGGATGATTGGCTCATAGGCTTTTACCTCCTCGCTGACCGGCAGAATCTCCGTGTCATCCTGGTCACTTGCAAGCATCATCCCGGCAAAGCACATGACAATCAATACAATCACCAGTATCAGGACAGTGCCACCGCCAGCGGCAACAAGGGAAATCAGCTCCTGCATGGCTTGTGCGATTGCTTTGGCGGCTCTGGTAGTATAGTCAGCCGCTTTCCTCGCAACCGTAACCGCCGCTTTCGTTGCCACATGACGGCAATGTGCGGTTTTAGCGGCAATCACGGCGGCTTTCTGTGCTGCCTCGGCTGCGGCCTGTGTGGATTTTATGGCAGTACCGCCTATATGCTCCACGGTTTTCACCGGGGAATTTGCTGTTTTTATGGTGCGTTCGGGTGCCTTGATCGTAACGTTCTCTACAGATTTCACAGTCCGCCCGGTTGCAGTAGTCCTTGCTATTGGGACATGGCGGCTATGGAATGCCTTTCCTTCACTGGGAGCGTGTGGAACAGAAGATACCGTCTGCCGGGATGCCCGTTTCGATCTTAGTTCCGCCTTGGCAGAAGCTATCTGTTGATGGTGAACCGCTTCCTGCTTTGGAATCGAAGTACCGGAGCCAACTTCAGAGTGCCCGCCCACACCAGAGAAAACAGCCCCATCGGGGGATACCCGGTGGGGCTGCTGTGCATGGTGGATGTTCTCTGTGCCGGAGCCGTTCTGCACCGGCTGAGGAGAGATGGATGCTGGTGTGTTGGGAGAAGATTGTGGACTGCTCGATGCTGACTGCGGTGGGGATTGCTGGGGCTGGGGATTCTCCTGCCATTGGGTGAATTTCCTCTGTGCGCCCTGAATGATACGGTGCCCCTGTACATCTACCTGATGAATCGCTTCGCGGGCAACGGTGGAAACACCATCCGTAATCCGATCAGAGGCGTATTCCTCGCTGCTGCGCGCTGAAGAATACACACTGTGTTCTGCCTTGTCCTTGGCTTGCACATAGGCATCCTTCATCCGCTGTCCTGCGAGGGTACTGCGGTCAAGGGTCTTAATGGTGCCGGATACCACATCCCTGGTTTTGATATCAGGCATAGAAATCTACCTGACCTTTAGCAAACATCCCTTCACCGGGTTTTGTGGTGATCAGCTTGTAAAGCTCCGTATCTGCGGGGAACCGATTCACAAAGGGCACCAGCGCATTGCCGTAGCGCATCAGACCACAGCCTGCCTCCGCGCCGTTGACATAGCTCATCTGCTCCGGGGAAATGTTCAGCAGCCGGGACAGCCGCTCCTGATCGGATTCCGCCTGATTCAGCATGACGATGAACTCGGAATTGCTGAGCATAGTGCTGGCCTGAATGGAATCCAGCAGATACTCCACATTCTGGGTAATGGCACAGGGGGCCGCATTCCGCTTACGGAACTGCCGCCATGCGGAGGTGAAGAAGTTGCCGCTGTACTCGTTCTCGTAGGCGATGTGGAATTCATCGATAAACACATGGGTTTTCCTACCCTGCGCCCAGTTGCGGTTGACCCGGTTCAGCATGGCATCGGTGATAGTCACAAAACCGGGCTGCTTCAGATCTTCGCTGAGGGCGTGAATATCGTGGGAGGTAATCCGGTTCTGCGTGTCCACATTGGTTTCGTGGGCAAAGATATCCAGAGAGCCGGAGGTATACAGCTCCATGGTCAGCGCCAGCCCCCGTGCTTCTGGCTCCGGCTGTTCCAGCAGCTTCTCCCGCACAGTACAGAGGGTGGGTACACCACCGGTCTGCTTCTGCTCCCGGAACACCTGGGCGACACACCGGTCAATGATGGACTTCTGGTGCGCCCCAATGCCGTCCGGGTCCACCTGTTTCAGCAGGGACATGATGAACTGGGACTTGAACGCCACGGGACTACCTTCACCATAGCCGTTTTCCATGTCCATAGCGTTGACCCAATCGGAGCCGCCCACGGCATAGCGGATCACAGAGCCGCCCAATGCCTTGACCAGCGGCGTGTATTCTCCCTCCGGGTCCAGAATGATGATGTCATCGTCGGTGGACAGGGCGATGGCAATGATCAGCAGCTTGGCAAAGAAGGATTTGCCGGAACCGGGAATGCCCAAAAGCATCATGGACTGGTTCAGCAGGTTGTTCATATTGCAGAGAATCAGATTGTGGGAGATCGCGTTCTCCCCAAAATAGATGCCACCCGGCTCTTGAATCTCCTGCACCTTGAAGGGCATGAACACCGCAAGGCTTTCCGTGGTCAGAGTGCGGAAAGTATCGATTTTTCTAGTGCCGATGGGCAGAGCAGTATTCAGTCCATCCAGCTGCTGATACCGCAGCACCGCCATCTGGCACATATGGTCTGCCGCAACCTTCAGCAGCGCATCGGTGTCAGCATCCAGTTCCGCCTTGGTATCCGCAAGATGAACAATGGTCAGCACCGACAGCATCATTCTCTGGTCACGGGAGGTCAAATCGGTCATATATTCCTTGGTCTCCCGGCGCTGCTGCTCCATATCGTAGGGCACGATGGCGGAGAAGTTATTGTTGGCATTCTGCCGACGCTGCCAGTTGGTGATATTGGTTTCCACCCCCAGCATCTTCCGCTCCACCTCCCGCACCGCTTCATCGGTGGCAACGGGGATGATGTCAATGGACAGCATCATGCTCCGGCTCTGGTCGGTCAGCTTCGTCACAAGTTGGTCGGAGATGAAAGAGGCATAGTCCTTGAGGTAGATTACTCTGGCATACTTGCCGCCCAACATCAGATAGTCACTGTGCTTCTCAATGGAATCCGGGCAGATGTAATCCCGGAAGTCATGGCCCTTGCGCATCATGTCCTGCATATCGAAGTGGAAGTACACTTCCTCGTCGCTGCGGTAGAAATCGTGGAGAAGCCGCAGCTTTTCCGTGGCGTCCAGTTCTGTCACTCTGGCTCCCAGGGCGGAGAACCGGGCGGTCAACTCCGCACCGGCGCGAGTGAAATAAGCGCGGGCATCCTCAACAGATTTCTTGCATACAGAAACCGTCACATACTTCTCCTGTACAATGCCGCTGCCGCCGGTGCCTTTCTCCATAATGACATCGTTGTATTCCTGACGGTAGCCATCCAGAGCATCGCCTCGCAGCTTCATGAGAACTGTGCTTTCAAAATTCTTCCGGTTCAGATGGTGGTTGTTCAGGGTGATTTTCGTGGTGGCGCTGCAATCCAGGCTGTTGATGAGCGCCGCATAGGTCAGGAACAGATTCTTCTGGGATTCCTGAGAGGCAACCATGTAATTGATGTCGGTGAACTTGAAGGTCTTGGCAAAACGGTTTCCCACAAGGAAGATGCCGTCGCTCCAAATCCGCCGAATGGGAATCACATCCTGCACCCGGCGAGGAACACGGTAGCTTTCCCTATCCTGCCGCAGTACCTGCTTAATTGCTTTCATGCTGTTTTCTTGCCTCCTTTTCGTGTTTTGCGATGGTGTCTTTCATAATCTCATAATAGAGATTGGTGGGCTGAAAGCGAATGACCTTCGGTTCCAGAATCTCCGAGCGGAACCAGACCCACAGGAATTTCTCTGCGGGCATTCCGTGGTAGGAAAGAAACCCCAGCGCTGCAAAGGGAGCGGCACCCAACATACAGGCCCAGGATACTGCTTCCGTACCCAGAATGGGGTTCAGCCAGAAATACAGGCCCACCGCCGCACCGACTGCCAATAACGAACAAAGGGTCTGCCGCAGGGACAGACCCATGAACATGGATTCGTGGTAGTCACGAATCTCTCGATTGATTTTGATTTCCATTGTTTCCTCCTTATAAGCCCATCATTTCCCGTACCACCCGGTCAGCCATCTTCACCGTACCAACCAGAATCAGCATATTGAACACCAGCTCTCCCACATAGCTCCAGACCATACTCACAGCGGCGGCGTTGGGATCGACTACCGGGGGCGAAGCGGCAAACAGGGAGAAAATGATGCAGCCCAGCACGATGATGGCACCCTCAAGGCAAACGGCAGCATAGGATTTGATGAAGGAAATTCCTATGCTTTGGGTAGGCTCCCCGGCAAAAGCAGACAGCGGCACGGGGGCAATGGCGGTATACAGATACAGCTTAAAGAATCGCCCGTACACGGTCATAATCATCACAAAGGAAAGCACCGTAATCAGCAGTCCACCAATCAGCGTCACCGCCCACAATGGGATGGATTCAAAGAAACCGCAGTCCTCCACGGCGGTGATGATCTCCGTTGGCAGGACAGCGGTTTGCACGGAACCAAATCCGGCTGCGGACATGATGGTGGATACCAACCCCTGAGCTATGGAGAACAGAGCGTTCATCAGTTCCAATCCATAGGTGACAGCAGCCTTGGCGATGGCAAAGCGGACGAATACCTTGATCGCCACCTCCGGGCGTTTCAGGTCTGCGAAGCTGCCGCAGGTTTTCATCACGCCCATAACAAAGAACAGCACCACGAGAGCTAGCCCCACAGCCTGCACTGCGCCATGGATGCTAACCATGACATTCCAAATGCTGCCGCCCTTGAACGCTTGTGGCGATTGTGTTACCAGTGTCCAGATTTCCGCCAGCTTTTCATTCCATGTTTCCAGCGCATTTTGAAGGTTCTGGACAACCCAATTATCTGACAATTCGGATTCCTCCTTTCCCTCTCCGAGCCTTGCGGTTCGGAGAGGATTGGTTGTTAAGGTTAGCCTGTAATCAGCGTCAGAATCTCCTTTGCAAAGGTGATGATGACACCGCCAGCCAGAGTCAGGAAGCCGTTGGAGCGCTGGGACGGGTCATGGGATTGAAAAGACAGACCAACCTGCACAATGCCCCAGCCCAGCAGGATCATGCCCACCGCACGAATCATGCCGAAGATAAAGTCGGACAGGTTGTTTACTACCGTCAGCGGGTCACCAGCAGTAGCGGAAGCGCTCACCGGCAGCAGCAGGACACACAGGCTCATGGCACCCACGACGGCGCAGTAGCGGCGGAAGCCCTTTTTCACATGGGAAGGCATGGGCAACTTCTGGGTATTTTTTTCCTTCTTGGTGTTTACAATGTTCTTAATGATGTTCTTCATTTTGTTTTCCTCCAGTTAGTAGTTCCGCTTCAATTTCTTCGTCAGAAAGAAGCTCAAATTCGATTTCGGACAGGTTGATAAATTTTGTCTCCTTGCCGGAAACAGTGGACAGGGACAGACTTCCCACGGACAGCTCTGTGCCGCCGTGGACATAAGGCATACCTCCTTTCTCCGGGGTGAACTTCACATTGGGGTGGTTCAGCAGGTCATACTTTTCATCCATGATGGGCATTTCGCCACGAATGAACAACAGCGCATACCGGTTATCCAGCATCCGCACCTCCGCAGCATCCAGCAGCTCCCGCCCGGTGATCTGCCAGTTTGTGGAGTAGTTGCCGCTGCGCCCGGAGCTTTTGCCGTAGGTGTTTAGGTCGATGGTCTGCTTGCCGAGGTAGGATTCCGCAATCATTTTGTGGGTGCCGGTTTCATTGCCGCCCAGATACAGAAACTCATCGCAGTTGCCCAAGATGGATTCCCACTGCTTTTCAAACAGGTTCTTAAGCTGGGCGATATTCTGAATGATGATGGACACAAACACATTCCGGGAACGCATGGTCGCCAGCAGCTTGTCAAAATCATCCGGCAGGCTCACATTGGCGAACTCGTCCATGAGAAAGTGGACGGGAACCGGCAGCGCTCCCTTGTATTTATCGTCCGCCAGCCGAAATAGCTGCTCAAAGGTACAGCTATACACCATGCTGACCAGAAAATTGAAGCTCACATCGTGGTCGGGAATCAGGGCAAACAGGGCAACCTTCTTTTCTCCCAGCGATGCCAGTTCCAGTTCATCGGTGGCAGTCAGCGCCGCAACGCTGGCAAGGTTGAATTTCTCCAGTCTCGCCGCCAGAGTGATCTGAATGGATTTCAGGGTTTTGGCAGAACCGGAATGGTAGTCCTTGTAATACTTCACGGCGATGTGGTCGGGACTGCGCATTTCCAGCCGCTCAAACAGCTCGTCCAGCGGGGATTGATAGGTGTCGTCATCTTCCCGGACTTCTCCCGCGCGAAGCATTTCCATAACCATGGGGAAATTCTGTTCCTCCTCCGGGGCTTCATAGAGAAGATAGAAAATGATGGCAGACAGCAGCATGGATGCCGCTGTGTCCCAGAAGGGGTCGTTAGACTGACTTCCCTTGGGGGTGGTAGCTTTGAACAGGCTGGTGACCAGCTTTTGGACATCGTTGTCCGTTTGCAGATAGGCAAATGGATTGAAACAGTGGCTTTTCTCCATGCTGAGCAAATCCAGCACCTTGATTTCATACCCACGCATTTGCAGGAAAGTGCCGGTCATGCGCAGCAGCTCCCCCTTGCAGTCCAGCACAAAATAGGAAGAACAGGCTTGCAGCAGATTGATAAGAGCGTAGAAACGGCTCTTACCGGAACCGCTGCCGCCAACCACCACTGTGTTCAGATTGCGGCGGTGCTTTCTGCCATCCAAACCCATGCGAACATGCTTGGTAAAAACCTTGTTTGCCTCCGGATCTTTTGCCTGATACTTCTTATTCACGGCGGTTGCGCTGCCCCATTTGGCGGAGCCGTGTTCCTCGCCACGGCGGTAGTTGCGGCGGGAGGACAGAGCAACACCGATACCCAATCCATAAATGATCAGAAAAATAAGGACAGTTTTCTTACTGTCCTCACATAGCACAATATGAAAGGGATTCTCCATTGCCGCCGGGAACTGGGCTACAATTTCTGCCAGCCCACCACTCACAAAAGGGGCTATCAGCAGAGCCAGCCACACCACCGGGATGATACCAAGGATGCACAGGATTTTTATGGTGCGCTGCTCATCGTTCTTCACGGGACTTACCCCTTACCTTTTTGGTGGGTGCGTCAATGGCTTTCAGAAGCACCTCGTCCACAATGTCTGTGGGACGCTCCTCGCCAATCAGGTCATTGCGCATTTCATTCAGAGCATTGATGACCACCCCATGCTCGTACCTGTCCAGCTCCAGAACACGCTTTTCTTCCTTTGCCATAGATCACCGCTCCTGTTCCTTGGCTTTGGGTGCGCGGTTTTGCTCCAGAGCGCGGTACATTCTGGTGGAGATCTGATTGGCGGTATCCCGGATTTCCGTCAGGGTCTCCCGCACCTGCTGTGGGTTGCTCTCCCGGAAGGATGTCGGCAGGCGGCTGAAATTGTAGTCCGACACATCCACCCCATACCGCTTGCACAGAAGATAGGATGCGCTGTATGCCTTAAATGCGGCATCATTTCGGTTGTAGTTCTCACTCATCCCGGCGATTTCCGCATGGGCCAGCTCCTTGGAGACACTGCGGAAAATATCTTCCGCTCCCATGCCCCGGCATACGAAAATCACCTGCTGGTTATGGTCGTACAGCGCACCCATGTTGTTGGGCAGGGAGTCCACCGTCTGGATGGGAACGGGGGTACGGTGAATCAGAGCTTTCAGCAGCACCCGGTCATCCAGTTTCACGGCAGGTGCAGAGCGCACACGCCCTCTGGTCTGGGACGCATCGTAGACTCGTTTTACCTCAAAAGAGGTGCCACGGGTGCCGTCCTCCCGATCATATTCCTTGCCGGGTTCCAGAATTTTCACGCTTTTGGGTTTGCGTTGGACGGATGCCCCGGCTTCCTTCCAGCCATTGAAATCTTTGAGCTGGGTGGCTTCCGGCATTTGCGCCAGAATCAGCAGCGCATTGGTGGGCGTGTACCGACTGAACCGGGACTGGACATCCAGATATTTCTGGTACTTCTCACCGTCTCCGCTGATTTCGGCGGCAGTGGAATCAGCAAGGGCATAGAGTTCCTTGCGCTCCTCCTGCTTTTTTGCCGCCCATGCTTCCTTGTCAAAGGGCTGATCGCTCCATCTGGAATTACCGTTCTGACCGCTGAAAATATCATCAAAATTGCTCATGGATTACCTCACTTTCTGCTTGGGCTTTTTCTTGCCCGGATGGATATGGGGCTGAATTTCAGGCTGCTTTACAGGAGTTGTGATGTCCTGCACCTTGGGAGGCGCAGCCTTTTCCTGCCGTGCTGCCTTAATTTCCCGCAGCTCCTCCCGAACGGAGGGGCGTTCAGCTTTAGCAGTACCCTCGGCGGTTTTCCTTTGCATCCCGGAGGTAGGCTCGGACGGAGGGCTTTTTTCCGTCTTTGCCGCCGTAGGGTTTTCCGGGGACGGCTGCTCCTTCTGAATGGGCGCACCCAGCAGCTCATCCAGCAGCAAATCTGCATCGTCCTTCTCAGGTGCGGCCTTTTCGGGAGCGGCAGGGGCGGATTCCTTTTCCTGACGGGTCTTTTCAATATCATGCTTGATGGAAGCAGTATCCACGGTAGCCAGCTTGAAGCGTTCCACAATACGATTGATCTTGGAGGCATCCTCTGCCCGCACCATCACATCCACCATACCGTCTGCAGATTTCTCCTTACCCCGGAGGGCGCAGTAGACAACACCGTAACGCTTTGCCTCCTGAGCAAAGCGTTTCAGATGCTCCTCGCTGATGGTGAACACCTTCAGCTCCTTGCCGCTTTTCAGCATGGCGCTGAGCCGCTGGTGTCCCTTAGTTTTGTTTCTGTCGGCGTTCTTCGCAATGGTGTAGAGTGCCGCTGCGATGTTTTTTGCCGCAGAGCCAGAAAGTTTCAGGGCAACCTCCGTGCCCTCCAAACTCATTCTAACGATTTGCTCTGCCGCATCGCCTGAATTGGTCATGTTCGGTTTTCTCCTTTCGCTGATGGTTTTCGTCCTCACGGACTTTCTGAATGTGTTCCAGCATAACGCCGGAACGGACGGCAATATCGCTACATAATTTCACCTCCTGGCGTAATTGACTCAGCTCCTTGGAAAGTGTGGCAATGGCGGTGCTAACCTCCGCAGACGCCGCTTCATCCGATTTCACAGCCACGGTACGCTGTTTTCGGTAAAGCTGCCTCCGCTGGGAAGTCACATCTGCAATTCTGCTTTCCAATTCGCATTGATATGAAGAAAGCTGCTGAGCGGTATCAATCCGATGCTCCGCCAGCAGCCTTGCTTCCTGTGTGATGGCATCCAGCTTTATGAGATCTTCCCGGAGAAGAAAGTGGAGCCGCTTATGGTTCTGCTTCTTCTGCCGGGGAAACACCCCCAGTAGGTAGCAGTAGTGGAAATACAATGCCCGGAAGCCAGTCACCTTTTTACGGGTCTGCCAGTTACCAGACACACGATATTGTTTGCGTTGTGGGGTCGGTTCCGGCAGGGGTTTTGCGGCTCTGCCCTGTTCCAGAATCCGCCTGCGGATACCCTCCAGCGTGTAGCCCTCGCCAAAGTTCCGGGCAAGGCGGACAAAACGCTCCTTTCCCGGCGGTCTGACGGAAATGTCCTTACCCACCTTGACCTCATAACCCTTACGGTGGAGATTTTCAAAAAACTGCCGCTCCGTCATGGACTGGCGAATGGCTTCATCCACATCCGAACGGACAATGCCCCGCCATGTGGGGCGCTGCTCCTGTTCCGCCCGCCATTCACCGTAGTGCTTTCCTTTTCCGGGCTGGGGATTCTCGATGACAGACAGACCATATTCCCGGCACAGGGCATCCGATGCTGCCTGCAGATCGTGGTAGTCTTTGGCAGAACGATAATATTTGATGCCATCTACGAAAGAGACTGTGTTCAGGACAAAATGATTATGCAGATGGTTCGTTTTGTCCAGATGGGTTGCTACAACAACTTGATAGCGTTCACCCCACAAGCGTCTGGCCAACTCGACACCAATTTGGTGAGCAATTTCCGGTGTTGCTTCTCCGGGAGCAAAGGATTGATAGCCGTGGTAGGCTATGGTTCCATACTCCTTGCCAAAACGCTTTTTCACCACCATCATTTCTTCCCGCGCTGTGCTGGGGTTGCAGTTGATCCCGGACACAAAGCGCTCAAGGGCACCCAGTTCCTCATTAACTTGCTGTGTCTTGTGGCTGCTGACGGCATAAGCGATAACATCGTCCAGCCCCTGACACTCTCGCTCCGTCATATCCCCGTTTTCATAAAATTCCGGGTTGGTCGTCTTGTCGGGATTCTCTACATAGGCCACTACCTTCCCAAGCCAGCCATTGACCCGCCAGACGGATGTGACTGCCATTGGTTACTGCTTGATGGGGCGTGGACATACCACAGCTTCGGTGATTTCCTTCACCGCTGCCTCAAACTGCGTCACAGCAGCATCGTACCGCTGGACATCAATGACATTCAGGGTGTGTGCTTTCTGGGCGATCTGGTTCAGATTGTTGCCAATGCGATACAGCTGCTGTGCCATGGCATAATAGTCAAGGGGAGGCGATTCCTGTGGCACCAGATCATTGATGAGATGGCGAAGATAGGCGGCAACAGAGATATGGCTGCGCTTGGCTTTCTTTTGCAGATTCTCAGCTTCCTTTTTGCTGAGCCATACTTGAATTTTGACATTTCGATTACGCATAGAAATATGCTCCTTTGTACTTTGAATTTGGGGTTTCAGGGGGGCTGCCCCTGACAAGCTGTCTTTGTGGGAGTACAAAGACGATGCTTGCTGGTATATTGCAGATTCGTTCTCCCTCTGGGGCGAACGGGGGACTGCCTGAAAATAAATGGTCAGCGCTCATGGTGCCGCTCGCACTTAAACAGGTGTGCGACACGATTAAGATCGTCAGACATGACATAACAGCGTTCGATTTTCCAGCCGTTCTTACCGCCATCCTCAGCAGCCATATACCGCTCTAAACGAACGCAAGGATCTGTGCCGTCCAGGCAGTATCCATAGATGGAATACCCGCCCATGTTGGGTTGAAATGCTTTGCTGTTACTGGACAAACCGTAGGTTCTGCTCCGTTCATCATAGGGTAAACCAAAACTGTCAGCAGTGAAAACAATGTATCCGGGCAGGTGCTCGCCCATTCGTTCCACCGCACGGAATTTGCTTGTCATCTCGCTATAGCTCATATTGATCTGCCTGGGTTCTTTGATTGCGTTGTCATTCATCGTTCCGGTGTCCTTCCTTTCCTGTGTGTAATGGGAAGCCCCAGCCGCATACACAAAAAGTCGTTGTAATCCTTACCGTAGGGCGGCGGCTGGACAGATACCTCATATCTGTCAGACAGCATAGACAGCAACGCCTTTGCCGCCCGTCCTCCGGTGGCATCGTTATCCAGGCGGAGTGTGATAAAGCGGATGTTGGGCTGCTCGGACAGATAGCGTTTCAGCGCCAGCGGCATAGAGCTTTCTTGCAGTTCCTCCTTTGGTTTGTAGACACCCGCCAGAGAAACCAGATGCTCCCGGTTCCAATTGCCCCCATTCATCTTCACGAGGGTTGCGTAGGACAGAAGATCGATGGCACTCTCAAAGAGGTGGACGGTATCGCTGCCCGGTGCGGGGATGCTGAAAGAGAACCGCTTGTCACTTCCGGTGGCATCACCCACAAAGTCCGTCCCCAGCCCTCTCAGGTTGGCGTACCGGGGCTTGTTATACTTGTCCAGCCCAACGAAAACGGCATTATGGTGGGGTGTGCTTTCATACAACCGCCCCGTCTGGATGCAGAAATCAATAAGATCGGGATCAATACCACGGCTGCGAAGATAACCATGGACACGGCTTGTGTTAGGGCTTGCTTGAGGCAGCAACAACACCTTGGGCTTCTCTGGCTTGGGCCGGGACTGCTTGGGCTGGTATGCCACCTGTCCGGTGATCCGCTCTACGGCTTCCAGGAAAGGGACTTCTTGCACTTTAATGAGATAGTCCAGCGCATTGTAGCCGCCAAAGCCACGGGAGAACCAGTACCATTTGCCGTTGGAGATTTTCAGGGAATCATGCTCACGGGTGCAGTAGTGGTTGCCGCTGATATGCACCAGCTCATTGGGTTCGCAGGCTTGCAGATAAGTCAGCAAGTCCACCTGCCTTGCTTTTTCAATGGTTTCCGGTGGAATAAACGGCACAATACATCACCTCGCATCTTTTTGGGCAATAAAATCAGCCCGCACCACTTCATTGGCACGAGCTTCCACGGCATTCCAGATATTTTCCATGTGGCGATTGTCATCCCAGCTATCCCACTTTTTGAACACATCCGCCAGCGGTGTGGAAGATTTCAGAAGGGCTTTTGCCTGCCGGGGTGAGAGGTCGTTGTATTCCAGCGATAACAAAATATCCTCACGGCAGACATATTCGTATGCCTGCTTCAAAATCTCCCCGGGCGGCAGCTGCATCAGTTCTGCTTTGAACTGCTCCTGCTCGGCAAACATCTTCTGGTATAGCTGGGTGTTCAGCACTGCTTGGGTCATGGTATCAACTCCTCGAAAATGAAATTAGCCGATTGGTTCTCGCAAGGAAAACCAATCGGCTATGTAATGGACATTATTTACTTTTTCCTGCTTCCTTACCGATACCTGAGGATGATCCGACAATAAAGATGGTACGCATCGTTTTTCGCCCGTCTCTCCATTAAACTTGCTTGCCCATTTGATAGGCCCTTTTCATGGCGGAGGTGTTTTTCACCTTGCCCGGCTCGTATACACCGCTGCCAATAATAACTCCCTTTTCTACCGCACCTTCCACGCAGTCTGCGTAGCCACGGAAACAGGCAAGGGTGGTATCAGCGGAAGCGTGCGCTTCGTCAGCCATGGTGACGATATAGTAGAATTCCTTGTTTCTCACCTCAAGCCAACGGGCAACGGTGCGGTCAATGACCGCCTTGAGCTGGGCGTTGATGGAATAGAAGTAGACTGGACTTGCCAGCACCAGCACATCCGCATCGACCATCTTTTGCAGAATGTCCGCCATGTCATCTTTATGGACGCACACGCCGCCATGGTCGCGGCAGTAGTAGCAGGCGCAGCAAGGGGAAACATTCTTCTGCGTTATGCGAATCTTTTCAACTTCATTTCCCGATTCCAACGCACCACGCATAAACTCATCGCACAGAAGGTCTGAATTACCGCCCTTTCTCGGACTGCCGGATAAAATCAATACTTTTTTGTTCATGTTCCTCACCTCGTCAATTCTTTTTGCGTTCTTCTACCATATTCACAAACCATTCGACCATGGCAGGGTCATAGTGGGAGAAGAATGCGCTTGTTTTGGTGTCCAGTGCTGCGATATTCGCCATATCCTCTTCGGAGAGGGTAAAGTCAAACACATTTAGGTTTTCCTGCATCCGCTCGATATGGGCGGATTTCGGAATCACCACCACGCCCCGCTGTAAATGCCAGCGGAGAATGACCTGCGCCGCACTCTTGCCGTACTTGGCACCGATCTCGTTCAGCACGGGATTCTGGAACATATCGCCCCGCCCCTCTCCGAAGGGTGCCCATGCCTCGATCTGTACGCCGTATTTGTCCATCCACATCTTTGCCTCGGCCTGCTGATGGAAGGGGTGTACCTCAACCTGATCGACCATTGGTTTGATGCGGGCAAAGGAGCAGATGTCCACCAGACGGTCCGGGTAGAAGTTGGATACTCCGATAGCGCGAATCTTGCCCTCCTCGTACAACTCTTCCAATGCCCGCCATGCGCCGTAGTAATCCGCATACGGCTGATGCAGCAGGCAGAGGTCAAGGTAGTCGGTGCGCAGTTTTTTCATAGAGTCCAGAATGGATGCCTTAGCTGCATCGTAACCGTAATGCTCGATCCAGACCTTGGTGGTCAGAAAAAGGTCCTTGCGCTCAATGCCGGACTTTTCGATGGCCGCACCAACCTGCTCCTCGTTGAAATAGCTCTGGGCCGTGTCAATGGAACGATAGCCAACCTTCAGTGCGTCCAGTACGCAGCGTTCGCATTCCTCCTGCGTTACCTGAAACACGCCGTAGCCCAACTGCGGCATTTTCACGCCGTTGCTCAAAGTGATATATTTCATGATGAAAACCTCCCTGTTGATTTGAATTTTATCTTGTGCTATCATCGTATCAGTCGGTATTTACTACCGGTCAAGAACTTTTTTCAAAAAGCAGGAGGTTTTTTTAATGTACTCCATGAAAGAGGCTTGCTCTCTCACTGATATGACCTACGAAAATCTGAAATTCTACTGCAACGAAGGACTTGTTCCCAATGTCAAGCGCGATAGCCGGAATTATCGTGTTTTTGACGAGATTGACATCAAATGGATTCAGAGCCTGAACTGCCTGAAAAGCTGTGGCATGAGCCTTGCGGAAATGAAAACATATCTGGCACTCTGCATGGAGGGCGAAGGCACAATCCCGGAACGCAAGGTGATCCTTGCAAAGAAAAAAGAAGCCCTGCTCCAATCCATTGCGGAACAGCAAAAGGCAGTGGCATTCATTGACTGGAATCAAGGGTTCTATGATGATGTGCTGTCCGGTAAAACGGAGTATTACAGCAATCTGGTGCCGGAGCTGATGAAATAATATGCGAAGCTGTCACTTCTGATTTATCAGTTTGTTTTTACTTTTTTCGCATTTTGATTATGACAATACATGCCACGATAACAACAGCAGCAACGATACCAGCAACCAATGCAGGTGATACCGTAGATGTGGCAAAGATTGCAGTGGGACCATCTGCACCACCAATGATACCAATGGAATGAGTCTTCATGTAATACCTCCCAAAATTCCGATATGTCAGTTATTAACTATAATACCGTAAAGTGAACCCTTTCTCAATGGGTTTCAAAAATCACTATCTGCATATTTTTTTGAAAAATATATGCAGATAAATGGCGTCTATATGGAGTAATAGAAACAGCCCACTGCGTTATACAGTGGGCTGTTCCAAAATAGAAAGAAGAGAGGTAGAAAAGAGGATCTACGGAGTAAGAAAAGCTGCGGCTCACGGCTTCCGCCGCCTTTCTTGATAATAGGATAATCTTGGATTATGACGGGAGTATAAACAACATTCAAACAAATTGCAACAGAATACTTAAGATATTCTTAGCGTTCAACACTCCGGGGTTTCTCCTTGTCGGGGGAATCCTCCTCCGGCGCTTCATCCAGCAGAGCCTTATCTTTCTGATCCATATTCAACAGGATATTCAGTTCTTTCAGCCGTGCGGACTTTTCTGCCAGCTCTGCTTCCTTGGCAAAGGGCGTCTCCATTTCTGCCTTGGCATTGGCAAGCTGGGTATGGGTGTCCTGCAATGCTGCCTGATATTCTGCCAGCTCCTTTGCCAGACCGTCCACCAGATTGTCCATACGGGTGATGTTGCCGAAGACATCGGCACCCAGGCTGATGGTGTGGGACATGGCCCCCTTCATGGTGAGTCTATAGTCCGTGTGGGCGGCATCGTACTGGAGGGACATGGAAAAGCCCCGGTACTGTCCCAGCGAGATCGCGTCGGAGCCTTGAAGTTCGGTGCAGGCATTGATAACCGCCTTGCCAGCAGCTTCCTTTTCGGAATAGTGGGTTCCCTTAATCTCCATACCGATGAAGCCTTCTGTCGGCTTAGGGTGTGCTTGGGCAGTTGCCACATCCTTTTCATAGCCCGCAATGGCTTCAGTGAGCTTGGCAATGTCAGCCGGGTACTTCCGCAGCACCAGATTTTCCAGAGCGAACCGCTGATTTAGGTGGTTCGCTTTCAGCATATTCAGCTTACTGACCTCCACATCCAGATTACATTTTTCGATGATCAGAGGATTGCCGGTAGCCAGCGCCTTGATTTCGGAGTAGCTCAGGGCGGTTTCGTCCACATCATCCGCAATTCTGGCAGGGGCTTTGCTGGTCATGATTTGAGCGATAAATTTCTGCTTATTCTCCACAAGCTGGTAGAGGTACGAATCAAATGTACTTTCCGTGACATAACGGAAAATTTCAACCTCCGGATTCTGATTACCCTGACGGACGATTCTGCCCAGCCGCTGGGCAAGGTCAGAAGGACGCCACGGACAATCAATATCATGCAAAGCAATCAGTTTATCCTGACAATTCGTGCCTGCGCCCATCTTGGCGGTGCTGCCAATCAGCACCCGCACCTGACCGGAACGGACTTTGGAGAACAATTCTTTCTTTCGCACCTCCGTATTGGCTTCATGGATGTAGGCGATTTCCTCCGGTGGAATACCTTTTTCGGTTAGTTTTTGTTTCAGATCATCGTAGACATTGAAAGAACCGTCACCCTTGGGCGTGGACAGGTCGCAGAACACAAGCTGGGCACTACGCTGCTCCTGCGTCCGCTCCCAAATTGAGAAGACATTCCGTGCGCAGATGGAGGTTTTGCTGGTATCGCTGTCCGGTGCCAGAGGATTGACCAGCCGCATATCCAGTGCCAGCTTTCTGCCGTCATTTGTTATCTTCAGCATATTATCAATACTGGGATCGACATGACCGGCACGGATTTCCTCTGCCCGGTCAGCAAGGGACTTAATCATATCCCGCTGCATGGGAGAGGGCTTGATAACCTCCGTGTGGAAGTTAGCCTTTGGAACCGGCAGCATGAGCATATCTGCCGTCTGGATATCCGCAACCATCTTGAAGGTGGCCATCAGTTCCGGCAGGTTGTAGAACTTGGCAAACCGGGTCTTGCTCCGGTAGCCGCTGCCCTCCGGGGACAGCTCAATGGCGGTGACGGTTTCTCCATAGTTTGCCGCCCAGTCATCGAAGTTCAGCAGTCCCATTTCTTCCAGGGTGCTGTACTGCAAATACCGCTGGATGGTATACAACTCTACCATACTGTTCGAGATAGGGGTGCCGGTGGCGAAGATGACACCACGGTTGCCGGTGATCTCGTCCAGATACTGGCACTTCATAAACAAATCCGAGGACTTTTGTGCTTCCGTCTGGGCGATACCGCCCACATTCCGCATTTTTGTCGCGAGGAACAAATTCTTAAAAAAATGGCTCTCATCCACGAAAATGCGGTCAACGCCCAACTGCTCAAAGGTTACCACATCGTCCTTGCGGCTCTGGTCGTTCAGCTTGGCAAGCCTGTTTTCCAGCGATTTCCGGGTGCGTTCCATCTGCTTGATAGAATAATTCTCCGCATGGTTCCGCTTGGCTTCCCGGATGCCGTCCAGGATGCTGTCGATCTGCCGCCGAAGAATGATCTCCTGCCGCTCTTTTGACATGGGGATTTTCTCAAACTGACTATGACCGATGATAATGGCATCATAATCGCCGGTGGCAATCCGGGCGCAGAACTTCTTCCGGTTTGTGGTTTCAAAGTCCTTTTTGGTGGCAACCAGAATATTGGCAGAGGGGTAGAGCTGGAGCCATTCTGCCGACCACTGCTCTGTGATATGGTTGGGCACCACGATCAGGGACTTGGTACACAGACCCAGCCGCTTGCTCTCCATCGCTGCCGCAACAATTTCGAAGGTCTTCCCAGCCCCAACTTCGTGGGCAAGCAATGTATTTCCGCCGTACATGATGTGGGCAATGGCGTTGATCTGGTGCTTTCGCAGAGTAATTTCCGGGTTCATGCCGGAGAATCGGATGTGTTGACCGTCGTATTCCCGTGGGCGGATTGCGTTGAAGGTCTCGTTGTAGATGCCGCACAGCCGCTCCCGGCGGTCAATATCCTTCCAAACCCATTCCGCGAACTTGGCCTTAATCAGCTCCTGCCGATCCTGGGCAATGGCAGTCTCCTTCTTGTTCAGCACCCGGACTTCGTTGCCGTCGGCATCGATCTTGGTGTCATAAATGCGGACATCCTTCTGATTTAGGGTCTGCTCAAAGATGTGGTAGGCATTGATCCGCTTGGTGCCGTAGGTGGTGACCGCCTTGATGTTGCTGCCGTCAAAGGATTTGTTGGTTACATTCCACTCGCCGGAATGGGGTGAATACAGCACATGGATTTTGTCCCGTGCATAAGCGCTTGTGCCAATGACCTCATACAAAAACTGCTCGTAGACCTCCTTGGGTACCCAGTTGACGCCAATGCGGACGCCGATCTCACCGGCAGTCAAATCCACCGGCTGCACAGCGGTTAGGGCTTCGATATTACTGGAAAGCAGTTCTTTCTTTTCGGGTGGTAAAACCTCCTGCAAGGCTTTCGCCATACGCAGCTTCCGGCGAACATTTCCGGACAGGTATTCGTCTGCGGTGACAAAATTATACCGCTCCAAATCGACGAAAGCAACCGGGATTTCCTCTTTGCGCTCGGCGCAGTTCACATCCCGGAAGATCACCCCGGAAAGCTCTACCTCTAGTTCTGCCTCAGTCTTGCCGGACAGTTCTGCCATAAAGGGCATATCCACCCGCGCCTCTTCCGCTATGGACACGGCAAGGGCTTCGCTGGCGGTGTCCACAGAGGTGACAGCCACATGAGGGCGGATGGTGCGTTTGGTGAACATATCCGCCTTACGCTTGAAGTTACCTTCCTCGTCCAGTACCTCCAAGGAACACAGCAGGAAATAGCTGGAATCCTCTCCAAAGGCAAGGCTGTTGCCCCGGCTGGAAAGCAGACCATACTTTTTCGTATAATCATCGTAGAGGGTATTAAGCTGTGCCTGCTCTTTTTGAATGTCCTCGTCGGGATACCCTTCGGTCTGGTAGTCAATGAGTTTTCGCACACAATCCCGGAGAGCAATCATGCCACGGATGCGGTTCTCCGCCGTAACAGAAACCTCCACGGGATTCATACGGCTGTTTTCCCGGAAGTACACCTTGCCATCTACAATGGTGTAGCTGAAGTTACGCACACTGGGGTCTGCCGGGATGGAATTATCTTCTTCCTCCAATTCCTCCTGCTGGTACTCGGTGATCTGGGCATGGATATTGTGGATAGCACCCTGCAGCAGTTCGGACAAGTCAGCATTCTCGTCAGCCCTACAAACGCTGTCCACGCCGAACCGGGTAGATTCCATGACCATTTCGCCCAGAATCATCTCCGGGTGCTGGACAAAGTAGCTGTTCATGCGGATGCCGTTGGCATCGGTGTCCAGATGCACCCAGTCGGGTTCAATGTCCGTCATCCGGTCACGCTTTTGCAGGAACAGAATATCGCTGGTTACTTCCGTTCCGGCATTGCGCTTAAAAGCGGTGTTTGGCAGACGGATGGCACCAATGAGGTCCGCCCGCTGTGCAAGGTACTTCCGCAGGTTGGAGTTTTCCTTGTCCATCGTTCCCTTGGAGGTAATGAACGCCACAATGCCGCCGGGTCTGACCTTGTCCAGTGTTTTACCGAAAAAGTAATCGTGAATCAGCCAATGGTGCTTGTCATACCGTTTGTCCAGCACTTTGAAGTCACCAAAGGGCACATTGCCGATGGCTACATCAAAGAAGCTGTCGGGCATCTGCACTTTTTCAAAGCCGGTGACGGCGATGGAGCTGTTTTGATAGAGCTGCTGGGCGATGCGCCCGGAGATGGAATCCAGTTCCACACCATAAGCGTGACTGCCTGCCATGGAGCCTGGAATCATGCCGATGAAGTTGCCCACTCCGCAGGAGGGTTCCAGAATATTGCCCTCTCGGAAGCCCATCTGCTCCAATGCCTGATACATAGCCTGGATGATAACCGGTGAGGTGTAGAAAGCGGTCAGGGAGCTGGCTCTGGCGGCAGCGTATTCTTCTTCGGAAAGTAGGGCTTTCAGCTCCTGGTATTTGCTGTGCTTTTCGTCAAAGCAATCAGCAAGTCCGCCCCAGCCCACATACCGGGAGAGTATTTCCTGCTCCACTGGGGTTGCCAGCCTGCCCACGTCCTCAATGCGTTTCAGGATTCGGATAGCGGCGACATTGGCGGCATACTTTTCGCTGGCGGTGCCGTAGCCCAGTTCCGGGTCGGTGATGCGGAAATTGGTACGCTGCTCTCTGGGAATCTCCGGGTACAGCGGCTCAAAGGTGATACGCTCCCGCTTGGGCTTCGGCTGGGGTGGGATTGGAGCGGCAGGCTCCTGCGCTGCTTCGGCATCTGCCACCACCTGTTGGATGAAAGGGTCGCTCTCCAGAGCGTCCGGGTCAACCACTTCGCCGTTGACGATGCCCCGTTGTGCCAGGTTCTGCCGAATCTGTTCCGGGTCGATATCGCCAAAGGTATCTTCTGCATCACGAGTATCAGATACTTCTACCGCCAAAGGGCGGTGGACGAGAACTGCTGCCTTTGCATCCTCCAGAGTATCGAAGGGACCTGCAACAGAGCTTGCCACCCCATCCACAATGCCGTAGTGATTATAGAACCAGCCATTGGAATGCCGCCATGTCTGGATTTGCTCACCATCTGAATCCCATTGCAGCAGTATTTCGGCTTCGTAAATCGCTACCTTTGCGAGCTGCTCTTTGGAAAAGGAAACCAGCTCGTCAAAATCCAAGTTAACCAGTTCCTGTTCCGTCAGTTCCTTCAAAGAGCGATATTGTCTGGAATCAACGATGATGCCTTCGATATAACGATCCAGCCTGAACTTGATCAGATTCACATAGACTTCAACGGGGATTTCGTCGTCCGTAATGGTGGTGTAGGCTACACTTACTTTGTGAAGATCTGAGAAATCAGCTTCACTGCCGTATTCCTGCGAACAGAATTGATCGATCAACTCTTTGGCAGCATCCAAATCAACATTGGATGCCATCTTTGGCTGTTCTTCCGGCTGCGATAGTCCCGACAACTGGCGTAAGGTATGGTCCCTGCCGAAAACGGAGAAGGTGCCAGCCTGATACGCCTGCATTGCCTCCATGCCACGCTCCCGCTCCTGATAGAAGCGGTCACCCGGCAGGGTTGCGTTCCACAGGGGCAGCATCATGGTTTCGTAGATTTCCCTGATACGCTCTGGGTCAGAAAACTGCCCTTGAATATCTGCCACCCCATCCCAGTAGTCAAAGATACTCTTTTCGGTGGGTCTGGTATATTCATCAGGGGCATCCCGGAAGAAGTTCATAACCAGCTTCGCAAGCTGCTTGACTTCGTAATCAGCCATCTTCTCGGCATCGCTGGGGTACAAGAATCTGCCAAGGGAAATCATGTCAGAAATCCGCTTTGTAATGGCAGGCCATTTCAGTTCCACCTGCGCATAAGGGGCACCCAGACTGCCGTGGCTGAAGGACAGGCCGGCAGAGGTATAGGTCTGGTTGTCGTTCCCACCATGATAGCCGCTGTACTCGCCATGCTGCTGTTTCAGAAAACGCTCCCGTTCTTTGGTATCCGTGTTCCGACTGAAAAAGGAGAAAGTATCCAGTCGGGATTCATAGCTTCGCTCGGAGCCACGCAGAATACGGTCTATTTCATCGTCTGAAATGAAAAACCGCCGCTGTGGGGCATACCCTTCGGCGGCGGTGAAAATATGCGGTTCCCGTTGCAAATCTTCCAGCCTGCGCAGAAGTGCTATGGGGTCATACCATCGACTTCTGAGCAAACTGCGGTCTTTTTCATAGACGGCGGCAAACAATGTCCATTCGTCTACAAGCTGGCTGAGTGTGTCACGATCTTCCAGAAGGCGCTGCATCTGGACTTCAATTTCCGGGAAACCACCCTTGGCAGAATAGGTCAGCGTGGTCAGGGGGAGATACCCGGAATCCTTGGCTTCGTCGCTGAATTCCCGTCTGGCATAAATCAGGGACTTTGCCAGCTCGATTCGCTCAAAGTCCTGCACCCGGTCAAGCTCGCTCTGGGGCATGTACCGCCCCAAATCCAGCAGCTCCCGGATGCGCTTTGCCGCCTGCTCCCATGTGACAAGGGTGGTATACCGCTTTTGGACGGTGCGCCCGGTGGCAATGCGGATGCCATCCGCATCATACCAGATGGCGTATTCCCAATCCTGAATAAAAAGCCCCGCGCCGTTGGTGCCGTAACTCTTTTGTAGAAAAGCGGCATTTTCTTCCAGCGGCTTGTCCTTCATGAAATAGGCGCAGATGATCAGGCGGCTGTTTCTGTCATTGAAACCGATGCAAAGGACTTCATCAATGACCTGCTGGGGGAGCTGTGGCTGGGAGAAGAAGGTCTGCTGTTCGCCCTCCTGCTCGGGTGCAAGATAACTGCCGTCCATGAAGGAAATCTGTTGGTCATCATAACTGGGCGGCAGCTCGACCCGTGTATTAAGGAAATAAGTGCCCTGCTCAATGAGATTGCCGGTCAGCTCCGCAACAATGCCCCATGAAAAAACGGACTCCTTTGCGCGGGAGAGGTATGCGCCCTCCCACATAAGAAGTCCGTCATCTGTGGCCTTATATCCGATACGGGTGTTGTCCACGATCAATTCCGTGCATCTGTCCGGGTAGACAGATTTCAAATAATTAGCCCTTTCAATCTGGTCATAATGCTCCCGGAAGAAATTCTGTATTTCCTTTTTGGGAGATTTCAGATCATCGTCCCGGTTTTCCAGAATCGCCATAATGAATCGCTCATCCAGAAGCGGGGGCAGCTCGGAATCTATGCGTAAATCAGTTCCTGCAGAATCTGCTCCTCCGCTGCTGAGCGGAAGTTGTTCATCAGCCCCACCCATTTCATCTGGTCGGTGGCTTTCAGCTCCTCCGTCACGCCCTCGGTCTGCGCCATCTGGGCTACCATCTGCGAGATTCTCTGCCGTGCTGTCTCCTCGATCTCCATCAGGTGACCGTGGAGCTGCCCCGTGGTCAGAAGGTTCGTGTAGGTCACTTTCCGGCTCTGCTGCAGGAATCTGCGGCGCATCAATCCGTACTTCCCAAGGGGAATCTGGGGTTCCTGGGGCGGGAGAAGGTTCGGAAGCAGATAGTCCCCCTGCTTCGTGTATGTGATCTGTGTCATGGTTCATGCTCCTTTCTGGTTGGTTTTCAGCTACAGCATACTCTTTTTCGGCGGGTTCTTCAAATGTGCGATTTTGCTGACGCTGCAAGGACAGCACCGTTCGGGCAATTTCGGACAGGCACATCTGGGAAATGTCGCTGGTAGCCGCGCCCAGGGCGTTGAGCGTCTGCAAGGTATTGAAACCGCTGATATAGCTGAAATCCTCTGGGGTAAAATGTGCAGAAGGGTCAATACCGCAGCGCACCAAAAGCATATAGCCGATGCTGTTTTGCAGCAGTGGCTTGAAGATCGCTTCCAGCGATTCCTCATCCAGCGGCTCCAGGAAGCTGCCTTCCTTATAATAAATGAGCTGTGCCAAGTAATCCTGAAAGTTGTCCTCCATGGCATTGGAAGCTGCGGAAATCAGAGCATCGCCCAGCGTATTCGTATTGCCAAGAACGCCAAAGCTGTTTTCCAGCGTTTCCATGATTGCCTGTTCCTGCTCCGGGTGGACTGTCCAGATGGGCACAGGACGGGGATGCCGCCCTTCATGGGTATCTGCAATGTCGAAGTAGTATTTGATTCTCGCTTGACCATTGCTGTCACTGTCCAGAATGGCAATGCCTTTGGAGCCGCGATTGACCCACCGCCCGAACCGCTGGTTCCAGCCTTGCCGCCCTTCTATGGGAAGGACTGCGGTGGCATCCGGGCGCTGGGCATACAGAAGGACCTGCTTATCAAAGGAAAGGCGAAAATTGTGGCATGCGGTGGTCAGAAACCGGGGCCACGCTTCCGGCGTTGCCACTTCTCCTGCGGTCTGCAAATACAAATCCGTGATCCGTTCATATTTTGATGCCATCGGCTCACCTCCCGGCAATTATCGTTCGCTGCGGTCTTTTGCTTTGGGTCGGATGGGAGTACCCTGCTCATCGTAATTCCTGGGATCAGCTGCAGGGGTTTCCCAGCCGAACATGGAACCGGCTACCATAGCGGCTTCCTGTGCTTTGGTCACGCCATTGGCAGCATTGGCGGCGGTCACGCCCTCTCTGGGGGAAGTATCCTGCGGAAATATTCCCATGGGGGTATATCCCTTTTCGCCCTTGGTAATGACAATCATTTCTCCTGTGGATTCCAGAACACTGAAGCACTTCTCCGGGAGGGACGAACGCAGAGGAATCGTTTTCACACCATTGTGCTGCATCCGCTCTGCAAACTCACAAATGTGATAGAGATTGTTTCCAACCTCCAGATGGGTTTCATCGATATAGCGGCAGGTCTGCTCCAGGGTTTCACCGGAGGGAAGCGTCATGCGGATTCTGTCGCCGTCCGGAATCCGAAACAGCTCTTTATAGTCCGGCGTGATGAAACGGATGCCCTTTTCCGCTTGCCGCATGTGTCGGTCCAGCCATTGCCGGATGTAGCAATAGCAGTAAATGTTGTATTCGCCTCTGTTGGGATTCAGCCGCAGCAGATAGGAATAGTGCGGGGTATCTGCCCGGAAGCCATATTCGTTCCGATCATTGCCGAAGCTGCTGTCCCGGTGCATCCAGCAGTAGGCAGACAGGCTGCTCCGATTTTTCAGAATGCCCCCATACTGTTCATCCTCCCGCAATGCGTTGATAACTTCGTCGAACTCATGCTTGAAATCCTCGGACTTCAAATCTCCCCGGTGGTCATCCCAGCTTGAAAAAAACTGTTCGCCGCTGCTGCCGAAATCTCCACGAAGGTGCCCAATACAGCCAGTCTGGGACATAAGCTGTTGGGACTGGGAATAACTGTACATCTGCTCCGCTGCCGTCATGGGGCGCAAAGTCATTTCTGCTTCCATTTATCGCTCACGCTCCTGTTCTTTTTTGGATGTTATCGGAGGGATATCTCCGATAGCGGCGAGGTAATCAATCTCCTGCTCTGCTCTCTGGCAGAGGTCTTTCAGGGCTTCATACCGATTGCAGGTATAATGACCCCAGAAATAGTTGTCCCCATCCTTACAACGCCATGTGACATACATGTCCTTCTTAGGATGTTCCCCAAGCACGAACTCCGAATCTTTGACCTTGATGCTCTGGGTGATAATGTAGCCTGCACATTCCCGTTGCTCCATAATTCATCGCTCCTCTCTGTCTTTATGGGATTTCTGTCGGTGTTCAGTTCTGTATTGGTCAAGCCCCAGTGCCGCCCATTTGGGAAGCTGTGACAGTTCCAAGGTGCCAAGAATATCCTGCCGTTCAAACCGGGCTTCTTTGCCGGAGTACAGATCAACACAGAAGCAGGCAGAGCCACGGCTGTGGGGAGATGCCCCAAAGCCGCCGGTGCAGAGCTTGATCTGCTTGGTTGCCATCTGATACTCCCGGCGAAGTACCTCCGGCTTGATGACAACCACCTTTCCGTTCAGATTATCCTCGTGGGAAAGGGGCGTGCAGTCAGCTTTGGTCAGCGGGGTGGTGTCGATGCCCTGAAATTTGGGCTTGAACATTGCCACACGGGTTTTCTCCGCCTGCTGAGCCAGCCGCTTCCCATACAGCTTCGCAATCTCGCAGAAATCATCGCTGACCAGAACATCGTTATACAGTGCCACGATTTCATTCTGCTGGCAGAAAGCGCACATATAGCGCTCCTCCGGGAGGGCGTTCAGGTTTTCTCCGATCACCACCTCCTGATCGCCAATATGAAAAGACTGGATGATCTCATAATCACCCGCCATGCGTTTATCCATAATCTTCCTCCTGTTATACTCGTTCGCAGATTACCAGATACCGCTGTTTCCCGCCGCTGGCGTAGGGGTGGCAGGTCAGCAGGGTCAGCAGCTCCCGCCCCGGCTGAATCAGAATCTCCTCCACCTGGTAGGGATATATGATCTTGATTTCTGCTACCCGGTAGGTGAGTTGCCCCCAGAGATTCGTGATCGTAACGGTATCGCCAATCTGCAATTTATCAATGTAGCGGAAATAGCTGGCACCGCCATATCCCCGATGCCCCGCAATCACGCAATTGGTATTCGCACCGCCGATGGGCAGGCTAGTCTGGCTTAGGTGTGCAGCTCCGTCTGCCATGTGCTGGTTGGTAGCACCCAGATAAATAGGCATTTCCAGCTCCATTGCCGGAATGGTAATGACTCCAAAGACTTCCTCTTTCAGTCCGTAGTCCGCCAGCCGGAAGCTGGGCTGCTGATAATCCAGTTTGCAGGATAGCCCCGACTGCCCTTGCTTAAAGATTTCTTCATTGTAGGCAGTCATGTCCTCCCAAAGCTCAGGGTAAAGCCGTTGTTCGGATGGCTGCGTGGAATCGGGAATCACAACGCTGGTGGTAGACTGTGTTTCCTTTTGCTCCTGGAAGGTCTGGACGGTGCTTTCCATTTCCCGCTTCACCAGAAACCCTTGTGCATATGGGTAAGAGAAAACTGCCAGTCCCACCAGAAACAGGACAACAAGCACAGTTCTTTGCAGTCCCTTACCCATGATGCTGTCTCCTACACACCCATTTCCAGATGAGAAACAGGAGAAACGCTGCCAGTAAAAATCCAGCCACTACAGCTAGACCGATTTCCAGCCCCCGGAGGTAATACTGCATCCAGTGGGAACCAGTGCTGCCTGACGCTTCCGTCTGCTCAGCAATCTGTTCTGCTTCCTCATAGGGAATCCGGGATGCAGTTACCAGCAGCCGATGGGTATTGATTCCGTAGGGGGTGCAGGTCACAAGGGTGCAGCAATCTTCCCCCTCCCAGATACCCAGCAGGCTGGTATCGCTGGGCAGCACCGTGTTGATCTCCGTCACCTGATAGGCCAGCACATCGTCCAGCACATACAGATAGAACACATCCCCGATGCCCAACTGCTCCAAATCCGTGAACATGGTCTGGGACGCCATGCCGCTGTGCCCGGAAAGAATGCTGTGGGTGCTGGCTCCGCCTACCGGCAGGGAGCTACCCAGCAGATGCCCCACGCCTTTGCTCAGGGAACTGTCCCCGGTTCCGTGATAGATGGGCAGGTGGACATTGATTTTCGGGATTTCAATATAGCCCATGATTCCGTCCCCGGAGAGGTTGAGAATGGAATCATATTCTTCAGACGCAGATTGCAGGGCTTCCTGGGTATATCCTCCCTCTGTTGTGGTTCCGGGAAGAAGCGTCTGGTTATATGCAGCCGCCTTTTCCCGCTCCTGCACCAGTACACTGTTGTCTGTCTGGGCGATGACTTCCTGGTAGGCGGTGAATATCTCTGACGCATACTTTCGGTTTACATAATTACTAACGACTGGATACAGTGTCAAACCAAGTGCGGCAAGGAACAGTGCCGCTCCAAAGCAGATAACAAGAATTCTTCGTTTCATAGTAATCACCCATTCGGGAAGCCCCGGAAGTGTTGGCTTCCGGGGCTGTCCTTGTATCATCAGGAGTTACGCTTCTTGCGCAGGGTCAGAACGATCATGCCCGCAGCGCCAGCCATCAGGAGAATACCCACGATGGTGAACATCATAGTTCCGTTATCGCCGGTTTCAGGGAGGTCAAAGCCACGGGTGTTGACCACGGTCAGAGGTGCTTCCGCATTGGCGCTGCCATTGTCTTCCAGCATGGTCACGGGATTGCCGTCCACCTTGGCAGATGCGGTCAGCAGATGATGCTCCACGCTTCCGTCCACATCATCACAGAGGGCAGCCGTTTCCGCCTGGGAAATGACCACTTCAATGTCCTCTTTCAGCAGCGTGTAGCCGTTGTCAGTACGGACTTCGGTGATACAGTAGGTGTCATCTTCCAGACCCTTTACAACTACCTTGCCGGAGGAAACAGGAATGAAATGGGTAGCGTCTGCTTCATTGGCAACATGGTCATTCACATAGTAAACACCCTCACTCTCGTTCAGCGCTGCCTTGACATAGTAATTGTCGGTTTCGTTGTGAAGGATGAATTCAACCTTGGAGAAGTCACCGTTGCCATCGCTGAATTTCTTGGTCAGATCAATGCCGTAGGTGTAGAGATGGCAGTCATCCGCCAGCATATCGGAGTAGTTGGTAGAAGTGCGCTTCCAGGTCAGGACTACATCGTTGGGGTTGCCATTGTCACCGTAGGCAACGGAATTGTCGCTGTCCAGCTTGGCGGCGTAGGTGATGCGCAGGGTCAGGTCGGAATAGCCGGAATTGACCATACCGGCAGCGGAGTAGACAGCCTTGGAGGTGTTGATTTCCGTCAGTCCGGTCTGCGTCATGGCGATGGTCATGGTTTCGCCAGCATCAACGGAATTATAGGAAGCGGTGAACTTACCGTCCGCCTCCGTCCACTTGGCAACGGAATCGGTGCCGGTGCTATCCGTGAAGAACTCCAACACCACATCGCCCTTGGCGTAGGTCACACCCTTGGACAGAGTATCAACGAAGGTGTAGGTGGTCAGGTAGGTGGATTCGGAGGTAATGGCGGGCAGGGTGGAAATGATCTGGTACTCAACGGTATCGCCGCCGGATGCGGTGCCGGTGTGGGCAAAACCATCGGTAATGCCGGAGGTGCCATTGTTCTTGCCGGTATCCGCAGCCTGCTCCCGCAGGGTCTTTTCCAGAGTGGGGTCGCCGGTCTGGTTCTTGGGATAGACGGTTACATCATAAACCCAGCGGGTGCCGCCATCGGTGGCATTGGTGCCGTTCACGGAGGTCATGGGCAGGGAAATCAGGAAGGGGTCGGTGGTGGACACGACATTTTCGGGAACCTTAGTTTCCACGATGAGGTACAGACCCAGCGCCAGATTCTCCGCCTTGGTTTTACCGAAGGAATCCGTCAAGGGCATGGCAGTACCACCGATGGCAGCGATATACTGCTCCATAGCGTTCTTGACCACGGTGGAATTGGCAGTCAGGGCAGCAGACAGGGCATGGATCAGCACATCGGACTGATAGAAATATTTGGCAGAATCCAGAGCATCCGCATTGGTATAGCGCTGTGCGCCATTCTCCAGACCCAGCGCTTTCAGGAAGTCCGCGCCCTGTACCTTGTCGATGGCATACAGCACCTCTACATGGTTGTCGGTTCTGTTATCTGCGGTGGACTCGGTGAACTGGACGATATCCGCTACTTTCACAAAGCTGTACTCCACGCCTTCCAGGGCATAGTTCTTCATGGTTTCGTTGACACCGCTTTCATCGGCAACGCCGGTGGAGACATAGGAGCTGTCCCAGATACCGGCATTTTCGCTGCCAGTCAGATCGTACTTGAAGATGGTCAGAGAACCCTTCTGGGATTCGTCGATGGGAGCGTCCGCGACTTCGGCGGCAGATACGGAGATGGCGCTGCCAAAGCACAGCACCAGAGCCAGACACAGGGCGATAGCTTTCATAATCTTGGTTTTCATATTCTTAGATTCCTTTCAGAGTAAAAATGTTGTTTTCGGTTTGTATTTGGGCAGCAAAAAAGCCAGGGGGAATCCCTGGCGCAGTAGAATCTTCGGTTCATGACATTACCACCGTTTCTTTTTGTAGGAGATCAGCAGCAGGATGGCACAGACAGCGGCGCAAACAAGCTGCATGATTCGCAGGATAAGCCCGGTGCTTACACCGGTATCCGGCAGGGAGAAGCCCTTGGCATTGACTACCTGTAAGGATACTTGAAGATCATCCACAGGAAGCTGCCCTTCAAAGGCATACCCTTTCAGGAGTTCATATCCGTTGGGGGCTTCCAGCTCTGTCACTCGGTAATGGAGGCCCGGATAGAGATTGTCCCAGACCAGCAGGCCGTCCTCACTGGAGGTCAGCGTACCATCTACCAGAGCAGAATTGGAGCAGCCGCCCCGAACAATGGTTTTGGAGTAGGTCACGGGATACCACAGGGAACCCTCTGCGCTCCATTCCAGAAGGAAGGTTGCCCCGGCAAGGTGTTCCCCGGCGGTGTCGATTTTCTCAATGGTGATTTTCCCGGAACGCAGGGCATTGGTGAAGAATACCTCGGCAATCTCGCCCTGTTTTACGGTGACAGTCTGTGGGTTATCCCCCTTGCACTCATACAGGCTGTCCTCCGGCAGAAGCTCCTCTATGGTGTAGATTCCGGGCAGCAGATTCCCGGTCAGAATAAAGCCATCCTCATCGGTGGCAAAGGGAGAGCCGTCCAGAATCTTACCTTCGGCATCCGTAATCTTGAACTGCCAGCCATCCAAAGAACCGCCGCCCTCCATGGTCTTGGTGATTTTCAGCCTGCCATACTGGACATTGGTGAAAGTGATGAACACATCCTCATGGGGCTTGATTTCAAATTTCTGGACAGTTTCATCCACCATCCAGTATTCGTCCTCAAATCGACCATGTTCGTCGCCGGTTTCCTTCGCCCAGTAGGTGCCGGGGTCAAGGTAATAACCAGCCCGACCATCCTCGTTGGTGATAAGGGTGCCGACTTTCTGGGCGCAGGCTTCATCCGAATAGACAGTGATGTGCCAGCCTTCCACGGATTCGCCAGTATTGGTCTTTTTGTAGAACCAGACCAGACCCTGCTCCTTGTTGAGCCAGGTATCTACAGTGGTTTCACCGGCTTTTACCGTTACATCGTGGAAGCCCAGTTCTGTTAGCCAGTAATTGTCCTCCGTGGGAAGCTCCACTACGGTGTACCGCCCTAACGGAAGATTCTCGGTGCAGGCATAGCCATTGTCATCGGTGGTGAAGTCTCCGTAGGAATTGCCCTCGGAATCTCTCACCCGGAATGTCCAGCCGCCAAGCTGATTGCCGGTGTTGGTGGTCTTGCGGATTTCAATACGCCCATAATGGGCGTTGGTGAAGGTGACCTCTGCGGTCTGACCAACGGCAACTGTGACAGACTTTACAGCGGTATCAACTTCCCAATAAGGGTCATCCGTGGGCAGCTCCTTTGCATAGTAGGTGCCGGAGATCAATCCCGTAACCGTCACGGTGCCATCTGCACCGGTGGTATAGGGAGAGCCGGAGACTGCGCTGGTACAGGAAGAATCCGTATACAGCCCGATCTGCCAGCCACTTAGGTTTGCACCCGTGTTTGTGACCTTGACCAGCTTCACACTACCGGTGTTCAGCTTGTTGGTGAAGCTGACTGCGGCGGTGCCACCTGCGGTTACAGTCACCGCCTGCGGGTTAGTACTGGAACAGTAGTACAGAGCGTTGATGGAGCTGTCGGTATTTCCCAGCTCCTTCACATAGTAGGTGCCGGGGGTAAGCCCGGTGACGGAAATCTTACCGCTGGAATTGGTGCTGTGCGGCCCCGAAACCAGCGTGGTGCAGGCAGAATTGGAGTATATTCCAAACTGCCAGCCCGAGAGACTCTGTCCGTCCTCGGTGGTTTTCGTCAGGCTGATGGAGCCGGTATTCAGTTTGTTATTGAAGCTGACCGAAGTGCTGCCGCCTGCGGTTACAGTTACCGCCTGTGGGTTGGTGCTGGAGCAGTAGTACAGAGCGTTGATTGCGCTGTCCGTATGCCCCAACTCTTTGACATAGTAGGTTCCTGCCGACAGGTCTGTAACGGATATCTTTCCGCTGGTGTTGGTGGTATGGGGTCCAGATACAAGGCTGGTACAGGCGCTGTTGCTGTAAATACCAAACTGCCAGCCGGACAAGTTCTTTCCGTCCTCGGTGGTCTTTGTCAGGCTGATGCTCCCCACCTGCGGCACGGCTTTCAGTTTGAAATAGGCCTTGAGGGAGCCGGTGGATGCACTGCAAAGGGATATGGTAGTCTGATAGCTGGAACCGCTCATGTACCAAAGGCAATAGGTGGAGTTGGATGCGGATGGTACAGTACGGGTCGCGGAATAAACCGTAGACTCCGAAATCGTCCCAGTCTGTGTGACGGTAAGCATATTGCCGCTCTTGCTGAAGCTGGCCCCGTTCCCATTGGAGAAGCTGAAATTGGACAGCACACCATTGGAGTCTGTCACAGAAGCAGTTGTGCCGTTCAGAGTGATGGTTGGCGCACTACTGCTGGCTGAGGAAGTAAAGCTGGGAATCTTCTTCGCGGATTGGACATAGGAAACCAGCGTGTTGTAATTGGTAGCAAAGTTCGTAACCGATGCCACGCCCGCATTGTAGAAGATGTCACCAGCCGTTCCGCTCTCGTTGGTGGAGTTGACCGTAAATGAGCTGGGATCACGCAGGCCACAGACAATTTCAAAGATCAGGAACTGGGTGGCTATCCGCAGGGGGACATTGGGATTCGCGTCCTTCTTGGTGGTTGTAACGCTGATGGAATGATCCCACATCTGATTGCTGTAGAGGAGAATCAGGCCAATGGCTTCCCTCCGTTCGGCAGGCAGAGCGTACCACACATTGCTGCCGGTGGTGCTGCCGCTGCCATCCAGAGTTACCTCCCGGTCAACGGAGTTGCCGGAGGTGCTGGCTGCGTAGCTGCGCCATGGCTCAATACAGTACAGAGGGTCGTCCGCATAGGCAACACCGCCGTACCGGGCAAAGTGCCAGCCCAAGTTTTTGATGTATGCTGTGCGGGTGGTGCCTGTACCGTTGGGCTTGTAGGCACAGGTTACCTGACTGTTCAAAACCGTGGTGTAATTGCCGTTATCTGCATAATCGAACAGCATGATGCTGCTTTGGGTACTTGCCAGAGCCATTACGCCGTATTCATCTTCAGAATCGTCGGACAGTGTCTGCTCAGACGCAGATTCCGATTCTGAAATGTTGTTACCAGGTATCTCCTCTGCAAATGCACTGGGAATCATACCGATCAGAAGCAGCACCACAAGAAATAAGGCTGCTATTCGTTTTATCATGGGTAAAAACTGTTCCTTTCTTTAGATTTGTGCTGGGGGTTGTTCTTCTTTTTCAGACTGTACGGGTAGTTAGAAGGGGTGAGGTGTGGAGAGGGGGAACCGCAGGATCACTTGGCGCAGTCCTGTGAAATGGGCAGACTGCCCCCTTGTGAGTGGTTATCGTTCCTGTTCCCGCTGGCGTTTTCGGTAAAACTCCAATGCCTTTACAATGGTATCCTCAATCTTCTGCGCAGGCGTCCCCGGCGCGAAGTATTTGCTGATACGCTCCTTCGGAATTTTGAACTGCTCCTTTTGGTTGGGCTTTTCCTCCTGCATGATGGAGAAAATCACATCCATGTTCAGCCTGCCTTCTTCTGAAAATTTCCGCATTTTCATCGCCTGAACATGAGATGGGGTGCAGTCCTCCGTTGTCATGGTTTCGTACAGATCATGCTGCTCCTGCTGGGTCAGGTAGGATAGCTCCACCGCAGGGCGCAGAGCAATTTGCAGCTTGTCCTTTTCTTTCAGAACGGAGTTGTCCACCAAGTCCAGAACTTCGGGAATCAACTCCGTCAGACGGATTAACTTTCGCACTTGCTCATGACTTTCTCCCGCCTGTTCTGCCAGAATCTCTCTGCTTTTCTTACCAGAGAAATGGGGCAACACTGTTGCACCATTTTCTTTGCTCGGTCTGCCAGCCTGCCTACGCATAGCATCCAGCTTCATCTTATAGGCAAAGGCTTTTTCAGACGGCAAAAGCTGCTCCCGCTGCAAATTGGAATCCACCATGATCACGGTCGCTTCCTCGTCTGTCAGTTCCCGGACAATACAGGGCAGTTGCAGTTTCGCAATCAGGGTACACGCCAGCTTGCGGCGATGACCGGCAACCATTTCGTAATGCCCGTTCTCTTTGGGGCGCACAATGGCAGGAACCAGAATGCCGTGCTGTTTCACACTCTCCGCCATCTCGATCATGTTGTCATCCATGCGGACTTTGAAAGGGTGATTGGGGAAATCGTCAATCTGGTCAATAGGGATTTCCTGTACCCTCGGCTGACTGGCAATGTCTCGCTCCTCCTGGGTGGTGAACAGACTATCGACTGATGTTAGCAGATTTGCTGCGCTGTTTTTCGCCAATGTCCATTACCTCCTTCACCAGAGTGCGGTAGGCTTCCGCCGCGCGGCCTTTCGGCTCATGCTTGAAAATGCTGTGGTCTGCGGTGCTGATTTCCGCCAGCCGAACTGTGGATGGGATTACCGTCTGCATAATGGGCAGATGCTTACCGTAGGCGGCTTTGACGGATGCCACAATATCCTTGCGAAAATTCGTTTCATTTGCCATGGTCATGAACACACCGCCGATTTTCAGCTTAGGGTTAATCTGCCTCTTAATGTTCTGCACGGTATTGACCAACTCCGTCATGTTTTCGGCAGCAAAATACTCTGCCTGAACCGGGATCAGAACATAATCCGATGCAGACAGAGCATTGATGACCAGCATACCGAGAGACGGGCGGCAATCCAGCAGAACATAATCGTAGTCCTTTTTGATCTGATCCACATACTGCCGCAGCACCGTCTCCCGGCTCATGACATTCACCAGCCCCACCTCAACGGCGGACAGGGTGCGGTTGCCGGGGACGAAATCAAAGCCCTCATGATGGTGGCAGATTTCGGGATGATCTCCGCCGCTGACACCTGCCACGATGTCGTTCATGGCATTGCCCAGTGTCAGCGGCAAATCATTCGGTTTTCGCAGTCCCAGCATTTTGGTTAAGTCCCCCTGCGGGTCAACATCCAGCAGAAGAACCTTCTTGCCCTGCATCGCCAGTCCAGCGCCCAGGTTATACACCGTAGTGCTTTTCCCCACGCCGCCCTTCTGGTTGGCAACGGCAATGACCTTCGTTTTTGCCATTTGGGTTTTTCCTCCTTAAATAGATTTAGCCGCCTGCGGTATGGCAGACGGCTATGTACTGGAAACAGAAAAACCGCCTACTTGAAGACAAGTAAGCGGTTGTGGTATGTATTAGATTCTTTTCACAGGGGCGGAGAGGACTTTCATAATCAGCTCATCCACGCAGTCAGTGAAGCGCTCTGCACGGATTAAGCGGTTTTTCAGTTCGACAAGACTTCTGACCAGAACATTGTATTCGGATTCGTCCAAATATAAATAATGCTTTTTCTTAAACATGAGATGCACCTCCTTGGGTGTATCATACATGATAGGGGAGAGGAGGGCAACTGTGCAAAACACATAAACTATATTTCGATATATCAGAGTTGGTCAAAACCAGTCAGACGGTTCAGAAATTGTTTTTGGGTTGTCGAGACAGGAAAAACAGGGTGTCTGAAAGGACTGTTGAGCCATGGAAAACCCATGGCTAAGGCCCCAAAATTAACCTATCGGTTAACACATTTGGGGTTCTGAGAGGCAATTTAACCACTGGTTAACACAAAAAAAGTTGTCAAAATAGGGTCAAATCCAGTCAAAAAACGGCAAAGTGCATCAAAGCAAGATATATAGGAAAAACCCGGAAAACGAGTGTTTTCCGGGTTTTGTAAGCAAAAAATATTGGAAATAAGCCAAAATTTAGCGCTTGGAGAACTGAGGTGCGCGACGGGCGGCTTTGAGACCGTACTTCTTTCTTTCCTTCATTCTGGGGTCACGAGTCATGAAGCCGGCAGCCTTCAGGGAAGCGCGGTACTCGGGATTCAGGGTGACCAGAGCGCGGGAAATGCCGTGACGGATAGCGCCGGCCTGACCGGAAACGCCGCCGCCGGCGACAGTGACAACGATGTCAACCTTGCCCAGCAGGTCGGTGGTAACCAGGGGCTGACGAACGATCAGCTTCAGGGTCTCCAGACCGAAGTAGTCGTCGATGTCGCGGCCGTTGATGATGATGGAGCCGGTGCCGTTCTCGTAGACGCGAACGCGGGCCACGGAGGACTTACGACGGCCAGTGCCGTAAAAATACTTCTTCTTGCTCTCGTACATTTAAGTTACCTCCAAATTAGTCCAGATTCCAAACTTCGGGCTTCTGGGCGGCGTGGGGATGCTCAGCGCCCTTGTACAGGTGCAGGCGGGTCAGAGCGTTCTTGCCCAGGGTGTTCTTGGGCAGCATACCCTTGACAGCCAGCTCCATGGCGTAGTCGCTGCGGGCTTCCATCATGTCGCGGGCCTTGGTCTCCTTCAGGCCGCCGATCCAGCCGGACACACGGTAGTACTTCTTCTGCTCGGGCTTCTTGCCGGTTAAGATAGCCTTGTCGGTGTTGATGATGATGACATTGTCACCGCAGTCAACGTTGGGGGTGAAGTCAGACTTGTGCTTGCCCCGCAGCAGGTTCGCGGCGGCGACAGCGGTACGGCCCAGGGGCTTGCCGGCAGCGTCGATCACATACCACTTGCGCTCCAGGGTCTCCTTCTTCAGCAGAGTAGTGGACATTATGATTTCCTCCAATTGGATAAAATATTTTGACATTTTCAGCCCGTTGGGGTACAATACCCACGGGACGCCTGAACTTTATACCACAGAAAAAAACAAATGTCAACTGATATTTTGCCTGTTTTTATGGAATCCAAATTAATCTCTTAAAATCTCTTAAATACTCACGAATACTCTTGTTTTCTCGAATGCTATTTTTCTCTTTTTTGGAGGTAATTTCACCAATGCAGAAGCTTATGGGCCTGGTCCGCCGGTGCGTGGACGACTATGATATGATTCAGGAGGGAGACCGGATTGCCGTTGGCGTTTCCGGCGGAAAGGACTCTCTGGTGCTGCTCACCCTGCTGGCAGGCCTGCGGGCGTATTTCAACAAGCCCTTTGAATTGGAGGCACTTACCATCGACATGGGGATGGGAATGGACTATTCCGATGTAGAAGCGCTGTGCCGGGATATCGGCGTACCCTATTCCATTGTGAAGACGGAAATTGCTCCCATTATTTTTGACCACCGTCAGGAGAAGAATCCCTGCTCCCTGTGCGCGAAAATGCGCCGGGGCGCCCTGAATCAGGCAATTGTGGAGCGGGGCTTCAACAAGCTGGCGCTGGGGCACCACTATGACGACGCGGTGGAGACCTTCGTGATGTCCCTGTTGTTTGAGGGCCGGATCAGCTGCTTCCAGCCGGTGACAAACCTCGACAGAACCGGCATCATTCAGATTCGCCCCATGCTGTATATCCATGAGAAAACCGTGGACAACTTTGCCCAGCGGCAGGGGCTGCCGGTGATTCAAAACCGCTGCCCCGTAGATAAGCAGACCAAGCGGGAGGAGGTCAAGCAGCTGATCTACCAGCTGAGCCAGACCTATCCCGACCTGAAGGAGCGGATTTTCGGCGCCATGCAGCGATTTCCTCTGCCGGCGTGGGAGCCCCACGGGCGGTATAAGCGACCGAAGGAACAGGAATAGTCTGGCAGTTTTTGGACATACTTCCTCCGTAAGGAGGCGGTAAAACATGGTAAAAGGCATTTCCCGGCAGGTGATTGTGGTTCACGCACCGGACCCAAAGCTGTTTGAACAGGCGATTTTTATTCTGAAGGATGACGTAGGCGAGGGAATTACAGATGAGGCCCTTTTGAAGGAGGCTCGCAGCGCCATCCGGGAAAGTGCTGACAGGCCGGGAAAGAAGCGGCACTTTTACCTCTACGGCGCGGTGTGGGCATCCGGCGGCGCCCTGATTACGGGGCTGATCTGGCTGCTGACGGTGCTGCTGTGACTTGCGCATCCGGGTAAGCTGTGCTATAATCTGACCCACTGTGAAAGAAGAAAGAGAGAAACCCATGAAACTTGGCAACATAGAACTGCAAAATCCTCTTTTCCTTGCCCCCATGGCCGGGGTCACGGACTGGGCCTTCCGCACCGTCTGCGCCCGGCTGGGGGCGGACGTGACCGTGACGGAAATGGTGTCCTCCCGGGCACTGGTGTATCAGGACAAGAAAAGCGCCAAGCTGCTGCGTAAAAACGAGGGCAGCGTCTGCGGCGCCCAGATTTTCGGCAACGACCCGCAGATCATGGCCCAGGCCGCGGTGCTGGCGCTGGAAATCTCGGGCTGTGATTTTCTGGACATTAACATGGGCTGCCCCATGCCCAAGGTGGCAAATTCCGGCGACGGCTGCGGCCTGATGCGCACCCCGGAGCTGGCGGGGGAAATCTTGAAAGCGGTGGTGAAGGCGGTGGATGTCCCTGTCACCGTCAAATGCCGCCTTGGCTGGGATAAGGGCAGTATCAACGTGCTGGACTTTACCAAACGGATGGAGGACAGCGGCGCAGCCATGGTAGCCGTCCACGGGCGCACCCGCAGTATGCTCTATTCCGGCACAGCCGACTGGGATATGATTCACAAGGTCAAGGAGCAGCTGTCCATCCCGGTGATTGCCAATGGAGACATAACAGACGGTGACGCGGCGGTGCGCTGCCTGAAGCGTACGGGAGCCGACGGCCTGATGATCGGGCGCAGTGTATTCGGCGACCCCTGGATTTTTGAGGAGGTCCGGGCCGCTCTGAACGGAGAGGAATATCCCGGCCGCCCCTGCCTTGCCGACCGCATCGGCGTGGCGGTGGAGCAGTTCCGGCTGTCGGAGCAGGATCACGGGGAGCACATTGCCTGCCTGGAAGCCCGGAAGCACTTTGCCTGGTATCTGCGGGGAGTTCCCCACAGCAGCTATTATAAAAACCAGATTACGTCCCTGAGTACCATGGAGGATATCTACCGGGTGGCGAAGGATGTAGTCAGGGACTTAAAATAATTGACAATTGACAGTTGACAATTGACAATTAAGGAATCCCTTCGAGACATTCAAATCAAGTCATTTTGAAATCCATCCTATGGGGATACCATAACTGTCAACTGTATATTTTTCGCACCGCTTCATACCCTAACCCAAGAGGTGAGGATATGAAGCGGTTTTTGGTGCTTGCAGTCGTGATTCCTGCGCTGGTGCTGCCGGTGCGGGGGGAGACAATCCGATGGGTGGATTTTGATGTATCCTACGAGTCGATGAAGTATGCGTTGGATCAGGATATTTTGACGGCCCAGCAGGAGAAGCATATTTCCTGGATTGACACCCTTGCGCTGGCAGCCTGCCGCACCGGGGGAAAGTGCGGCCTTTCCTCGGTCAAACAGGCGGTATCCGATTTGAAAAAGGATAAGTCCCCGGAGGAGCTGCTGGGAGACCTGTACAAATACTATGCCTATTACCACAATGCCTATTCCGCGGCTCTCGGCGGCCTTGTGGGCAGCTATGCCATTGAGAAGGACGGCCAGTGGGTGCCGGCCTACGGCCTGAAAGCGTTCTCGCCCATAGCCGCCGGATACGGCTACAGCCACTGCGATGATTTTGGCGTGGCCCGCTCCTTTGGATTTCGCAGGAAGCACCTTGGCAACGACCTGATGGGGGGCCTTGGAACCCCCATTGTGGCGGTGGAGGGCGGCGTCGTGGAGGCCATGGGCTGGAACCGCTACGGCGGCTGGCGTATCGGTATTCGTTCTTTCGACAGCAAACGCTACTATTATTATGCCCACCTGCAGAAGGACCGGCCCTTCGCGCCGGGTCTGAAGGAAGGGGACATGGTTCAGGCGGGAGACTTAATCGGCTTCATGGGCCGAACCGGCTACTCCGACCGGGAGAATGTCAACAACATCGAAACGGTGCACCTGCATTTCGGCATGGAGCTGGTGTTCGATGAGAGCCAGAAGGAATGCAATTCGGAAATCTGGATTGATGTCTACGGCATCGTGCGCCTGCTGTCCCAGCACCGCAGCAGTATCGTGAAGACATCGGAGGGCTGGACACGGGCGTACCCTTATCAGGATCTGGATACCATGGGTTATCCTGATGAAATATTACACATATTTCACGAAAAAAGCCAATTAAGCGGACGTGAAATATAGAAAATCTAAAAATTGATAAAAAAGAGCGACAATAATACTGTTATTGTCAAATTAAACGATTTAGTAATAGTAATATTGTGCAAATATCTGAAAATAGCCAGGGCGCTTGAAAAGCAGAAAAACGATGTTATAATACGAGTATGAGTACCATGCCCGTAGTGGCAGTATAGGATTATTAACAAGGGAAGGCGCCTGACGGCGGGGACTCCCTCCCTCGAGTTGGGCGGAAAGGGGAGGCCTGCGGTTATGACAGAAAAAGAACTTAAACGTTTATCCCGAGCGGATCTGCTGGAAATGCTGATTTCCCAAAGCGAAGAGCTGCGCGAGGTCAAGGAACGACTGAGGACTGCGGAGGCAGCGCTTGCCAGCCGTGTGATTGAAATTGATAACGCCGGCTCCATTGCGGAAGCATCCCTGCGGCTGAACGGGGTGTTTGAAGCGGCTCAGGCTGCCTGCGAGCAGTACACAGAAAATATCCGCCTGCTCAGCGAGCGCAGCCAGCTGATTTGCCGCCAGATGGAGAAGGAAAGCCGGGAACAGGCCGAGCGTCTTCTGGAGCAGACCAGACGCAGGTGCGAGGAAATGGAAGCGCAGGCAAAAGTGGGAGAGCTGTGAGGGGAATCGGCAATGAAGAATAAAACGGTAAAAGAGGTTCCGGATATCGCCCTGCTGCGCGCGGAGCTGAAGCGGGAAACATACCGGCACCGCTATGCCGCCGTTCTGAAGAGCACGGTTTACACGCTGGTGGTTGTGGCGGCGTTTGCCATTCTGGTGGCGACGCTTTGGATGCCGGTTCTGCAGATTTACGGAAACTCTATGACGCCTACCCTGCATGAGGGACAAATCGTGGTTGCCGTGAAGGACTCCGACTTTGAAAAGGGGGATCTGGTAGCCTTCTATCTGGGCAACAAGCTGCTGGTCAAGCGGGTGATGGCGGGCCCGGCGGACGTTGTCAATATCACGCAGGACGGCACGGTGTACATAAACGGCGAGCAACAGCTGGAGCCGTACGTATCGGAAAAGGCGTTGGGCCAGTGTGATCTGGAATTTCCCTATCAGGTTCCGGAATCCCGCTACTTTTTGATGGGAGATCACCGGACAACCTCAGTGGACAGCCGCAGCAGCGCGGTGGGCTGCGTGGCAGAGGAACAGGTTGTGGGAAAAATTGTATTCTGCGTTTGGCCCCTGTCTGATTTTGGAAAAGTAAACTGATCGTGGAGAGGAAATCATGGACATTGATCTGATTCGGAGTGCGGAACAATTTCATAATCGGCGCCAGCGGAATCGGGTCTGGAAACGGCTGGTGAGCATTCTGGGCTGCGTGGTGGTATTCTGCACGACCTATGCCCTGATTCTGCCTGCCATTACCATGGAGAAGGAGACGTTCTGCGGTCAGCAGGAGCACAGGCATACCGACAGCTGCTATACCCAGCAGGCGTCGAAGCACCTTGCCTGCACGATGCAGACAATTGGCGTACATACCCATACTGCCCGGTGCGCGGACGGCAGCTGTGGTTACGCGGATTTTGTCATTCACGAGCACAATTCCTCCTGTTATGAAGGCGGCAAATTGGTGTGCACTCTTCCCGAGAGAAAGGCGCATACCCACACCGCTGAGTGCTACCAGATTCCCACCCGGGTAGTGGGCGAGCATACCCATACGGACAGCTGCTATACCCTGCAGCGGGGAGCGCTGACCTGTGGAAAGGCGGAAACCGAGGGCCATACCCACACGCAGGCCTGTTACGGTCAGAAGCAGGTGCTGATCTGCACCGTTCCTGAGAGCGATGGGCATACCCATGGTGAGGGCTGCTATGATGAAACCGGCGCGCTGATCTGCACGGAGGAGGAGAGTGCCGGACATCATCACGGCGCGGAGTGCTGCCAAACGGAGAACGCGCTGACCTGCGGCCTGGAGGAAGCGCAGCCACACCACCATACGGATGAATGCTATGCGTGGGAAAACCAGCTGACCTGCGGCCTGGAGGACGGCCCGATTTATGAGCAGGGCCAGCCGGAGCTGATCTGCACGAAGGAGGAAATCAAGCCGCATCAGCACACATCAGATTGCTTTGATGAGGCCGGAAACTGGATCTGCGGTCAGCCGGAAATCCTGAGCCATGCCCACAGTGACGCCTGCTTTGAAACGGTTACCGAGGATGTTCTCACCTGTGGTATGGAGGAGCATACCCATACCGAGGAATGCTATGCTACAGCGGAAACTGCCGTATCTGCCGAATCTGCGCAGGACGCCGATGCATTGGACGGTACTCCAATGCTGATGCTGCTGACCGGTAATGCGCGGGGAACGACCGCTTCCTTACCGAATACCTCTATTACGGGCAGCGGGACTACCTATGACGCCAAGACGGACACATTCAAAACGAATCTGAAAGTGCAATTTACTTTTGGAGCGCCTTCGGATGGGAAAGCAGTGACTGCCGGGACGCTATATACCTACGAATACCCTGCCGGGGTTACGATTCCGGCCTCTCTGCTGGGCGTTCAACAGATCCTGAAAGACAGCGGCGGACAGGAGGCAGGTACATACACCTTCGTGAAAAATGACGATGGCACCTATTCTGTTCAGGTTGTCTTCAGTGAAGATTATGTGAACAACCATGTTTCTGAATGCCAGCCTGTCTCCGGATATGTAGATTTTAAGGGCGAGTTTACAAAGGATCAGCTACAAAACGGTAACTTTATTGTCGGCGAGGGTTCACAGACTGTGGAGATTCCCGCCGGTGAGATTACATACCCGGAAGACACAACCGAAAGCTATGACATCGATGTCAGCAAATCCGGTCACTGGGTACAGGATGGGGATAAGCTGGTTTACACCGTCTACGTCCGCACCACCAAGGGCACCCCGGATCCCATCAGCTTTACGGATGCCATGACGATTCCGGAAGGCCTGACGCTGGGTACACCTACGGTTGAAGTGAAGAAGTATAAACGGCATGTTTATGGAGAGAATAGTCAGACCGATGACACAGAGGGAACGACTGTTTCTGTGACCCCGAATACAAGCCAGAGCGGCAAAATCGCAATGGAACTTGCCGGTCTTAACGCCATTCCTGAGCAGACCCACACTTCTTGGGATTCACTCCATACAGATGTCGAGTTCTATGTTGTCACCTACACCTATCCCATCACCGACCAGACGATTGAGACGGTGTCAGCGGGAAATACAGTCACTGTCAGCGCCGAAGAATCTGCCAAAGGTCAGACCGTCACCGATTCGGCAACTTCCACGGTAACTGTGACCAAGGACTTCAGCTATACGATCGGCAAGAATGGCGCCATCGCCTCGGACAAACCCGGTCATATCAAGTGGACGGTCACGGTGAACGATAACAAGCAGAATCTCGTGGGAGCCAAACTGACCGACCAGATGCTGGGGCTTGTGGAGAATGCTTCGGACATCAGCGTTGATCCCAGCGGCGGCGTAAGCATAAACAGGGACTCCGACGGAAAAATCACCAATATATCCTTTATTGCAGATGAAAACGGTGTCAACAAGAATACATACACCATCACCTATTACACCCCGGTGGAAGAAAGCTGGAACGGTACCAAGGTGACGAACGAGGCGACCCTTGATCCCAAGCCCGGCGAGAGCGGAGATGAAAAGAAAGCCACCGCAACCGTAACCGTCAACGGTGTCCAGTTTGAGAAGTCCGGCTCCCACAATGTCGTGACGGACGAGCTGGACTGGGTAATCACCGTTAATTCCGGCAAGCTGGATATCGCGGGAGCAACGCTGACGGATGATATGTTCGCGGCGTTGTCGGATACAGAATTCTTCATCAACCCGTCAGACGGCTATGAATTTACAAAGGGCGACGATGGCAAAATTACCGGCATAACCTTCCAGGCAGTGGATGGTGAGAAAAACACCCAGAGCTACACCATTAAATATTCCACGGCAATTCCGACGGATGGAAGCGGAAGCCCTGTGCCCTCCGTAACCAACACAGCGACCCTTACTCCTGAAGAGGGAAAGGGTAACCCGATTACAAAGAATCCGACGGTTTCTTTGGAGGAGCCCAAACTTGCCAAGGAGGGAAATTACGACAGTTACAATGGTGTGATCAACTGGACGGTCACCGTCAATGACAATGGAAAGAACATTGCCGGCGCGGAGCTTACAGACTCCATGCTCGGTCAGCTGACCGCCGACCAGATTACGGTGAAATATGACAATGGGCAAGCACCTGCCGCCGGCGAGTACACCATCGACACGGACGTAGGCGGAAAGGTAACCAAAATCACCTTTAAAGCGATTGGAAACACCGGCGTCAACACCAACAAGTACGTTGTGACCTATCGGACGGTTGCGCTACAGGAGTGGGCTGACAGAATAGTTATCAACGAAGCGCGTCTGTCTCTGAATGGCACGCCTGTGACGGCGAATGTCACTGTCCACGGCAGCGGCAGTGTCGTCAAGAGCGCGGGGACGGGCAAAGTTTCGGAAGACGGCAAGACCCTGACGATTCCCTGGACAGTCACACTGAACGTACCCAAGGGCGGCCTTGCTGCAGGCACAACCATTGTGGATGATGTCACCAGAAATCAGTATAACAATACCAATACCAACCAGTGGATGACCACCGAACAGGTGAATGCCTTGCAAAGCGTCAGTGCGACTTGGTCGGATGACAGCGGCGCGGAAAAGGGCAGTTATGCATTCACGAGCGACACCGTTACTCCGGTAGGAAGCGAGAATGCGTACACAGGCTTTACGATCACCCTCGGCAGTGCACTGACGCCCCCGGAGGGCGCCACAAAGCTGACCTTCACCTATTCCACCACGGCGAGTCTGGCCAACACGGGGACTGGTCAGAATAAATTCTATAACGATGTCAAGGTCGGCGAAAAGGAAACCAGCGCGGAGTATATCTATCGCGAGGCTGGCGTAACAAAGACAGACGGCAGCGATAACGTCATGATCAGTCAGGACGAGCCCTATACCCAGACGCAGAATATAACCGGCGAACTGGTATGGAAGGTCAAGATCGTTTCGGATCGGGAAAGGAACTCCATTCAGGTGACGGATACCCTGCCGGAAGGCGTGACGCTGGAATCTGTGGTGGTGCCGAACAGCGAATGGAATGGCTGGAAAGGCGATGTAACCCTGACGGTAACGGAAGGCGGCGGCCTTTCCGGCACGGCCGGAGACTATTCCATCAACGGCGCGTACTCTGCGACAGAGAATACCAATCAGGTGACGCTGACGATTACGGGGACGGAGCAAAGCCTTGTTCCGGCCGGGAAGGAGATTATACTTGTCTATCATTGCAAGGTAGACCTGAGCAATGAGAATTACAAGGATGGCCAGCCCCATGACTTTACCAACAATGTCACCGTGACCAGCGATCAGGACACGCTTGGCTCCGCTTCTCAGACTCAGAAGTGGACCTACGTAAGACCGGCATCCGAAACAGTGAGCAAATCTGGACAGTGGAAGAATGACGCCCGTTTGCTGACGTATTCCATTGTGCTGAACCCGGATGGTGCCAATTTGGTTGAGGGCGCGGATACGCTGACGTTGACGGATGTACTCAAATACGAAAAAACCGCTCAGTCCTGGAAGGAAGGAGTACAAGGGTTTAAGGATGTGTCGGTGAGCATTGCTCTGGATCAGAGCAGTGTAAAACTCTACGATATCAGCCAAAGTGATCCAGGGCAGAAGTTGTCGGATGAACAATGGAGTTGGCAGTATACGTCGAAACCAAATGAAAATTGGCCGGACGAAATCATCAATACGATTACTGCAACGGTTCCGAACAGCACTCCGCTCAGGCTGGAGTATTCCTATCGGGTGGATTCCGATGTGGATACGAAAAACGGCTATGTGTTTATTCTGGACGCGAGTAACACGGCAAGTTTGGCAGGAAAGGCAACCAGCGGCTGGCAGACAGACGGAAATACCATATGGAGTGAGCAGTCTACCACCGGCGGTGTTTCCACGACCCCGTTCCTGAGCCTTACCAAGGTAGACGCGGAAAACAATGGCACGGTTCTTGCCGGCGCACAGTTCTCCATCTATGAGTATGACATGACGACTGGGACTCGGGGAGAGAATGCGGTAGTTGTAAAGGATACACAGAACGATGGCAGAGTTCTGATTCAGCAGGGCGACGAGTCTAAGGGCGAGTACCTCTACAAAATGAACACACTCTATGCTGTCGTTGAGACGAGGGCCCCGGCAGGCTATCAGCTTGCGCAGAGTCCTCCGACATACTACTTCTACTTCTCCGGAACCTCAGAAGGGGAAACGGGTAGACAGCCCACAGACATCGAGCCCAGTGCAATCGACCTGTCCCGTATGGGAGAGACGATCATCGTGAAAAACACGAAGCTACCGACTACTTCCATAACGGTGGATAAGGTCTGGAAGAATCCCGATGGAAGCGCTGCTAACACCAGCGGAAAGCCTCCCGTCACCATCCAGCTCTACCGGAAGAGCACGCAGGGCAGTTCGTCCGGAGGGGGAAGCGGTACAGATTCAGTCAGCCTAACGGTGTCTTACAACGATGCAGTGGGCAATTGGTATTCTGGTCAGGTTACAAAGGGATCAACGGTTGTGATAACATTCACAGATATCTGGGGGAAAGATTATGCTACCACAAAGAAAGTTACTGTAAATGGAAATGTAATTGAGCCTGTCAGTACAACCATAAGCGGAAATGAAGCGACATACACTTATCATTTTACCGTAGAAACTGATACTGCGGCTGTTGTTACCTTTAATAATCCCAGCAACCTGAATACGCCCGATGGCGGGGCAGTGACAGTAACACCTCCCATAATCCGCAACGATGAATCTGATGAGGATTTCGACAGTTCTACAGACACGTTGGTAGCTACGCAGACAATCACAGCAGATAACAACTGGACGTATACCTTCAAAAACCTTCCCCTGACTGGCACGGATGAAAGCGGAAATACGGTCAACTATTACTACTACGTTGTCGAGACGCCCGTAACGAACTATGATGTGTCCTATGACAACAACAGTGGTATCCAAAGCGGCACCATTACCGTGACCAACAAAGCGACGGACAATCCGGAGTATGTGCTTCCGGAGACCGGCGGCGGGGGAACCGCTCGGTACACCTTTGGCGGCTTCCTGCTGACATCGGGTGCGGGGCTGTGGCTCCTTTGCCGGCGCAAGCGCAGAAGGGAGGCAGTCTGAGCTATCCCAACCAGAATTCCTTATTTTACGAAAATAACAGGAAAGGATCAAAATTATGAAACATTTAAAACGACTTGCCAGCCTCCTGCTGGCGCTCACCCTCGTCTTCGCCCTCGCGGCTACCGCTTCGGCAGCAACCGTCACAGTACCTACAACAGGAATCCTTAAGGATCATACTTTCACCGCCTATCAGGTTTTCTCCGGACGGGAAGAAAACAATGTTCTCTCGGATGTCCAGTGGGGCGATGGCATCAATTCCACTGCATTCCTGGGTGCTCTGAAAGCGGACACCACCTATGGCAGCCTGTTTACGAACTGCAGCGAAGCACAAGATGTGGCGGTTGTACTGAGCACCAATAATAACAACGGTGCTCTTGCCAATGCGGTTGCCAAGCTGGCCTATGCCAACAAGGCTGGCACCGGAACAGCACTGACCTCCGGTACGAATGACCTAGCTGACGGCTATTATCTGGTGGTAGACACCACTGAGAATGTTGGTGAAGGCGGCGCCTACAACACTGCGCTACTTCAGGTGGTTGGCGATATCAACATCACCGTCAAAACCGATGCGCCTACTGTAGAGAAGAAGGTACTGGAGGACGATAAGTACAATCAGGACGGCGGTTACGGAACGGGCTACAATGACGTTGCCGACTACAATATTGGTGATGCTGTGCCTTTCCACCTGATTGGATCCGTGCCGGATATGAGCCGTTACGATACCTATAAGTACATCTTCCACGATACTCTGTCCGATGGCTTGACTGCTCCGGCTAAAGATAGCGTCAAGGTATATTTGTCCAGCGATAAAATCAGAGATGAAGGGGACACAGATATTACTTCTAACTTTACTGTCGCTGTGAGTGGGCAGACCATTACCGTTTCCACCGAAAACCTCAAGGTAGTTAATGATATTGCAACAAATCAGTACATCATTGTGGAATACAGCGCGGTTCTGAACCCAAATGCCCAGATTGGTCTTCCCGGCAACCCCAACACGGTCTATCTGCAATACTCCAACAAGCCTGACCAGAGCGGCTCTGGTGATACCGATAATACAGGCAACACCCCGGAAGATAAGGTGATCATATTCACCTACGAACTGGACACTACCAAGGTGGATGGTAAGGACAATACCAAGAAGTTGAAGGATGCCAAGTTTGTCCTGCTGAATTCCGATGCCAGTAAGGTTGCCAAGATAACCAATGGGAAATTTGACGGATGGCAGGATCTCCCCACTGCGGGTACAGACGGCAAAATTGCAGCTGATGCCTGGACTGATGACACGGTTTTGACCTCTGCTGAGACAACAGGCTTGTTCAGTGTTACAGGCTTGGACGCAGGCACCTATAAGTTGAGAGAAATTGTTGCCCCTGCCGGCTACAACCTCCTGAGCCAAGACATCACCGTAGTCATTACCGCAACTACCACTAACGGTCAGACTTGGACGGATGGTCAGGCAAGCAGCGCACTGACGAAACTGGAAGTTACCGCTGATGGAAAGGCTGGCACTGGCGGTATAAACAGCGGCATCGCTGGTATCACCATCGCCAACAACGCCGGTTCCACGCTCCCCGAAACCGGCGGCATGGGCACGACCCTGTTCTACGTCCTCGGCTCCATTCTGGCCTTCGGCGCCATCGTCCTGCTGGTAACCAAAAAACGCATGAACTCTGCGGAGTAAGACACACCCCGTCTCCGGGAAGGAACTTCCTTCCCGGAGACGGCACACCCATTTTACAGCGGCAAGGAGAACCCTATGCGAAAACACGGAACGACCATTCTCCTCCTGATTCTGTTCATAGGGCTGTCCCTGATGCTGTACCCCACCTTCTCCAACTGGTGGAACTCCATGCACCAGACCCGCGCCATTGCCGCCTACTCCGAGCAGGTGGCCCAGCTGGACACCGTCAGCTATGATCAGCTCTGGGAGGACGCAAGAGCCTACAACCGCTCCCTTCTGGGGCGGGAGAACACCTTCCTGCTCAGTGATGAACAAAAAGCGGAGTATGACCGCCTGCTGGATGTGTCCGGTCTGGGCATTATGGGCTATATCGAAATTCCCTCCATTCAGGTGACCCTGCCCATTTACCACGGCACCGATGAAGCGGTGCTCCAAATCGCCGTGGGCCATCTGGAGTGGACCAGCCTGCCCGTAGGCGGCGAGAGTACCCACTGTGTCCTGTCCGGCCACCGTGGCCTGCCCAGTGCCCGGCTGTTTACCGATCTGGATAAGCTGACGGTGGGCGACCGCTTTTTGTTCCGGGTTCTGGACGAGGTGCTGACCTATGAGGTGGATCAGATCCTGATTGTGGAGCCTTACGACACGGATGCCCTGCGCATCGAGCCGGGGAAGGATTTGTGCACACTGGTCACCTGTACGCCCTACGGCATCAATACCCACCGCCTGCTGGTACGCGGTCACCGGGTAGAGAATGAACGGGAGGCTCAAACCGTTCGTGTAACCTCCGACGCGATTCAGATTGAGCCCTATCTGGTGGCGACTGTGGTGGCGGTGTCGATTCTGCTGGTACTGTTGATTGTCCTGCTGATTCCCAAACGACGGAAGAAATGAAGTGGTGATATATATGACGCGAATTCATCGGTGTGCCGCCGCAGTGCTGTGCCTGCTTGCATGCTTCTGCGCCCTTGCGCTGCCCGTACAGGCGGCTGGGGAGCCGGACATCAACCAAAAAGTCGGTATGACGATAGAGCATACCTATGACCGGAAGCCTTTGACGGGCGTTGCCTTTACGGTGTACCGGGTAGCGGAAATGACAGCGGACGGAACGCTGAAACCGCTGCCGTCTTATAAAGCTTTTCTGGAGGAGGCCCTTGCATCTGACAGCGCGGAAGTCTGGCAGAGAGCCGCAGAGCGAATGGAGTCGGATGCCACACTGGGTGAAGCGGATGCCGTGACTGCGGTAACGGATGCGTCCGGCAAGGCGGTATTCAATAATTTAAGACCCGGACTCTACCTTATCAAAAGCACGAGGAAAAAGACCTCTGACTACGTCTATTCCACAGGGGCGGCGCTGGTGACGCTTCCCCGAAAAACAGAGGACGGCTGGTCGTACACACCCACGGTGCGCACAAAGGTGAGCCGTGATCCGGCGGTGGGAGATATCCGTGTGGTCAAGGTATGGAAAGATTCCTGCCACCCGGAGCGCCGCCCAAAATCCATCACCATAAGGCTTATGTGCGATGGGGAACTGTTCCAGAGCGTGACGCTTCCCAATAATGGAAAGTGGGAGTACACATGGAAAGACCGGGATATGAATCATACCTGGACCGTGGAGGAAGACCGGGTGACCGGCTATAAGGAGCCGGAAATCACGCTGAAAAATGGCGTCATTACTGTCACCAATACCTGTAATCGCCCAGGTGAACACAGCAAAACAAGGCTGCCCCAGACGGGACAGCTCTGGTGGCCTGTACCGGTGCTGCTTTGCGCGGGGCTGCTGCTGGTGGTTCTCGGGCTGGTTTGCCGCAGAGAGGACAACTATGAGGACTAAGGGCACCGTTCTGATCGCGCTGGGACTGCTGCTGATCGCCGGGTCAGCCGGGCTTGCTGGATTTAACCTATGGCAGAGCGCGCAGGCAGGCGAAACGGCGGCGCGGGATCTGGCGCTTCTGCTGGACACGGAGGATACGCAGACTGAGCCGCGGGAGGAAATCCTTATCCAATCCGTACCCAAGGTGGAATCTCTGCCGGTGCCGGAAATGCCGGTGACGGAAGTGAATGGCAGGGAGTATGTGGGGACGGTGGAGTTGCCCACCATTGACAGAACCCTGCCGGTGTTGAACGGCTGGGATTCCGAGCTGTTGCAGATCGCACCCTGCCGTTATGCCGGTTCCGCCTATACCGGAGATCTCATTTTGATGGCCCACAACTATGACTCCCATTTCGGCAGGCTGAAAAATCTGCGTATCGGCGACCCGGTGACCTTCCGGGACATGGCGGGTAACAGTTTTTTCTATGAAGTGGCGGTGCTGGAAACGTTAAAACCGGAGGACACCCAACAAATGGAGGAAGGGGACTGGGATTTGACCCTGTTTACCTGCACTGTGGGCGGCAAAACCCGGGTGACTGTCCGCTGCACCCTGCTGAATGTCGAGATTAACATGGAATATGCGGAAGGGATCAGGTAGCCGCGCCTGATCCCTTTGCAGTTTCCGGGCTGACACGCCTTGTCCGAACAAGGCGGAAAAACCAGACAAAATCCTCTTTCCGACAGACCTGCAGCAGCGTAAACAGGCAGAAAAGCAGCACGAGAAATACAACACATTGGGCGGAAACCGTGCCCAGCCGCCGCGCGCCCCATAAAGCCGCCAGTGTGGCGGCAAGGGCCAGCATGGGAATGTGGGCGGGCAGATGCTCCCCGGTGATTTTCAAAAGCCTTCGCAGGCTCAAAATGAAATTCACCAGATGCGTAATCAGGAAACTGAAAAAATACCCTTCCATTCCGTATTTTGGAAGCAAAAGGTAGAGAAACGTCACATCCATGGCGGAGGTCAGAATGTTGTAGCGGACGCAGGCCCTCTGCTGCCCCAACCCTTTGGTCATGGAGTCGGTAATGGCATCGCAGTACAGCATGGGAATCAGGGGCGCGTACAGCCGCAGATACCGTCCCGCCTCCTGACTTCCGTAAAACCGCAGACACAGCGTATCGGAGAGCAGATACATGAGGCCGGAAAAGACCATTCCATAGAGCATGGCAATTTTCAGGCCCCGGCGGGTCAGATAGGAAATCCGGGTTTTACTCCCGGCGGCGGCACACCGGGCAAGCTCCGGAATCAGCAGCTCCGCCAGTCCGAACAGAATGCAGGCCGGGAACATGAGGATGGGAAACACCATGCCGCTGACGGTGCCGAAGCTTGCCAGCGGGTCGGCAATCGCCGGATTTTTTGCAAGCCGTCTGGGCACCATCAGATTTTCCGCGGTGTTGATGCCGGATTTCAGCACATCCGCCAGCGCCAGCGGAACGGCGGCCTGAAGGAGTCTCCTTCCGATGGGAAAGGCGTTCCCGGTTTTTGGATGCTCCCGGTTTCTCAGCAACACCAGTGTACTCAGCGTCAGACAGCCGCTGAGGCTGCTGCCGAGGATGACGCATTGGCAGGCCCGCCCGGTATCCTGCCCGGCCCAGAACTTCAGGGCCAGCATGGTCAGCGTCATGGAGCACAGCTGCTCGCCGACCTCCACAGCCGCCAGCGTTCCAATGCGGTTTTCCGCGGTGAAGTACCCGGTCATGACGGAACACAGGCAGGAAGCGGGCAGGAATGCCGCCAGCAGCCGCAGGGCCGGGACGGTTTCCGGGTTTCCAATCCAGTTTTCCGCCAGCCGGGGGGCCAAATGATAAAGGAACAGGGCTGCCCCGCCGCTGCAAAGAATACTGTACAGAAAGCAGGCCGACAAAATTCGCGTCACGTTCTCCGGACGTTTTTTCCCCAGCTCTTCGGCAGTCAGGTACATGGTGGCAGTCCGCACACCGGCAATGCCCGCCACTATGGCGAAGGAACCCACGGACAGAACCAGCTGAAGCAGCCCAATGCCGGCGGGGCCGATGCGCCCGGAGAGATAGACCTGAAAGGAAGTCCCCGCCAGCCGCAGCAGCAGGTTCACGCCGGTCAGCAGCAGAGCGGAATAAAAAATCGGAAGCTTTCTGTGCAAAGAAAATCCCTCCCTTGTCCACAGCCTATGCGGACAGGGGAGGGGTTATGCTTGTTACGCCTCCGGGTTGTACTCCCGGCAGTAAAGGGAGAGGGGACAGTTCCCGCAGTCCGGGTTCCGGGCGGTGCAGCAATCCCGGCCGAAGAGAACAATCCTGTGGCAGAAGTCGCTGCTTTCCTCCGGCGGCAGGACGGCCCGCAGCTGAGCCTCCACCTTTTCCGGCTCCTTGCCCTGGGAAAGCCCCAGCCGCCCGCAGATGCGGATGCAGTGGGTGTCGCAGACCACGCTTCCCGGCACGCTGTACAGGTCTCCCAGCAGCAGATTGGCGGTTTTCCGCCCCACGCCGGGAATTTTCAGCAGCTCCTCCATGGTGCCGGGTACCTTACCGCCGTAGTCGTTCAGGAGCATCTGACAGCCCAGCACGATGTCTCTGGCCTTGTGCTTGTAGAAGCCGCAGGAGTGCACCAGCTCCTCCACATGAGCGATATCCGCGTTTGCCATGGCCTCCAGTGTGGGATAGGCCTCGAACAGGGCGGGAGTCACCAGATTCACCCGGGCGTCGGTGCACTGAGCAGACAGCCGCACGGCAATCATCAGCTCATAGTCTTTCTCATAATGCAGGGCGCACAGGGCGTTGGGATAGCGCTGCTTCAGTATCTCGATAATGGCGTTTACTTTTTCTTTCATAGCCATCTTTCCTTTTCGTTTTTTCTCTTTATACCACGAATGGGCGGGAAAAACAATAGCTTTTTTACGTCTCCGGTTCCAGTCGTTCGGCCGAAAGCGCGGAGATTTCATAGGCGGTGCGCTCTTCGCTGCCGGACTCCGTGACCTTGGTATAAGCCCGGCTTTGCAGCCGTCCGGTAATTTTCAGGATGTCCCGTGTGTGGAACTGGGAGCATTCCAGTGCGGTTCTGCCCCATAGAATGCAGGGCAGGTAATCCGCCCGCCGGAAAGCCCGGGGAACCGCCAGCATCACATCACAGATTTCACGCCCCAGCGGGGTTTTTCGGTAAGTAGGCTCCCGGCACATGGGCCCCTCCAGCACCACATCGTTCAGCGGTTCGCCGTCCTCGCAGACAATGAGATTGGCGAATACAAAGATGAGCAGCCGCCGCCTGCCGTCCTCCCGGATATTGTGGGAGCGCACCTGTCCGGTGACGGTGAGCATCTCCCCGTCGGACAGCTCCATGGCATTGAGAACGTCCTCCCGGGCAATGACCGGGAGCACATCCACCGCCCCGGACAGCCGGGGCACCTCCAGCGTAAAGCGGAAAAACCGCCGTCCGTGGTTTTCGTGGGAGAATTGGGGCATGGAGAATAGAGATCCCCGAAGCGTAATGTGGTTTGCCGTCAGTTCCATAGTACCACCTCAAAGTACAGATGTATGGAACATCCTATGCGCCCTCCGGGCAAAGAGAACACCCCCGGCACGGACTTTTTCGTACCGGGGGAGTGCTTACTGGATATGGGTGTGGTTGTTGATGTGGTCCTGACAGTAGCAGTAGTAGCCACGGCACTTGGAGCAATAGCGGAATTCCAGCTCCGGGTTACTCACATCCGTCCGCCCGCAGACCGTGCACTTGTGGGTATAGGGGGCTTTTACGGAAGCCTGACTTGCCTCATAGGAACCGGCGTCAAAGCGGATGACCTTGGCCTTTTTCTGCACCGGCGGTTTTTTACGGAACAGCCGGGCGGCGTTGGCCCGCCAGGACATGGGAATCACGTTCAGCACATCCTTGCCGAAGAACAGGAAGTAGTTGGCAAGGGAGATGACGGAGAACAGATTGTAGGGGAAGGGGTAGGACACAAGGCCGATGAGCACCATCACCAGGTCAATCAGCGCGAAAATCCAGCCCTTGATGGGGATGATGAAGAACAGCAGGAAGGTCGCGTCGGGGAACAGGGTGGCGTAGGCGAGGAACAGGCTCATGTTCAGGTAGGACACATCCGCCGCGCCGCCGAAGATCATGCAGTAAATGTCCATCATGAGCACTCCGGACAGGTAGTACAGGTTAAAGCGCAGGGTACCCCAGATATTCTCCATGGCCCGGCCCAGCGAATAATAGCACAGCAGGACAACGGCGGTCAAAAGCAGGTTGCCGGCACTGTAGGTCAGGGGATAGGAAATGAGCCGCCAGACCTGTCCGTGGAGAATCGCCGTCCGGTCGAAGCACAGCAGGTAGTAAAGAAAATTATTACCCGCGAACGCGCTCATGACGTATACCACGGCGGTGCCGAGAACGATGTAGAGCATCAGATTTGGGATGCCCTTATTCCGATTTTTGTAGCAGAAAAGCTCAAATTGTCTGCGAAGGTTTTTCATGCGGGGACCCTCCAGTCGTAGTCTGCGTTCATTTTATCAGCAAACCCGCAAAAAGTCTATAACAGATTTGTGAACAATCCTCAGCGAAGGTAGAAGACCCGCCGGTTTTTTGCCGCCCCGGGCTGACCGGGAGCGCCGGTCTGAAACAGGCCGTACAAATCCTCCCACCTTTGCTCCATCTCCCAAAGCGGGTGGGGGACCGGCTGTCCGGCGTTCAAAAAAAACCCGTCCTTTTTCGCACCGCTTAAAATCTCCCGTCCCCGGTCATTGAAGGCCAGCACCCGGACGTAGGGAATCTCCGCTTCCAGCATTGGGGCGGTGATTCCCAGAAAAGCACACAGAATCATCCGGTCAATCCGGCTGCGGGTGTAGCGTTTGGACTTGACGGCGGCGGCGATGTCCTCCAATGCGGCCTGAGCGCGGCTTTCACGCATGAGTTTTCGCCACAGGCCCTCGGAGCCAAAGGGCAGGGCTTCAAATTCCGCGTCCTCCATGGTACGCAGTCTGCTTAAGACAGCCCGCTGCCCGGCTTCCAGCGTGTGGATGGGCGCGCCCGCAAAAACCTGCCCCGCCGGTTCCGGGAGATACCCGGAGATATCCAACCCGTTTTGCAGCCGTATCCGCAGGGAGGTGGCGGAGGGATTTTCAAAATCCGCTTCCTTCGCGTGATAGCTGCCTTCCCGGGAAATAGGTAGGGGCCGCATCCGCGAAGACTGCCGAATAATTGCTTTGCAGTATTCCACCGCCAGAATATTGTTGGGAGATTCCAGAATTGCCCCAGGAAGCCCCATTTTCTCCAGCGCCGCCTGCCGGGCGGCAGGGAAGGAGCGGCCCGTGTCCAGTTCCCGGCGGAGAAGACTTGGAAAATCTTCACTGAGCAGCGCCTCGGCAGTTCCCAGCAGTTGCTTCAAATCGGCAGTTTCCGCGCCGAAGCACAGCCCATCGCACAGACGGGAAAGCACCGCCACACCGCCGGCAGCGAACCCTTCCGCCGAGGACAGCGACGTGGTTACCGGCAGCTCCACCACCAGATCGGCGCCGCAGCGAATGGCGGCCTCCGCCCGGATGGTTTTATCAAACACGGCGGGATGCCCTCTCTGGACATAATTGCCGCTCATAGCACAGATAATACCGGTATTTGCGCCGAATTTCTCCCGAATGGAGTCAATTTGCTTCCGGTGCCCCAGATGAAAGGGGTTATATTCACAGACGATTCCCACATTCATGGAAATTTTTCCTCCTTCGCGAAATTTTTCCGTTTCAGGGCTTGAGAAATCCGGAAAAATGCAATATAATATAACCAGCTATGGTTATCATATCATAAAGTTCCAAACAAGAAAACAAAAATATTTAGGAGGCAGATTCCCATGAACATTCTGATTATCAATGCCGGTTCCTCTTCCCTCAAGTATCAGCTGATGGACCCCGATACCGGTGTGGTATCCGCCAAGGGCCTGTGCGAGCGCATCTACATTGACGGCCGCCTGACTCACAACGCAAACGGCAAGAAGATTGTCAAGGACATCCCCATGCCCACCCATTCCGAGGCCATCGCCGCAGTTCTGGACATTCTGGTTGACCCCGTTGAGGGCGTTATCAAGTCCACCGACGAGATTGATGCCGTGGGCCATCGCGTCTTGCACGGCGGCATGGAGTTCTTCGACTCCTGCATCATCAATGACGAGGTCATCGCCGCCATTGAGAAGTGCATCCCTCTGGGCCCCCTGCACAACCCCGCCAACCTGATGGGTATCCGCGCCTGCCAGGCTGTTATGCCCACCACGCCTCAGGTCGCCGTGTTCGACACCGCGTTCCATATGACCATGCCTCCCGTGGCTTACCGTTACGCCATCCCCACCGAGTACTACAAGAATGACTCCATCCGCCGCTACGGCTTCCATGGCACCTCCCACAAGTATGTCACCAAGCGCGCCATCGAGCTGATGGGCACCAAGGACATGAAGCTGATCAACTGCCATCTGGGCAACGGTTCCTCCCTGTCCGCCGTGAAGGACGGCAAGTGCCAGGATACCTCCATGGGCCTGACCCCTCTGGCCGGTGTTCCCATGGGCACCCGTTCCGGCGATCTGGACCCCGCTGTGGTGCAGTTCGTCATGAACAAGTACGGCATGAGCGCTGACGAGTGCCTGAATATGCTGAATAAGAAGTCTGGCGTGCTGGCCCTGTCCGGCGTGTCCTCCGACTTCCGTGACATCGAGGGCGAGGCCGAGAAGGGTAACGAGGACTGCCAGCTGGCGCTGGACAAGTTTGCTTACGAGGTTCGTAAGTATATCGGCGCCTACGCCGCCGCTCTGGGCGGTCTGGACTGCCTGGTGTTCACCGCCGGTGTGGGCGAGAACTCCGCTTCCATGCGCGCTCGGATTTGCGAGGGCCTGGAGTACCTGGGTGTGAAGATTGACTCCGAGAAGAATACCATCCGCGGCAAGGAGGCCATCATCTCCACCGATGATTCCAAGGTTACCGTATGGGTCATCCCCACCAATGAAGAGCTGATGATTGCTCAGGACACCGCCGAGCTGGTCAAGGCTGCCAAGTAAGTTTCATTTCAATCAGGAGCCGCCGCGAAATGCGGCGGCTTCTTTTGCCACAAAGGAGTATCGTTATGAGTTCTGTAACCGAGCGCTTCCTGCGCTATGTGTCCTTTGACACCCAGTCTGATGAAAATTCCACCACCTGCCCCTCTACCGCCAAGCAGAAAAAGCTGGGCGCTGCTCTGGTGGAGGAAATGCTCGCTCTCGGCATTTCGGACGCCCGAATGGACGAATTCGGCTATGTTTACGGCACGGTGCCCGGCGACCCCAGCTTGCCCACCATCGGCCTGATTGCCCACATGGACACTTCTCCGGACGCTTCCGGGGCCAATGTACAGGCGAAAATCGTGGAGCACACCGGAGAGGATATCTGCCTGAATGAAGAAAAGGGAATATTCCTGCGCCAGAGCGACTATCCCGCACTGAAAAACCACATTGGCAAGCACCTGATTGTCACCGACGGCACCACCCTGCTGGGCGCGGACGACAAGGCCGGTGTGGCGGAGATCATGACCGCCGCGGCGCACATCCTGAAGCAGGGCGGCAGACACGCCACCCTGAAAATCGGCTTCACTCCAGACGAGGAAATCGGCAGCGGTGCTGACCACTTTGATGTCAAGGGCTTCGGCGCGGACTATGCCTATACCGCCGACGGCGGCCCGGTGGGGGAGATCGAATACGAGAATTTTAACGCCGCCGGTGCCATGGCAGTGTTCCACGGGCGGAATATCCACCCCGGTTCCGCGAAAAACGCCATGGTGAACTCCCAGTATATTGCCATAGAATTCCAGAGCCTGCTGCCCATCCACCAGCGTCCGGAGGCTACGGAAGGCTATGAGGGCTTCTTCCACCTGACGGATATGAAGGGCGAGGTGGAGCGTTCTGAACTGCGCTATATCATCCGGGACCACGACATGACCAAATTCGAGGAAAAGAAAGCGGTTATGACCGCCGCGGCGGACTTCCTGAACCGGAAGTACGGGGAAGGCACGGTGGAACTGACCATCCGGGACAGCTACTTCAATATGAAGCAGTGCATTGAACCGGTGATGTACGTGGTAGAGCGGGCGAAAAAGGCCATGGCTGCCGTCGGCATGAACCCCAGAGAGGTTCCCATTCGCGGCGGCACCGACGGCGCGCGCTTAAGCTACGAGGGCCTGCCCTGCCCGAACCTGTGCACCGGCGGCGAAAACTACCACGGCCGGTTCGAGTATATCCCGGTGGAGGATATGGAGCTGTGCGTGAAGATGCTGGTGGAGATATTGACAAATATCTGATATTGAAAGTAAAATCCCGGAATGGCAGTACCATTCCGGGATTTTTTACAGGAAATTATTCGGCGAAGTCAGCGTCCTCAGCTACGGGCTCGTGAGGGGCGACCACAGGCTCCTCGGCGGGAGCGGCGGCAGGCGCTTCTACGGGAACCTCCACAGCGGCAGGCTCCTCGGCAGGGGCTTCCTCAGAAGCGGGCGCTTCGGCGGGAGCCTCCTCAGCGGCATCGTCCTTGCAGCAGGGGCACTTGGGCAGGTTGGAGAGCACCTTTTTCGCCCATGCGGTGATTTGCTCGCCGTAGGTAGCAATGATGTAGACAACGCCGGCGACAGCGGCCAAAGCGGACAGCAGCTTAATAACAGTTTTCATATGGCATAACCTCCATAATTATGATTCTGGGACTATTATAACCAGCCCGCAGGGAAAAAGCAATAAACAAATTAGAATTATTTGTAAATTCGACGAATTATACTAAAACCTGTTTGAAAGCTTTCATCGATTTCCGAGGATAAATTGTGCCAGAAAAGGCAGATGACGCCGCTGGGCTGACGCCCAGCAAGGAAGATAACGCATTCCGGCGCAATTTAGACCGGAAAGAATGAAAGATTTTAATCAGGTTTTAGTATTACACGTAGCCGTACATTCCCCGGACGCTGACCTCGCCGGAATTGACGGCTTCTGTGTGCCCATCCGGGAACAGCACCACCAGCGCACCTTCATCATCCACATCCATCGCCTTTCCGTGGCGAATCTCGTCGCCCCGGACAAGGGAAATCTCCTGCCCGATGGTGATGCAGTCCTTTCGGTATTGGGTCAGCATGGCTTCCTGTTCCGTCAAAAGCCCGCAGCTCATGGCGTACAGCGCGTCCAGTTCTGCCGCCGCCACCCGGAATCGATCCACCGGCTGACCGGTGACCATGGACAGGGAACCTGCTACTTCCCGAATTTCCGGCGGGAAGTCCTGCGGCTTCTGGCAGCAGTTGATGCCGATGCCCACAATGGCGTAGTCCACAAGGCCCTGCCCATCCAGCCGCAGTTCCGTGAGAATGCCGCCCAGCTTCCGCTTTCCATAAACGATATCATTTGTCCATTTGATGCCGGGCCGGAAGCCAACGCTCTGCTCAATGGCGTTGCAAATAGCAACACCCGCGGCGCAGGTCAGGTGCATCAGCCGGGTAGGGGGGCATTCGGGTCGCAGAAGGATGCTCAGATAAAGTCCTACGCCCGGCGGAGACAGGAAACTGCGTCCCCGTCTTCCATGGCCGCCGGTCTGATGGTCGGACAGGGCCACGGTGCCGTGAGGCGCCCCCTCCGCAGCCAGCTTTTTCAGGTAGTCATTGGTGGAATCCACCTGCGGCAGGAAGCAGAACCGGTCGGCCCACGGATAGTCCGGGGAAACGTAGCGTAAAACCTGTTCTTTCATATCAGTCAATATCGCACAGAACCTCCTCCGGCGGATTGTCCAGAACCTCCGGATGCATCAGAATCCGTTTGTAGTGCTTAAAGAAAGCGGCGTAATAGAACCCGTCCACAATCCGCTCGTCCAGTACGAATTTCACATCCACATATTTTCGCTGGACAACGGTGCCGTCCTCCAGCACCTCGGTGGCCCGGCGCTTCATGCCGAAGGCGCCGAACACCGGCAGATTGCCGAAGTCGTACAGGTGGTGGAAGATCGGCGGAATGCCGAGACTGCCCATGGAGGTGAAGAAGAGACTTCCGTGGAAGGGACTGACCTCCAGCAGAAAACCGGGCAGAAGCCCAAAATAGTCCATGGTTTTCAGCCCCCACACGGCGAATTTCAGCAGCACGCCGGGAATCATGGTAAATGCGGCGGCAGTGTTGTCGAAACTGCTGTCCAGCGGCGTGTTTTTCACCTTTTCCACGGCATCCTGAAGCTTGCGGTACACGTCGGCGGCGGTGTCCCGGGGATTCAGGTGGACCTTGATGACCGTATCCGGGGACTGGGCGCTCATTTCCTTCTTGATGGTCATGCAGTACTGAATATCATCGCCCCGGGAATAGACCTTCTGCCCGGAAATGAACCGGTTCAGGCCGGGATAGCGGCACAGCGCCCGGACATAGCAGGCAAGCAGAACGTGAGTAATTCCGAAATTTGTCAGTCCTTCCCGGCGCTTCTGACGAATATACCGGTCAATCTGACTGATTTCGAAGGAGTCCTCAAACAGGTTGGAGGAGGTGTTTCGGGTGACCATGATGTAGGGGGAGATCTGAGCCATGGCGGGCAGGGAACGGATTCTGCGCCCATCGGGCCGGTCACCCCAGGCGCGGTGATATTCTCCGGCGGGGTGAATGCGGACGGCAAAGCAGAGAATCAGTACGCCGGTCAGCGCAAGAAAATCCGCGAAGCGGTTCTTCATGCCCAGAAAATCCCCCCGCAGGAGGTTCCCCCTGTAGAAATAGAGCAGAATCACCATGGGTACGCAGACCACGGGCAGCAGGAACAGCACCCCGTGGTGTCCGGCGGTGATGTCGGTGTAGAGGACGGCGAAGAAAATCAGCGCCATCCAGAACAGCCATACCATCATACGGCTTGACACGCTGCCGGAGATACACAGCCCGGCGTAAATGGCCATCATCCAAACGGGAATCGCGGTTTTGTAGAACAGCTTGTCGCCGTTCAGCAGGGCGATCAGCGCGAACAGCGTGGTAGCTGCGATTGGCAGGAGAATTTGACTCCACAGATAGAATGCGTCCCCGGACCCTTTCCCACCGGAGACGGCTATGCGGGTCACTGCCGAAGCTGCCATGCAAAGCGCCATCAGCCAGGTCAGCACGTTTTTGCGGCTGACATAAAGATGTATCCTCGTTTTCATACACACAAAGCGTATCACATTTCCGGGAAAATGGCAATAAAAAAAGCAGGCATCGGCCTGCTTTTTTATAAATGCTTATCCACTTATCGGCGTTGCCCGGTTGAAAGTTGACAGTGGAAAGTGGAAAGTTAAGGTATCCCCTTCGGGGATGATTGAAGTATTTTGATACGTATAAAACAAGAACATTCATTTCAAGTTGGCCCGCAGGGACTCCTTCACTTTCAACTATCAATTTTCAACTGTCAACTACAAAGCTGATGCAACCCGATCAGCATAGAACTAAATGCCCCGCAGGGCGGCGATATATTCCGGAGCGGTGCCGCAGCAGCCGCCAAGTAAGGTTGCCCCATTTTCCTTGCACTGCTTCATGACTTCCGCGAATTCCTGAGGGGTCTGGGAATAGACGGCGATGCCGTCATCCCCGATGGTGGGAACGCCTGCGTTGGGCTTGCAGATCAGGGGAATCTTCACGCTGCGCCGCAGTTTGGCAACGAGATAGGGCGTCATGATATCCGCCGCCACGCAGTTAAAGCCCACCGCCGCCGCGCCGGAATCCTCCAGAGATTTCAAGGCCTTTCCCGCGTCCGCGCCGGATAACAGAGAGCCGTCCGGCTGCATGGTGAAGCTGTACATGGCAGCGCCCGCGCCTTCCAGCTCGGCAGCGCAGAGAATGGCCTCCGCCTCCTGCTGGTACAGCAGCGTCTCACCGATGAGCAGGTCGGCGCCGCCGTCGATGAGGCCCCGAATCTGGCGGCGGTAATTGTCTACCAATAAATCAAAGGATTCCGCGTCCCAGCTGTCGCAGAAGGTGGCGAGGGTGGTGATGTCACCTGCAATCAGACAGCCGGGGGCGGCAGACCGGGACAGGGAAACCAGCGCTTCATTGATGCGTTCCGTTTGGGCGTCCAGACCGACCGCCTTCAAAGCAATGGGCTGGGCTTGAAAGGTGGGGGCGTAGATGATCTGAGAGCCTGCCTCGGCATAGGCCCGTTGCAAAGCCACCAGCGGTTCCGGGTTGGCGAGAATCCATTCCTCGGCGCAGCAGCCCTTGGGCATCCCGGCGTTGCGCAGGTTGGAGCCTGTGGCGCCGTCCAAAATCCGCACGCCCTCTGTAATTTTTTGCTGGAACTGTTCCCGTGTCAGCATAAGCATTTCTCCCATTCCATAAAATAACAACTGTATTATACACGCGCAAATGGAAGAATGCAACCGTATTGACCTTTCCATCAAAATCTGCTACCATAACAAAAGTTTAAAACAAAGGAGTAATACCGATGAAAAAGACTGTATTGCGGGAATATGCCCGACTGATCGTCCGTTGCGGCGTGAATGTCCAGAAGGGGCAGGAGGTCATGATCCTCGCGGGCCTGGACCAGCCGGAGTTCGTCCAGATGGTCGTGGAGGAAGCCTACAAGGCCAAGGCGAAAAAGGTGATTGTGGAGTGGACCTATCAGCCGCTGGAAAAGCTGGCTGTCCGGTATCAGAGCCTGAAAACCCTCGGCACCGTGGAAGAATGGGAGAAGGCCCGGCAGGAGCACTTCTGCGAGACACTACCCTGCCGCATCTACCTGGAATCCGAGGATCCTGATGGCCTGAAGGGCGTGAACATGGAGAAAGAGGCCAAGGCCCGCCAGCTGCGCTACCCCATCATCAAGCCCTACCGTGACCGCCGGGAGAACCAGGATCAGTGGTGCATTGCCGCCGTGCCCGGAATCGCCTGGGCAAAAAAGGTATTCCCCGGTATGCGCGCCAGCGCTGCCGTGGAAAAGCTGTGGGAGGCGATTTTGTTTACCGCCAGGGTTACTGATGACCCCATTGCCGCGTGGAATGCCCATAACGCCGATCTGAAAGCCCGCTGCGATTACCTCAACAGCCTGCACATTCAGAGCCTGCACTACACCGCCGAAAACGGCACAGATCTGACCGTAGGCATGATTCCCGAAGCCCGCTGGTGCGGCGGCAGTGAAACCAGCCTGCAGGGCTTTACCTTCAACCCCAATATCCCCTCCGAGGAGTGCTTCATTTCTCCCATGAAGGGAAAGGCCGAGGGCATTGTCTACGCCACCAAGCCCCTGAGCTATCAGGGCCAGCTCATTGAGAACTTCTCCATCCGTTTTGAAAACGGCAAGGCCGTGGAAGCCAAAGCCGAGAAGGGGGAGGAGCTGCTGAATACCATGATCTCCATGGACGAGGGTGCAGCCTACCTTGGCGAATGCGCGCTGGTGCCCCAGCGCAGCCCCATCGCCGAAAGCGGCCTGCTGTTCTATAACACCCTGTTCGATGAGAACGCCGCCTGCCATCTGGCGCTGGGCTTCGGCTTTGCGGACACCATCTCCGATTTCCAGAACCGCACACTGGACGAGTGCCGGGCGCTGGGCGTCAACGATTCCATGAACCACGAGGACTTCATGATCGGCTGTGATACCATGAATATCGACGCCATTTGCGAGGACGGCCGGGTGGTGCCCGTGTTCCGAAACGGCAACTGGGCATTTTGACGACTTTTTTCAAAAAAACGAAAAAAATGCTTGCATTCTTCTGCTGGCTGTGATATGATATCCGGGCGATTGAAGATTGCTTAGGGCATTTATGCCCTTTAACTGATACGAAAGAGGTGAACGAAATGAAGGAAGGTATCCATCCCAAGTACGAACAGACCACCATCCGCTGTGCCTGCGGCAATGTCTTTACCACCGGTTCTACCAAGAAGGACATTCGTGTTGAGATCTGCTCCAAGTGCCACCCTTTCTATACCGGCAAGCAGAAGCTGGTTGACACCGGTGGACGTGTTGATCGGTTCAACAAGCGCTTTGGCCTGAAGTAAGAGCAGAAAATTCCGCACTACGGATCATCGTGGTGCGGATTTTTTGTTTTTTTCGGAAAAACAGTTGTCCGCCCGGTGCTTTGTGTGGTATACTGAAAAATAATGTATCTTTGGAGGTACTATGGAATCGAATTTTGAGAAAACCGTACAGGAGCGGGCGGTGCTGGTGGGCCTGAATGCCGACTGCTTCACGGCGGAACAGACCGCCACCGCGGAATCGTTGGAAGAACTGGAAGACCTGCTGGAAACCGCCGGCGGCTTCTGCACCGGCAAGGTGCTGCAAAACCGCCACACGCCGGATTCCCACAGCTTCATCGGCGAGGGCAAGGCTCAGGAGGTGCGGATGCTGGTGGAGGCCACCGCGTCCACCATGGTAATTTTTGACAACGAGCTGTCTCCCGGCAATATCCGGGCATTGGAGGAAATCATCGGCGTGACGGTGCTGGACCGCAGCGCTCTGATTCTGGATATTTTTGCCCAGCGGGCGAAAACCAAAGAGGGACGTTTGCAGGTGGAGCTGGCCCAGTATCAGTACCTTTTGCCCCGGCTGTCCGGCATGGGCGCCAGCCTTTCCCGGCAGGGCGGCGGCATCGGCACCCGGGGCCCCGGCGAGACCAAGCTGGAAACCGACCGCCGCCACATCCGGGAACGGATTGCCCGGCTGGAGGAGGAATTGGAGCAGGTTCGCAAGGTGCGCGCTGTCCAGCGGGAGCGGCGGATGAAGAACGCCATTCCCGTGGTTGCCATTGTGGGCTACACCAACGCGGGAAAATCCACCCTGCTGAACCAGTTGACGGGCGCGGGCATTCCCGCCAACAACCGCCTGTTTGACACGCTGGACACCACCTCCCGGCAGCTGAAGGTCTCGGACAATCTGGATGTGATTCTGTCGGATACGGTGGGCTTTATCGCAAAGCTGCCCCACCATCTGGTGAACGCCTTCCACGCAACCCTGGAGGAGCTGGAATACGCCGACCTTCTGCTGCACGTTATCGACGTGTCCGACCCCAATCTGGAGGAGCATGTGGCGGTGGTGGACAGGCTGATTGCCAAGCTGGCCAAGCCGGATACGCCCGTTCTTCGCTGCTACAACAAAGCCGACCTTGTCTATACCGAGGACATCCCGGTGGGCAAGGACTGCGTTGCCATCTCCGCCAAGAAGGGCAAGAATATGGACGGCCTGCTGAAAGCCATTGAGGAAGCGCTGGGCCATTCCCGGCACCATGTGATTCTGCGATTCCCCTACGCCAAGGGCGGCATGGTGGAGACACTCCACGTTAGCGCCCAGGTGAAGAAGGTGGAGTACACCGATCAGGGCATCGAGGTGGAGACGATTCTGGATGCCATTCTCTATGGACGGCTCCGGGAGTACGTTGTGAAGGAGTGCTGAGGGCGTGGACGAATACCTTATCCCGACGCAGTTCGGGGAAGCGGAGTTCATTGAAAAAAAGTCCCGCTTCATCGGCAGAGTCTGGCCTGTGGAGACGGAAGAGGAAGCCTTAGCCCGGATTCAGGAAATGAAAAAGCAGCACTATGATGCCACCCACAATTGCTGGGCCTACATCATCCGGGACGGCGCGGTACGGTTTTCCGACGACGGCGAACCTGGCGGCACGGCGGGAATGCCCATGCTTCAGGTTTTGCAGCGGGAGAATCTTTATAACGTGGTCTGCGTGGTGACCCGGTACTTCGGCGGCATTCTGCTGGGGGCCGGGGGACTGGTGCGGGCCTATACCAAGGGCACGAAAATTGCCGTAGACGCGGCGGGAAAATCCATGAAGCGGGTGTGGACGGTACTGTATGTGCCCTGTCCCTACAGCTTTTACGAGCGGGTTAAATTGGAAGCGGAGGCCTTCGGCGGCATCATCCGCAGCACCGATTTCGGCGCGGAAGTGGAGCTGGAGCTGCTGTTCCCGGAAGCCCAGACCCAAAAATTTCTTGACAGGCTGACGGACATGACCTCCGGCACGGTAGAGGGCATGGAGGTCGGGCAGGAGTACCGGGCATTTCCAGTATAAGAATTGACAATTGACAGTGAACAATTGACAATTAAGGAATCCCCTGCGGGGATGATTAAAAATGCGACAAGATACCATGATTGAAAATTGTCAACTGTCAATTGTCAATTTTCAATTGTACAACGGGGTGATATCATGACGGTAAAAGAGGAACTGGAACGGCTGGAGCACAAACGACTGAACCCGTTGGCGGCCTTTGCAGACAAGAGCCGGGGCCGTCCCCGGTACGAAGAACCCCGAGAGGAGGACGTGCGCACCTGCTACCAGCGGGACATTGACCGCATCGTCCACAGCAAGGCCTTCCGCCGGCTGATGCACAAGACTCAGGTGTTTTTGCAGCCCGAGGGCGACCATTACCGTACCCGCATGACCCATACCCTTGAGGTGTCCCGGATTGCCGGCACTATTACCCGGGCGCTGGGCCTGAATGAAGACCTGTCCGAGGCCATCGCCATGGGCCACGACCTTGGGCATACCCCCTTCGGCCACGCCGGAGAAGCGGCACTGTCCCAGTGTATGGGAAAGCCCTTTCGCCATAACGAGCAGAGCCTTCGGGTGGTGGACGTGCTGGAAAAGGACGGGCAGGGCCTGAACCTCAGCTATGAAGTCCGTATGGGCATCGTGGGACACACGGGGCCAGACTGGCCGGAGACGTTGGAGGGTCAGATTGTCCGCCGATCCGACCAGATTGCCTACGTCAACCATGATATTGACGACGCCATCCGGGCGGGAATCCTGACCAACGACGATTTACCCCGGGAGATTACAGACATTCTGGGGGATACCCACCGGGACAGAATCAATACGCTGGTGACGGACATGATCCGCACCTCCCGGGAAGCCGGGGCCATCTGCCTGACCCCGCAGGTGGAAAAGGCATTGAAGGATTTGCGGGCCTTCATGTTTGAGCGGGTCTACCGCAACCCCGTGGCGAAGGGGGAGGAGAGCAAGGCCAAAGCCATGCTGGCAAGGCTGTTTGAATACTATATCGCCCATCCCGAGGCCCTGCCGGAGGATTTTCAGCCCCAGCTGTCCTTTGACGGCATGGAGCGCACGGTCT
>CAMFBN010000005.1 GCA_945948535.1 uncultured Clostridia bacterium
ACTCAATCTTTGAAGGTGTGGCCTTTAGCCTTATGTCATTATCTTAATGGCATTGCAGCGCAGGCTGCCCCCTTTATGATATTCAGGCGTGATCCTCCAGCCAGCGCTTGGCGCAGTGCGTCAGGAAGGCCGCACCGTTGGGACATACATCCTCGTTGAACATTGCCTTTGGATTGTGGGCGGGATAGTCTCCCCGATCATCGGGATATCCGGAGGACAGGTAGATAAACGCACTGGGAATCTTTTCTGCCACAATGGAAAAGTCCTCAGAAGCGCTGGCGGTGACATTGGGATAGAAAGCCATATTGGGAACCGGAAGCTCCTTCATATAGCCGATGACAGACTCCACAAGGTCGTGGTCGCAGATCAGGGGAGGAACCTGAGAAATCCATTCGATTGCCACCGTACCGCCGTAGACTGCCGCAGTTTTTTCCGCCACTTCCCTGATGCGCCGCACCAGCTTGTCCCGGGACTCCCGGTTGTTGGTACGCAGGGTGCCCTGCAAAACCGCCTCATCGGGAATAATATTGGCGGCGGAACCGGCGCTGAACTGACCGATGGTCAGCACACAGGCATGGGTGGGGTCGGCCTCTCTCGCAATCAGCTCCTGCAAGGCCAGATGGATGTGGACGCCGATGTTGATTGGGTCAACGGCGGTGTGGGGGTAGGCGCCGTGACCGCCCTGACCGTAGATGGTGATACGGAAGCCGTCCACGGAGAACATCATGGTGCCGGTGCTGTTGTACATTACGAGCCCCACGGGCATCTTGCCGGGGGAGACGTGGAAGGCAAGGGCGGCGTCCACGCCGTCCAGAATGCCGTTTGCGATCATATCCCGGCTGCCCTCGAAGGTCTCCTCGGCGGGCTGGAACATGAAGCGGACGGTGCCCTTCAGCTCGCTTTCCCGCTGCTTGAGCATTTTTGCGGCGGTCAGCAGCATGGCGGCGTGAAAATCATGGCCGCAGGTGTGGGCCTCCGTGCCGGTGGGGCAGGCGAAGGGTTCTCCGCTGAGCTCCGGCATGGGCAGGGCGTCCATGTCCGCCCGGAGCAGCAGCGTTTTACCGCCGGAGCCCAGCTGGGCGGTGACGCCGTGTCCGCACTTCCGGGGCTGAAGCCCGGCTTTCGTCAGCTCCTGCATCACATAGTCCACGGCCTTGGGCATTTCCAGCCCTATCTCGGCGTTTTGGTGGAAGAACCGGCGGTGGGCCACGGTTTCTTCCTTTAATTGCAATGCCTGTTCATATTCATTCATGCAAAATACCTCCTGGTTCCGATGGGTCAATTCTCTGACACTCAGAATACACAGTTTCTGGCAATAAGTCAAGAATTTACCATACAATTGATAAAATGATAAGGAATTCTTAATGAACCGTACATAATTTGTTTTGCCATCGTTTATATTCCCGCAATAATTGCGCTTTATCCTATAACCATGAAAGGCGGCGGAAGCCGTGAGCCGCTTGCCTTTCATTCGTACAGACCCTCTTTTCTACCTCTCTTCTTTCCAAACGGAGGAGCCCGCCGCTTTCAAAGCGGCGGGCTTTTCTGTGCGCAAAAAATAGTTGTTTTTTGCGCAGATCAATGATACAATAGCCGGAAGTACGGAAATTCTTCAGAATCGGGGGTTGTTATGAACATAATCATTGCCGGTAACGGAAAGGTTGGCTCTACGCTGACGCGGCTGCTGTCCGCGGAGGGCCATGACGTTACGCTGATTGATACCGATGCCCATGTCCTCGAGGAATCTCAGGAGCAGTACGATGTTATGGCGATTTCCGGTAACTGCGCGTCCATGAACATTCTGCAGCAGGCCGGTGTCCGGGAGGCAGAGCTGCTGATTGCGGCGACAAACGCTGATGCCATCAACCTGCTTTGCTGCACCACAGCCCACTGTCTCAACCCGAAGCTGCACACCATCGCCAGAATCCGGGACCCGGAGTATACTGAGCAGATCTACGCCATGAAAGATGTGTTCGGCCTGTCCATGACCATCAATCCGGAAAAGCAGGCGGCTCAGGAGATTGCCCACCTGCTGCAATACCCCGGCTTCCTCAAGCGGGATACCTTTGCCAAAGGCCGCACGGAGATCGTGGAGCTGCGGATTGACGCATCCAGCAAGCTGTGCAATGTGGCGCTCAGCGATATGAACAGCGTTGCGGGCTGCCGGGTGCTGGTCTGCGCGGTTCTGCGAAACGGCGCGGCCATTGCGCCCAACGGCAATTTTGTCCTCCGGGAAGGCGACCGCATTTTCGTGACCGCCCCGGCTCAGAATCTGACGACTCTGCTGCGCAATCTGGGCATTATTACCCGCCGGGTGCGCCGGGTCATGCTCTGCGGCGGCGGGCGGGTCAGCTTCTACCTGGCAGCCATGCTGGACAGACACGGCATTGCCGTTCAGCTCATTGAAAAGGACTACGGGCGCTGCCAGGAGCTTTCCGCCCTGCTGCCCAATGTGACCGTGCTTCACGGCGACAGCACGGACCACCTGCTGCTGGAGAGCGAGGGCCTGTCCAAGGTGGACGCGCTGGTAAGCCTGACCGGTATTGATGAACTGAATATGATTATCTCTCTGTATGCCCAGAGCAGGGGAGTGCCACAGGTGATTACCAAGCTGAGCCGTATGGAGAACCATGCCATGATCGACGCGCTGGCGTTGGGAAGCGTGGTCTGCCCCAAGGAGCTGTGCTGCAACAACATTGCCCGGTATGTGCGCGCCATGCAGAATCAGACCGGCGCGGCGGTAAGTGTGCACATGATTGCTCACGGACAGGCGGAGGCAGTGGAATTTCAGGTGGATGAGACGACGCTGCACTGTGATACGCCCCTGAAGAATCTCAAGCTCAAAGACAATGTGCTGCTGGTCAGCATCACCCACGGTTCCCACACGGAGATTCCCGGCGGTGATTCCTCCTTCACCTGGGGAGACACCATCGTGGTGGTCACCAGCGGTCAGGGTACGCTTCGCCAGCTGAACGACATTTTTGCGTGAAGGATTTGCCATGAATTACAAAATGATGGGGCGGTTTGTTGCCCAGATTCTGACAATCGGCGCTGTGTTTATGCTTCCGGCGCTTTTCATCAGCCTGTATTACCGGGAAGACAGGGCGGTATATGGCTTTCTGCTCACGCTGGGTATTTTTGCCGTAGTCATTGGCCTGCTGCAGTTGACCTGCCGCAGCGCGCCCAGCGCCTTCTACGCAAGGGAGGGCCTGGTCTGTGTGGGCGTCAGCTGGATTGTATTGAGCCTGCTGAGCTGCCTGCCCTTCTACTTTTCCCGGGAGATTCCCAAATTCATTGACGCGTTTTTTGAGATTGTGTCCGGTTTTACCACCACGGGCGCGTCCATCCTGCTGGAGGTGGAGTCCCTTTCCTGGGGTATTCTGTACTGGCGCAGCTTCAGCCACTGGCTGGGCGGCATGGGCGTGCTGGTGTTTTTACTGGCCTTCGCGCCGGGCAACGGCAAGGGACAGGGCTTTACCATGCACCTGCTGCGGGCGGAAAGCCCCGGCCCCAACGTGGGCAAGCTGGTTCCCAAAATGCGGAAAACCGCGGTAATTCTGTACATCCTGTACCTGATTCTGACCATAGCCAACATTATTTTCCTTGTCATCGGGAAGATGCCCCTGCTGGAAGCGGTCTGTACCGCCTTCGGCACCGCCGGCACCGGCGGCTTCGGCGTGAAAAACGACTCCCTCGCCGGCTATTCTCCCTATATTCAGAATGTGACCACGGTGTTTATGGCGCTGTTCGGCGTGAACTTCAGTTGCTACTATCTGCTGATGCTGGGCAATTTCAAAAGCGTCTTCAAGGATGAAGAGCTTCGCCTGTATGTGGGAATTATGCTGGGCAGCATTCTGCTCATCACCCTGAACCTGCGGGGTTTTTATTCCACGATCGGCGAGACCATCCGCCATGCGGCGTTTCAGGTTTCTTCCATCATGACGACCACGGGCTTTGCCACCACGGATTTTGGACAGTGGCCTGCCTTTTCCCAGAGCCTTCTGCTTCTGCTCATGGTGATCGGTGCCTGTGCCGGCTCTACCGGCGGCGGCCTGAAATGCGCCCGGGCGCTGCTGCTGTTTAAGATTCTGCGGCGCAATATCCATCAGGTGCTCCACCACCGCCGGGTGCAGTCCATTCGCATCAACGGGCAGGTGATGGACGAGAAGGTGCTGGACAGCGCCAACGCTTACCTGTCCGCTTATATGATTATTCTGCTTTTGAGTTTTGTGGTCATATCTTTGGACGGCTTTTCCATCGGGACGAATTTCAGCGCGGTGCTGGCCTGCTTCAATAATATCGGCCCCGGTTTGGAGGCCGTAGGCCCCACCTGCAATTACGCCGCCTACAGCGTGACTTCCAAGCTGGTGCTGATTCTGGATATGCTGGCAGGCAGACTGGAAATTTTCCCAATTCTGGTTCTGTTCTCCCGCAGCACCTGGAAACAGCATTGAAGAGATACAATTACTGCCCGGTTTCCAGCAAACCGGGCGGTTTTTATGCTGAACCGGGAGCGGATTGCCGGACCGCGTTCCATTCATGTCCGCAAAGAAACCCGCGCTGTGCCCGGTAAGCGCCCTTTTTTGTCAAATTAAATTAGCGAATGCTAACTAAATCAAGAGAAATAAGGATAATTTACTGAAAAAAAGCATGGGAAATACTGGACATTTGTATGGTGTGTATGATATAATCCATTCTGTAATCGTTTGCACGCAAACGAAGAACAAAAGGATAAGAAGGTGATATTTGGTGGATTATACCAAGTATGTGTTAAAGAGCAAAGAAGAACTGGAAGGCTTGCTCGCAGGGAAGGATAACTTCTTTGTGGTTGCCTGCAACAAGTGCTTCAAAGAGTTCAACACAACCGAAGAGCCGGAAGTAGCGGCGATTGCTGCCATTGCTCAGGAACAGGGAAAAACCATCACCGGAACCGCAAAGCTGGATTTCCTCTGCAACAAGGTGCAGACCGAAAAGAAGCTGGCGGGAATCGTGCCGGAGGGCACCGAGAATGTGGTGGTCATTTCCTGCGGTCTCGGCGTGCAGACTGTGGCGGATCTTCAGAGCGTTCCCGTCTTTACGGCGACCAACTCCCTGAACTACATCGGACATCACGGCATGGCCCTGACGAAGAAGACCTGCGGTGCCTGTGCCCAGTGCTACCTGAACGTCACCGGCGGCATCTGCCCCATTGTGGACTGCACCAAGAGTCTGGTCAACGGCCAGTGCGGCGGTGCCAAGGACGGCAAGTGCGAAATCGATCCCAAGAAGGACTGCGCCTGGGAGAAGATCTATCAGCGTCTGGAAAAGCAGGGCAGGACCAAAGAATTCCTGGATCAGCCCGTTCAGCTGCGGGACTACTCCGTAAATGACGTGGAAACCATCAAGGCCTATGTGGCCGAGGCCCGTGCCAAGCGCTACGAGGGCTTCTACGGCGGCGTCCATCCCACCGAGAACAAAGAATACACCGAGCATCTGGCTCTTCAGAAGTTCCCTGAGCCGGATACCGTCATCATCCCCCTGGCAATGCACATCGGTGCCCCCGCGAACCCCGTGGTTCAGCCCGGCGACACCGTGAAGGTCGGTCAGCTCATCGGTGAGCAGGCGGGCTTCATCAGCGCCCCCGTCCACTCCAGTGTCAGCGGCACCGTTATCGCCGTGGAGCCTCATACCCATCCCAACAAGGGCCCCGGCATCATGAGTGTTGTCATCAAGAATGACGGCAAGAACACCCTCCACGAGTCTGTCGTTCCTAACAAGCCTCTTGAGGAGCTTACCCCCGACGAGATCGTTGAGATCGTCAAGGAGAAGGGCATCGTCGGCATGGGCGGCGCAACCTTCCCAACCTACGTCAAGCTGAAGCCCGGCAAGCCCATCGACGCCGTTCTGATCAACGGCTCCGAGTGTGAGCCTTACCTGACTGCTGACCATCGGGTCATGCTGGAGTACGCCGACGACATTGTCTTCGGCCTGCGGGCCATGATGAAGGCCGTCAGCGCTCCCGAGGGCGTGATTCTCATTGAGGACAACAAGCCCGATGCCCTTGCGCTGATGGAAGAAAAGGTCGCTCCTTACGACAATATCCGCGTCTGCGCCGCTAGAACGCAGTACCCCGAGGGCGCTGAGAAGATGCTCATTAAGAAGGTCATGGGCCGTCAGGTTCCCAGCGGCAAGCTGCCCGCCGACGTGGGCTGCGTGGTGAGCAACACCTCCACCGCCAAGGCCATCTCCGACGCCATCCAGAAGGGTATGCCTCTGGTGGAGCGTGTGGTTTCCGTCACCGGCGAGTTCATCGCCAAGCCCGGCAACTACATGGTGAAGCTGGGCACCAACGTGCAGGAGATCATCGATCACTGCGGCGGCATCACCGGCGACGACGTGGTGCTGAAGATGGGCGGCCCCATGATGGGCGCTCCCATTAAGGACACCAATGTGCCCATCATCAAGGGCTGCAACGGTATCATTGCCATTGCCGCCGACCACACCGAGGAGAAGGAATGCATCAAGTGCGGCCGCTGCGTGGACGTGTGCCCCATGGAGCTTCAGCCGCTGGATATCTACAAGTACGCCCAGCTGGGTGACACCGACACCCTGCTGAAGCTGAACGTCATGGACTGCTTCTCCTGCAAGTGCTGTGAGTACATCTGCTCGTCCAAGATTCCTCTGGTGTCCAAGATCAACGCCGCCAAGGGCATGATCGCGCCTCTGCTGAAGAAGAAATAAGGGGGATGAAGAAGACTTATGTTGATTACGAAATTGAAATCTGAAGAAGCGATTGCTTCCCTGGCTTCCGGCAAGGTTTTCATCATCAACTGCCACGGCTGTAAAGAAGTTGGCTTCCCCGAGGAAGAGGCAAAGGCTCTGCAGAGGAAGCTGTCCGAGGAAGGCAAGCTCGTTGGCACCCTGACCACCGATTATGTGTGCAACCCCACCGAACTGGCTCTGCGGCTGCGCGCGCCCATGGCCAAAATTGCCGAGGCAGACGCTGTGCTGGTATTCTCCTGCGGTGTGGGTGTCCAGACCATCTCCGAGGTGCTGGAGGACAAGCCCGTCTACGCCTGCTGCGATACCATTGAACTGCCCGGCTTCCAGGGCGTGACCCCGCTGGAGTACGACTGCGGCCAGTGCGGCGAGTGCTTCCTGAACCTGACCGGCGGCATCTGCCCCATCACCGCCTGCTCCAAGAGCCTGGTGAACGGCCCCTGCGGCGGCACCAAGGACGGCAAGTGCGAGGTCAATCCCACCATGGAATGTGGCTGGGAGCGCATCTATCAGCGTCTGAAGGCCCAGGGCCGTCTGGACGTTCTGAAGTGCCCCACCCAATTGCATGATTTTAACACAGACGAGGCTACCAAGGCCGCCAAAGAATCTGAATAAATTAGGAGCGAATAGAATTATGAGAATTACGGAACTGTTTGATAACGGTGAATTTGTAGTTACTGCCGAGGTCGGCCCTTCCAAAGGAATTCATATTGACGGCATGGTAGAAGAGGCCAAGAAGTACCTGTCCGGCGTCCACTTCGTCAACGTCACTGATAACCAGTCCTCTGTCATGCGTCTGGGTTCCCTCGCCACCTGTAAGGTGCTGAAGGACGCGGGCCTGAACCCCATCTTCCAGCTGACCTGCCGTGACCGGAACCGCATCGCCCTGCAGTCCGATCTGCTGAGCGCCGCCATGCTGGGCATTGACAACATCCTGTGCCTGACCGGCGACCACACCAAGCTGGGCGACCATCCTCAGGCTAAGCCCGTGTTCGATCTGGACTCCGTCTCTCTGCTGCACACTGCGAGCCTGCTGGAGACCGGTGTGGACCTGGGCGGCAACGAGCTGGTGGGCGAGCCCCCCAAGTTTGCCAAGGGCGCCGTCGTGTCCCCCTGCTCTGACTCTGTAGACGCCCAGCTGGTGAAGATGGAGCGCAAGGTCAAGGCCGGCGCCGAGTATTTCCAGACCCAGGCTGTGTTTGAGCCTGAGAAGTTCATCAAGTTCATGGAAAAAGCCAAGCAGTTTGGCAAGCCTGTGCAGGTGGGCATCATCATTCCCAAGTCCGCCGGTATGTGCAAGTTTATGAACAAGAACGTTGCCGGTGTCCACATCCCCGATGAGCTGATTGCCGAGCTGCAGGCCGACAAGGAGAGGACCAAGGCCGGCATCACCGGCGTGGAAATCGCCGCCCGGATCATCCGGGAGTGCAAGCCCTACTGCCAGGGCGTGCACATCATGAGCTTGGGCTGGGAGTCCAAGATTCCCGCTCTGCTGGAGCAGGCAGGCCTCAAGTAATCCACAAAACCTCCGACCCACACGGGCCGGAGGTTTTCAGGCTCTAGCCCAATAGGTGGGGCGGGGGAGCCTTATTGAGCACTTACGTTGAATCATAACTTTCAAACATTGAAGGCGCGAATCAATAGAAAAAGAGCCATCTGACTTCATTTGAAATCAGACAGCTCTTTTCACTTTAATTCACAAATCGTTAAAATTAACTGGCCGAATTGTGGTATAATCAGAGAAAAATCCATCGAGGTGCGGATTATGGCGTTTGTGGAATTTGAAAATGTGGGAAAGACCTATCACATGGGAGAGGTAGAGATTCATGCCCTTCACGATACCTCTTTTGAAGTGGAGAAGGGGGAGCTGGTGGTGATTGTCGGTCCCTCCGGCGCGGGCAAGACGACACTTTTGAATATTCTAGGCGGTATGGACACCCTGACAACCGGCCGGGTGTTGCTGGATGGGCGGGAGATTTCCGCTCTCAGTAAGAAGGAACTGACCGAGTACCGCCGTCATGACGTGGGGTTTGTGTTCCAGTTTTACAATCTGATCGGCAATCTGACCGCGTTGGAGAATGTGGAGCTGGCGAATCAGATCTGCAAAAATCCGCTGGACGCAGACGAGATTCTGAAGGAAGTGGGGTTGGAGGAGCGAAAGAAGAACTTCCCCAGCCAGCTGTCCGGCGGCGAGCAGCAGCGGGTTGCCATTGCCCGGGCACTGGCGAAGAACCCCAAGCTTCTGCTGTGCGATGAGCCTACCGGCGCGCTGGATTACCAGACCGGCAAGGCGATTTTGCAGCTGTTGCAGGATACCGGACGCAGAACCGGTATGACCGTCATAATCATCACCCACAACGGCGCGCTCACCGCTATGGCAGACCGGGTCATCCGGGTGAAGAACGGCACGGTTGCTTCGGTGACAAAGAACGAGCATCCCCAGAACATATCGGAGATTGAGTGGTAATCATGAGCAAGAGTGCCATGCGCAGAAATCTGCGCCAATCCATTATCAAATCCATAGGGCGGTACTTGGCGATTACCATGATTATTGCGCTGGGTGCCGGATTATTCGTAGGCCTTCTGATGACGAAAACGGACATGGTTGCCACGGGCCAGACCTTCATGGATCAGCAGGATATGTTCGACCTGAGAATGATCAGCAACTACGGCTGGACGAACAAATATGTGCAAAAATTCTCAGAGCTTTCGGGAGTAACCGCCGCGGAGGGCGTGTACTGCATTGACCTGATTGCGAATCGGGAGGATAGTACACAGGAGTCGGTATTTCGGTTCTATACCATCCCGGACAACGTGGACAAGGTGGCCCTCCGGGGCGGAAGAATGCCCCAGAAGGACGACGAATGCCTTGCCGACGGCTATCGCAATGACGACAGTGTTCTCGGCACTACGATCACGATTTCCGACAGCAATGACCCGGATTCCCTTGACAAGGTGGTTCAGAAGACCTTCACCATTGTGGGCTATGTGTCCTCGCCGCTTTATATGGATATGAACCGGGGCACCACTTCCGTGGGCAGCGGCTCTCTTTCTGACTGTTTCTATGTGCCCAAGGCAGCGCTGGACAACGATTATTATACGGAGGTTCATCTTCGGCTTGACGGCAGTCACAAAATCTACACCGAGGAATACAACGATTTTCTGGATGCGGAAGCTGACCGGCTGAAGTCGCGGGCAGAGCAGCTGTGTGAAGAACGTTTTTCCGATGTCAAGGCAGAGGCGGAGGAAGAATACGATAAGGGCTATCGGGAGTATCAGGACGGCGTCAAGGAATATGAGGACGCGAAGAAAGACGCGGAGAAGGAACTTGCCGATGCGGAGCAGAAACTGAAGGACGGCGAGGAAGAACTGGAAAAGAACAGAAAAAAGCTGATCGACGGTGCGAAGGAGATCGAAGAGGGCCGGGAAAAGATCGAAGAGGCCCGGAGTCAGATTGAAGATGGGCGGAAGGAACTGGCTCAGAAGAAAGCGGAAGCGGAGGCACAGTTCACCGCCGCAAGGCAGGAGTTGGATGCGCAGTACGCGGCGATTTCAGGTTCTTATGAGCAGGTGAAGGATCAAATCGCGTCTGCGACGGAATTTGCCGCCAGATATGAATCCCTGCCCGGTATGATCTCGGAGAATGAAAGCAGAATTGAAGCCCTTACGGCCAGTCTGGAAGCAGCGCCGGAAGAGGAAAAGCCGGGCATCGAGGAACAGATCAACGCGCTGAGGCTGCAAAACGAGGCTTTGAACACGGAGTTGAGTGCGGGCAGCGGTGCCTATACGCAGGCCCAACAGGTTCTTCAAATCGCGGATGCCATGGCGGCAGTTCAGGCCGGCTATGCCGCGCTGGAAAGCCAGAAGGCCGCCGCCGAGAAGCAGCTTGCGGAGGCGAAAGCGCAGCTCGACAAGGGCGAGCAGGAGATGTGGGCCAATGAAATCAAGCTGAACAATGCCGAAAAGAAACTGGCTGTCGGCTGGGGCGAGTGGAAGAAAGGAAAAGATGAGCTGAAGGACGGCTGGAATGACTATGAGCAGGCAAAACAGGACGCCGAGAAAGAACTGGCGGATGCCGAAGCGGAGTTGAAGGACGCGGAAGAAGAACTGCTGGATGCCCGTGACGAGATTGATTCCATGGACACGCCGGATCTGATGATTCTGGACCGGAACAGCAACGTGGGCTACAACAATCTGGACAGTTCTTCGGATATTGTGGCGGGTGTCTCCCGGGTGTTCCCGGTGTTTTTCATCCTGATTGCGGCGTTGGTCTGCATTACCACAATGACGCGGATGATCGATGAGGAGCGCACACAGATCGGAACTCTGAAGGCGCTGGGCTACACCGACCGGGAGATCATGAGCAAATATCTCATCTATTCCGGCAGCGGCGCGGTGTTGGGCTGCGCTCTGGGCATTGCGGCAGGCTGTACCATTTTTCCCCAGATTCTATGGAAGGCCTACTGCATCATGCTGAATATTCAGCCCAATGTGGTTTTAACCTTCAACTGGCCTCTTTCCATAGCGGTGCTGGTGATCTATACGGCGGTCATGCTCTTTGTTACCTGGTGGTGCTGCCATAAGACTCTCGCAGAGAATCCGGCAGAATTGATCCGCCCCAAGGCACCGGAGGCGGGAAAGCAGATCTTTGTGGAAAGGCTGCCTTTCTGGAAGAAAATCAGCTTCCTGAATAAGGTGACCATCCGCAACATCTTCCGCTACCGGCAGCGGCTGGCAATGATGCTCATTGGCATCGGCGGCTGTACGGCGCTGCTGCTGACGGGCTTTGGACTGCGGGATTCCATTTCCAATGTTGCGGCCTATCAGTTTGAAAATGTGACAAAATATGATATTTCCGTCTATTTCCGGGAGGAACCCTCTGAACGGCAGCAGGAAAAGTTCAGAAAAACGGTAGAGCGGGATGCCGAAAATATGATGTTCTATCATCAGAGCAGCGTAGAACTGGACTTTGACAACCGGGTAAAGGAAATCTATCTGCTTTCCGGCGGTGACGAACTTGCCAGCTTCATTGATTTCCACAAGGGGGATAACCAGCTCTCCATGCCCGGAAAGGATCAGGTTCTCCTGTCCTCCGGAGTTGCGGAAAATCTGGGCATCCGGGGAGGGGACGAGCTGATTCTGCGCAATGGCGATCTGGAGGAGCTGCACCTGACGGTGTCCGGCATCTATGACAATCATGTATACAACTATGCCATTGTGTCACCGGTAACCATTTCCGGCCAGTGGGGGAAGGAACCGGAATACCAGATGGCCTTCGTCCGCATGAAGGACGGCGCCGATGTCCACGCCCTCGGCGCTGCAATCAGTGACTTAAGCTATGTGATGAATGTGTCGGTCAGCGAGGACCTGGCGGCAACGGTAAGCAGAATGATGGAAGCGATGGATCTGGTGGTCTGGGTTATCGTCTTCTGTGCGGGACTGCTGGCGGTGACGGTTCTTTACAACCTGACCAACATCAACATCAACGAGCGGATTCGGGAGATTGCCACCATCAAGGTTCTTGGCTTCAACGCCTCAGAAACGGCAGCTTACGTGTTCAAGGAGAATCTGGCGCTGACGGTGGTCGGGGCGCTGCTGGGGCTGGTGTTTGGCAAGCTGCTGTTGATTTTCGTCATGAGCCAGATCAAGATTGACATGGTCTGGTTTACGGTACTGGCAGAGCCGATTTCCTACGTTTGGTCCATCGGCCTGACGCTGCTGTCCGCACTGGTGGTGGACTTCGTGTTCTATTTCCGTCTGGACAAGATCAACATGGCGGAAGCGTTAAAATCGGTAGAATAAAGGAACGGCTATCGTCTCAAGCGAGGCGATAGCCGTATTTTTAACCATATTGTTCCACAAGGTACTGTATCGCTTCCCGGTAGCCCTGAAAGCCGTGACCCTTGATGGTTTTGCAGCAGGCCATGCCTGCGTAGGAAATCTGCCGGAAGGATTCCCGGGCGTCCACATCGGAGATATGTACCTCCACAGCGGGGATGGAAACCGCTTTCAGGGCGTCCAGAATTGCCACGGAGGTGTGGGTGTAGGCGGCGGGATTGATAACGATTCCGTCAATTTTTCCGTAGGCCCACTGGATTTTGTCCACAATATCTCCCTCATGGTTGGACTGGTATTGTTCTACCTCCACACCCAGCTCCTTTGCGGTGTCCTCCAGCAGGGTAAGAAGATCCGCGAAGGTGTTTTTACCGTAAATTCCCGGCTCCCGGATGCCCAGCATATTCAGATTCGGGCCGTTGATTACCAGAATTTTCATGACAATTCCTCCAGCTGTGACAGAATTTCGCTGACAGTCTGCTCCGGACTTCCGGCGTTTTCCACCCGGATATCCGCGAAGGACTCATACAGGGGCTTTCGAATCGTGTACATTTCCTCCAAACGATTTGCTTGAGACAGAGGCCGCCCCTCTGTTGGCAGCAAGGACAGGCTTCGTTCCAGCCAGACAATGCTACCGTTCTGATGGAGGGCCGGATAGTTTTCCTCCCGGGTGACACAGCCACCGCCGGTGGCAATCACCAAACCGGACTGCTTGCCCAAATTCTCCAGAGTTGCCGTCTCCAATTTGCGGAAGACTTTTTCCCCGTCCTGGGCGAAAATTCCGGGAATGGACTTTCCTGCCAATTGGATGATTTCCTCATCGGCATCCACGAATGACCGTCCCAGTTTCTCCGCCAACAGTTTGCCAACGGTGCTTTTTCCGCAGCCGGGCATCCCGATAAGGACGATATTTTTCATCTGCCGCGACAAGATTCCGTGGATTTTTCCGATGCAGCTGTCCGGCAGCTTCTTTCCCGTAAAGTATTCCGAGGCTTCCTTTGCCTGGGCCACCAGCATCCACAGGCCGTTTTCGTGAGGAACGCCCAAAGCCTCGGCATCCAGCAGCAATTTGGTTTTGGCGGGATTGTAGATCACATCCAGTACGCCCTCCAATTTGGGAAAGCGGTTCAGGTCAATGGGGGAGACGCCGGTGTTTGGGTACATACCTACGGGTGTTGCATTGACGATCACGGACGCATCGGCGTGTAGGTGCAGATTATCGTAGTTATTTTCTCCGGAACGGGAAATCACAACAGGCGCAGCGCCCAAATCCTTCAGCGCCGCCACAGCCATATTGGAGGTGCCGCCGCTGCCCAGAACCAGAACCTTTTTCCCAGCCACAGCGATACCGCTGTGCCTTACCAGCGAGACGAAGCCGAAATAATCGGAATTGTGCCCAAACAGGCTGCCGTCAGCTCTGCGGACGATGGTATTTACAGAACCGATTTTCCGGGCGGCAGCGGACAATTCATCCAGATAGGGAATCACATCTTTTTTGTAGGGAATGGTCACGTTGATTCCGGTAAAATCCCCATCCTTGAGAAAAGAAGCCAGCTGTTCCGGCTCTTTTTCAAAAAGCGCATAGGAATAATCGCCCAGCATCCCGTGAATCTGGGGGGAATAGCTGTGTCCCAGCTTCCGCCCCAATAATCCGCATTTCATCAAATCACCTCGGTATAGCTGCCCAGATACTTAAATTCCTCGCACAATTCATCCAACTCACACATGAGCTGCACGTATTCCTCGGAATAAATGGAAGTGTCCAGATCAAAATAGAACATGAACTCAAATTCCCGGTCGGGAATGGGGCGGGATTCCAGCTTGGTAACGTTGATACCCAAGGTGTACAGACGGGCGAGAACCTTATACAGGGCGCCGGGTTTATGGGGGAGAACCATCATGATGCTGGTTTTGTCGGAGCCGGGATAGATTTCCAGATTTTTACTGATGCAGATAAACCGGGTACGGTTGTTGCCCTTGTCCTGCACGGAGGCGGCAAGGCAGCTCAGCCCGTACAGCTCCGCACAGGAGCGGCTGGACAGGGCGGCAACGTCCTTCTCACCGGAGTTTGCTACCATTTCCGCCGCCACTGCGGTATTTTCCACGGCAACCACGTTGACACCGGGCAGGCCGCGAAGGAAGTCACTGCATTGATTGATGGCCTGTTCGTGGGAATAGATGGTCTTGATGTCGGCAAGGGAAGCGCCGGGATTTGCCAGCAGATTGTGGTCCACCTTCAGCCGGAAGGTGCGGACGATGGAGAAATTGTGCCGGATCATCAGGTCGTAAACCTTGGTGACGGAGCCTGCCGTGGAATTCTCAATGGGCAGAACGCCGTATTGGCACATACCCTGCTCAATGGCGTTAAAGACCCCCTCAAAATTTTTGAAGTACATAATGAAAGGGCTTTTGAAGATTTTCTCACAGGCAATCTGGGAGTAGGCCCCTTCCACGCCCTGACAGGCTACAGTAGGCGCCTGTGGGAATAGCTTTGGCGTCCCCTCAATGGCCTTGGAAATGGACTGGTACAGCGGGCTGATTTCACCGTTGCGCTTGCTCTGGTAGCTGCGACTCAGCTCGAAGAGCATGGAGTACAGCACCCGGGTGTAGTTCTCCATCTCCGGGCCGGCCAACTCAGCCACCTTTTGCAGAATTGCCCGCTCCCGTGCGGGAACAAAAATCGGCAGATTGTTGGCTTTTTTGTAGTCGGCAACCTGTGCGGACAGGCTCATCCGCCGGCAGAACAGCTCCACCAGCTCCTGATCGATCTCGTCAATTTGCTGACGGATTTCTGACAAATCCATGGCTTTACTTCCTCCTGTCTGTCTGTGTATTCCCAAGAATCAAGTCGAACATGGCGATGGCGGCAGCTGCCTCAATCACGGGAACCGCTCTGGGGACGATGCAGGGATCGTGACGGCCTTTCACCACCAGCTCCTGCACCGCTCCCTTGCTCAGGCAGACGCTCTGCTGGGGCCGGGAAATGGACGGCGTGGGCTTGATGGCGGCCCGGAAAATCACGGGCATCCCATTGGTAATGCCGCCCAGAATGCCGCCCGCGTTGTTGGTCGATGTGCAAATCTTCCCATCGTCAATGGTAAAGGCATCGTTGCACTGGCTGCCGCGCAAATTGGCGGCCTCACGGCCAACGCCAAATTCCACGGATTTCACGGCAGGCACGCCGTAGACGATCTGGGCAATCCGGCTTTCCACACCGCCGAACATCGGTTCCCCCAATCCGGCAGGCACCCCGGTGATGTAGCACTCGATAATGCCGCCAACACTGTCACAATCCGACCTGGCCTCGGCAATTCTTTCCCGCATCCGCGCCCCGGCGTCAGGGGAGAAAACGGGAAATTCGTTCCCGATAAAATCCAACTGGGGGTTCAGGGGATTCACCTCGAAATTATCTTCTACTCCGGCAATGGCTGCAATCCGCGCGGCAACGCGAATACCCCGTTCCGCCAGCCACTGTTTGCACAGCCCTCCCGCGATGCACAGGGACGCCGTCAGCCGCCCGGAGAAATGTCCGCCGCCGGCCGCGTCCTGAAAGCCGCCATACTTGATTTGCGCGGTGTAATCCGCGTGTCCCGGGCGGGGGCAGTCGCGCAGGTTGGCGTAGTCACCGGAGCGGGTGTTTGTGTTGTGAATGACGGCGGCAATGGGCGCGCCGCAGGTAAAGCCATCCAGAATCCCTGCCAGGAAATCCGGGCGGTCCTCCTCCTTCCGGGGGGTGGACCAGCCATTCTGCCCCGGCGCTCTTCTGTTCAGAAATACCTGTAATGCGTCAAAATCCACGGGAAGCCCTGCCGGTATTCCATCCAGCGTCATACCGACGGCGGCTCCGTGGGACTGCCCGAAAATAGTCAGTTTCAAATTTTCACCGTAGGTGCTGCTCATAATTTCCTCCTAACCGGCGGTATTCCTCAAAAAACTTGGGATACGATTTTTTGACACAATCCGCGCCGAGAATCGTCACCGGTTCCTTACAAACGGTGGCGGCTATGGCGGCGGACATGGCGATGCGGTGGTCGTTGACACTGTCCACCGTTCCGCCGGTCAGTCCAGTGCCGAAAACGCGAAGCGTATTCTCGTCAGCTTCCGCCCTGCCGCCCAGAGCCGTAATCATGGCGATAACGGAAGCCACCCGGTCGGATTCCTTCAGCCGCAGCCGCCGGATGTTCGTAAATACCGCGCCGTTTTTACAGGCCGCCACCACGGAGAGAATGGGCACCAGATCGGGAATGTCCGCGGCGGATACCGTAGGGGTGCCGTTGCGAAGTAAAGGCAGGATTTCTATGACTGCCCGGTCTCCCTGGGGCGAAGCGGTGTTCAGTCCGTGAATCGTCAATTCACTGCCCAGTTCCATTGCCGCCAGGAAAAACGCACCGTTGCTCCAGTCACCTTCCACGGAAAGATACCCGGGAGAATGAAATTGTTTCCCTCCGGGATGCGCAAAGTCTCCAGCGAAACGGGAGATTGCCTCTTCTGTCATACGGATGTATGGTTTTGATTCTACTTTTCCGGTAATTTCCAGATGGCTTGGAGCGTCCATGAGAGAAAGAGCCAGCAGCAGGCCGGTGATATACTGGCTGGAAACGCTGCCGTCAATGAAGTAGTTTCCAGACCTTAGTTTTCCAGTGCAGCGTATGGTATCGGCAGTAGGCCGGGAAAGGCTGCAGCCCATCCGCTCCATTTCTTCCCAAAGCGGGGACAGGGGGCGCTGTGGCAGCCGTCCTTCCAGTTGGAAAATGGTGTCCACGCCCAGCGCACCGGCCACAGGCAGCAAAAAGCGCAGGGTAGAGCCGCTGTCGTGACAGTTCAGCTCCGCATTTTCGGGAACCTGCCCAACAGGGAAGACGGTATATCCAGTCGCCGTTCTGAAAATCTCAGCCCCCAGCGCGTTCAGACACCCCGCGGTGGCCTCAATATCCCGGTTCGTATCGGGACAGCGAAGCTGAGTTGGCTTGTCAGAAAAGGCGGCGCAGATCAGCAGGCGGTGTGCCTGTGACTTGGAAGGAATGATGGTGATGTCTCCCCGTAAGCTTCGGGGTTGGATGGTAATATCCATACTCACAGACCTGCCTGAATCAAAGATTTTAGCTGCTCCACGGGGGTAGGAACGATGGCGCAGTCGCCAATGGAACGGGGAATAATCAGATTGACCACACCGCCGGAACGCTTTTTGTCGGACAGGGTATAGGCGTAGAGGTCATCGGCGGTGTAGTCCGTGTGGGTGGGCAGCCCGAACCGTTCCAAAAGGGCGAGAATCTGTTGTGTGTCGGCGCATCCGGAGGCCCGGCTGACGATTGCCATGCCGATGGCAACGGATTTCCCGTGGGATAGGGTGAAATGACTCTTAGCTTCCACACCATGCCCGATGGTGTGGCCCAGATTCAGCTTCATTCTTGCCCCGGTGTCGAATTCGTCCTCCATGACCACATCCCGTTTTAGTTCCACGCACCGGGTGATAACGGCCTCCCGGTCAAAGTCCAGCCCTTTTTCTTCCAGATGGGCGAACAGCACGGGGTCGTACAGAATACCGTACTTGATGACCTCGGCACAGCCGTCCCGGAAAATATCGGTGGGCAGGGTATCCAGGGTGTCGGTATCACACAGCACCAGACTGGGCTGGCAGAAAGCACCTGCCAGATTCTTGCCTGCGGGCAGATCGATGGCGGTTTTGCCGCCCACCGAGGAATCCACCGCAGCCAGCAGGGTAGTGGGGACCTGAACAAAGCGAATGCCTCGCAGGAAGCTTGCCGCCGCGAACCCGGCAAGGTCGCCGGTAACGCCGCCGCCCAAGGCAACGACGATATCAGTACGGGTCAGCCCGCTCTGTGCCAGAAAATTCAGAAGTTCCAAAAAAACAGAGCCGTTTTTGCTCTCCTCACCGGCGGGAAATACAAAATTTACCACAGAAAATCCGGCGTTTTCCAGACTTTCCGTCACTGTTTTCCCGTAGAGAGGAAAGACGGCAGTCTCGCTGACCACGCAGATTTTCGAGGCCTTGCCCAGCTTTTTTACCTGCGCTCCCAGTTGAGGCAGCAGGCCGCTGCCAATGAGAATGTCATAGGTTTTGGATGCGCTGACGGTTACGGTATTCATCCGTCCACCTCTTCCTTTCGCTTCCTGCCCTCGTCCAGCAGCTGCACCAGAGCGTCCATATCCTCATCCCGGATGGCCTGCTGGTATTGCTTCAAGCTTTCAATATAGTAGTCCAGTTCAAACAGAACGTTGTCCCGGTTTTCCAGAAACAGCTCCGCCCACATCTGCGGATTCAGCCACGCGACTCTCGTCAAATCCTTATAGCTGCCTGCCGAAAAGCCCTTGTGCTTCAGGGCGGTGGGGGATTTAATAAAGGCGTTGCTCAGAATGTGGGGCATCTGGGAGGTGAAGGCAATCATCTTGTCGTGATCTTCCGCGGTGGTGACGGAAAAGAAGCCGAAATGACAGGGCTTCAGGGCGTCCTTGACCCGCTGAAGCAGGGCAATATCGTCAAACACCGGGGGCACCAGCACCATGGGGGCGCCGGCGAACAAATCGGCCCGGCTGTATTTGAAGCCGGAGAACTGGGAACCGGCCATGGGGTGTCCGCCCACAAAGGTAAATCCGTACTGCTTTGCCACAGGGAAGCACCGGGTGCAGATTTCCCGCTTCACGCCGCAGCAGTCAAGCACCAGCGCGTTTTTGGAAATCAGAGGGGCGTTCTTTTCCAGCCAGGAGGCGCTGCCGTCGGGGTAGATTGCCAGCAGAATCAGGTCGCACTTGGGAATGGCCTCTTCATTCAGCCTGCCATGCACCGCGCCCGCCAGCATGGCAAAGGACAGCATGGCCTCGTTTCTCTGAACCGCGTAAACGGTGTGCCCTTCCAGCGCATAGGCCCGGGCAAGGGAGCCGCCGATCAGGCCAAGACCCAAAATACCAACATTCATACCAGAACCTCACGAATCTTCTGCACCTTCCGGCTCAGCTCGTCGAACTGGGGCGGGGTCAGGGACTGGGCGCCGTCGCACAGAGCGCAGGCAGGATTGTTGTGCACCTCCACCATGATGCCGTCGGCACCGGCAGCGGTTGCCGCATAGGCCATGGGAGCCACCAGATCAGCCTTTCCGGTGGCATGGCTGGGATCGACCACCACAGGCAGGTGGGTCAGGTTGTGCAGCACAGCTACGGCGGACAGGTCCAGGGTATTGCGGGTGGCGGTCTCAAAGGTACGGATGCCCCGCTCGCAGAGAATGACGTTCTCATTGCCCTCGCTCATGATGTACTCCGCGCTCATGAGCAGCTCCTGAATGGTGTTGGCAAGGCCCCGCTTCAGCAGGATGGGCTTCTTGGTTTTACCCAGCTCCTTCAGAAGGTCAAAATTCTGCATATTCCGCGCGCCCACCTGAATGACGTCCACATCCGCGAACAGATCCAGGGTGGAAATGTTCATCAGCTCCGTCACGATGGGAAGGCCGGTGGCTTCCTTGGCCTTCAGCAGCAGCTGGATACCCTCGCCTTTCATGCCCTGGAAGGCGTAGGGGGAGGTACGGGGCTTAAAGGCGCCGCCGCGAAGCATGGTCGCGCCGGAGGCTTTCACCGCCTGGGCCACTTCAATGATCTGCTCCTCGGATTCCACGGAGCAGGGGCCGGCGATCATGGCGAAGTAGCCGCCGCCGATTCTGGCACTGCCCGCCTCCACAATGGTGTCCTGAGGATGGAATTTTCGGTTTGCCTGTTTGAAGGGTTCGGAGACCCGCTTGACCGTCTCTACCATTTCCAGACTCTTCAAAAGGTCCATATCCACGCGGCTGGTGTCTCCGATCAGGCCCAGAACGGTGACTTCCGCACCCTGAGAAATATGGACATCCAGATTCATGGTTTTCAGCCAGCTTACAAGATGCTGGGTCTGCTCGGGGGTGGTGCCGGGTTTCAGAATCGCGATCATAATTTACACATCTCCTAAAAAATAAGCGCCGCACGGGCAATTCGTGCGGCGCTCAAATACTTGATTCAGCCTTGGGATTCTTTGCAGCACAAATCGCTATTACTTTTTCAGGTGAAAAAAGTAATAGTAGCGATAAAAGAAAGCGCTGACCGTACAATCCCGAACCATGGAAAGTACCTCCAAGTCCTTTAGCTGCGGACATTATACCACGCTGTGCGGAATAATGCAAGAGAAAATTGTTGAGAATCAATAGATTTTGACAGATGTTTCAATCGTTCCCGATTTATTGGACTGGAAAGATGCTATCCTTCCTCCAAAGGAGGCGCTGCATAAATGACGTATTTGGAAGAATTGAACCCCCAGCAGCGGGAGGCAGCGATTACGACCGAGGGTTACATCCGGGTTGTAGCCGGAGCCGGTTCCGGCAAAACCAAAACCCTGACGGCACGGTATCTGTATCTGGTAGAAATGCTGGGCATTTCCACAGCCAACATTCTGTGCGTGACCTTTACCAACAAGGCGGCGGCGGAAATGAAAAAACGTATCCGGCGTCAGCTGCCGGATCAGGACTTGGGGAGAATTACGACATTTCACGGCTTCTGCGTGGGGCTTCTGAAGGAGGACTGCCACGTTGTCCAGTACCCCACCACGTTTATTGTCCTGGACGAGGAGGACAAGGAATCCATTCTCCGCAGGGTATTCGAAGACCTGGGCATTACCAGCCGGGAGCTGACCATCAAGGAAGCGGTGGACCACATCGGCTGGCGCAAGGGCGGCAGGGGATATGTGAAAACCCTGATCGGCGACTCGGAACAGCTGCGCGCCCTTTCGGATTCCGCCAATACGCTGAAGGACAAAGTCCTGTACCGCTATTTCTATGAGCAGCGCAAATGCTACGGGCTGGATTTTGACGATCTGGTGTATTTTGCCCTGTACATTCTGGAGCGGGACAAGACGGTTCGGGAAAAATGGCAGCAGCGGCTGGAGTACATCATGGTGGATGAGTTTCAGGATATCGACAAGGACCAGTATGCTTTGGCGGAAATTCTGTCCGGCTACCACAGGAATCTGTTCGTGGTTGGGGACCCGGACCAGACCATCTACACCTGGCGGGGGGCGGACGTGAACTTTATTCTGGAATTTGAAAGCCGCCACCCTCAGGCCAAAACCATCTATCTGAACACCAACTACCGTTCCGTTCCCCAGATACTGACGGCTGCCAACGCGCTCATTGACAAAAACAGAAACCGGCTGAAAAAGCAGCTCACCCCGGCCCGTCCCGACGGCAGAAAACCCCTCTATTTTCACGGGAAGACCGGTCAATTGGAGGCAGACTGGATCACGGCGAATATGCGCGCTCTGCATGATGGCGGAATGCCCTATTCTTCTATGGGTGTGCTGTACCGGGCACATTATGTGTCCCGTGCCGTGGAGGAATCCCTGATCCGCAGTAAGATTCCCTATGTACTCTACTCCGGCGTGGAGTTCTACAAGCGCAAGGAGATCAAGGATGTTCTGTGTTATCTTCGCATGATCTACAGCGGCGATGATATCAGTTTTCTGCGCACGGTGAACGAGCCCCGCCGGGGGGTGGGCCGTACCAGAATTGCCGCTCTGAAGGAATTAGCCCAGCTGAACGGATGCAGCCTGTACGAAGCGCTGACGGCCAATCTTGACACGGAACTGTTCCGCCGGAGCCGGGCACGGGAATATGTTCGGCTGATTGAAAAGTACCGTGCGATTTATGACGGAATGGATTTGACAGACCTGCTGGCAGGTATCCTGCATGAGAGCGGTTATGAAGATATGCTCCGTGCTAGCGGGGAAGAAGAGCGGCTTGACAATCTGGCGGAGCTGAAGCAGGCAATCTATGACTTTGCGGGAAAAGCCGGGGAGGAGGTAACGCTGGGCAACTACCTTGACCATGCGGCGCTGTTTACCAACATGGACCAGACGGAAAAGGCCCAGGCGGTGAAGCTGATGACCATTCACGCGGCAAAGGGCCTTGAGTTTCCGGTGGTATTTCTGTGCGGTTTTTCCGAGGGGATTTTCCCCGGCAAGCGGGCGAATACCCGGGAAAAGCTGGAGGAGGAACGGCGGCTGTGCTATGTAGCCTTCACCCGCGCCCGTGACAGGTTGTTCCTGTCCGATGCATCCGGCAGCAATTATGACGGCTCCTTCCGCAGCCCCAGCCGGTTCCTGTTCAATGCGGAGCCGGAGAATGTGGAATATGTCACGCCCATGGATCCTGATCTGATGGAACGGACACAGCGGCAGATTGCCACGTCGGAGCTGCCGGAGAAACAGGCGGCGGAGAATCCCACAGGCAAACGGGTCAGCCATCCGATTTTCGGCGAGGGCACCGTGATTGGCGTCCCAAGAGACCGGGAGGGCGTCATCGTCCAGTTTGACACCATCGTGACGCCGAGAACCTTTGCCCCCGGGGCAAAGCTGTGCTATGTATCGGTATAGAAAAGGCGGCATCCATAGCGGATGCCGCTAATATGTCAATTTTGAACCAGTTTCCAAACGATTTCAGCCAAAAAGGGCTGTGCCAGGAACATAACGCCGAAGGTCACACCGAACACAATCGCAAGCTCCTTGGTTTTCCAACTGGGCCGGATGGAAGGAAACAGCTTCAGAATCACCCGACCAAGGCACCAGCCGAGCACCGCACCCAGCGTGTTGGTCATCAGGTCGTTGATGTCCGTGGCGCGGGGGGTCATCAGCTGCAAAAGCTCAATGGACAGCGAAAAGCCGAAGCCAAACAGTGCAGTCCGCCAAAAAGAGCGGAACCACTTCCACAGCACCGGCAGAAAAAAGCCCAGCGGCACAAACAGCAGCACATTGAGCAGGCTGTTCCGGTAGTCGGAAAACATATAGGCAAACGGTACCAGATTGATATTCCGAACAAAGCGGATATACAGCAGGCTGGGAAGCCCCACTACGGCATCCACAGCGGCAAGGTAGAGCGACAGCACCAGATAGCAGACTGCCCGGCGGGAATTACGGAAGCAGTACCGGTTCAGTGCCCAGAATACCGGAATCAGAATGACCGCTGCGATTCCCGCTTCCAGACACATTGCAAACACACGATACATGGCTACCTCCGGGTTAAAAAATGGGCTTCAGGCACAGAATCGCCAGCACACAGCAGCAGGCGTTCAGGGCAAAACGGGAATCGGTATGGATGTTGGATTCCACACGCTCATACTCTTCATGATAGCTGGAAATGGCTTCCATAATGGTGTGCGCCGAGGGGATTTCCACCTGGGGATTTCGCTCCATGAACCGCAGAAAATGTTCCTGAAGGGCATCCTCGTATTCCTTATGCTGTTTCAGCTGCACAGGGAAGGTATCATTGTGGGCGTAGGTAAAAGCGTCCGTAGTGTAGTGGATCAGCTTGCCCAGCGTGTAATAATCATACAGGTTCAGCTTTTCCTTCCGTTCCAGCCGGGCTGCAATGGAACGCATGAACCGCCGGGCGTTCTGATAATTGTGTCCCCGCAGCCACTGGCAGCGGATGGAGCCTTTCAGATATGTAGCCGGGTTTCGGTCCGGTTCGATGCAGCCGATTCGGAACGCGGTCTGGCAGTGCTTTGGTACGTCCGGCATATAGTTTTCCAGCAGATACTGCGCAATGCGAAGGTGACTTTTTCCACGCATAGTATTACCTCTTGAATCCTAGTCTGCCGCAATTATAGCATATTTATCGGATAAATTGTGAATATTTCAGAATTTCATAGGATTTCATAACTTTTTGGCGACATGATGTCGGGCCTTTGTGCCAAATAACGAAGCCGCCCCGGATTTCGGGGCGGCTTGCGCTGCATATGGAAATTACTGGATGGTAAAGGGCAGCTTTGCCATTTCCATGCCGTCAACGATCAGGCTGAGCTCATAGCTTCCGGCGCTTTCAGGAACATTGGGGATCGTAAACTCACCGCACCTGGCGTCGCCGCCGGCCCAGAGATTCTTCCAGGATACCTTCTGTGCTGCCACATAGTCCGGCAGTACATTGCCGTAGGCGTCCCGGATCACATAGAGAACCTCAACCTCTGTGCCGGGCAGATAGAAGCTCTTACTGTTGCGAACCGCGACAGAGATGCTCTCACCGGAGACAAAGGTGTCTGTATAGTTGCTGTCGTCAACATTTTCACAGTACCACTTTGCCTGATCCGGCGTCCGTAGCAGCTTTGCCTCCGCGTTTTCGGCGGAGAACTCGAACTGATTGAAGCCAGCTGCCTCCGGGCAGGAATAGGTGAGCGTACCCCCGAGCACGGTGGTTCCGTCTGCCGCCTGAACGGTCATGGCGTACTTTGCGCCGGGAATCCTGGGCGCGATCACGACTTGCGGCTGATCGCATGTTTTGATGCTTCTGCCGCCGCCGTCAACGGTGTATATAAGAAGCCAGCCGCCGTCGGGCTTTTCTCCGGCGTAATCCCAGCTGACTGTGAGCTCCCGGGGCTGGGAATCATCCACAGACAGCTCGGAGACACGAATGGGGTTGGCGGTAATGCTGGCCCGGGCAGGCTGGGTCATACCGGAGGCAACGACCTCGATGGTATAACTGGCGGCAGGGTCGATGCCGATAAAGACGGCTTCGGTATCGGTCACAGTCTGCTTTTCGTCATAGCCGTTTTCGTTGTAGCAGCGCACCGTCCAGCTGTCCACAAGGACATCGCCGGGTGTGTTCCAGTGAACCGTGATTTCACCGTCACTGGAGGAGGTGAGGGTCAGGTTGTCGGCAACGATCAGCCGGGTAGCCACGAATTGCAGGGACCTTTCGCCGCCCAGCGTCAGCTTGTCGCCGGCGTCCAGGGTAAAGGTGTACAGCTTGCCCACGGTCAGGCCGGAGATGGAAACAGAGTGGCCTTCGAAAGTCTCCTCCCGGGCTTCCTCATCTTCTGCGGCATAGTGGAGGGACCACTGATCCGGTTCTTCCCCTTCCACCGCAAAGTTCAGCACCACCGAGCCATCCTCGGTGCCCGCTACGGAGGTGAAGGAGAGAATATTGGTGGTAGCATCCGTGGTGAAAATGTCGGAGGTTTTACCCACCAGCTTATGGAAGCCGTCAATATCCAGCTGAATGGTGTACAGCGTGCTGGGCTGAAGGTCAGTAAATACGGCGGTGCCGCCGCTGAGGGGCTGGCTCTGGCTGTTGCCGTAGTTGTCAGAGCAGGTAACGGACAGCAGCGATTCCTGCGCGTCGGTATCGACAATGACCGTCAGCTGATCCCGGGTGCCGTTAATCAAAATGCGGTTGATGGCCTGTAAGTAAATGTTCTGATAGTACCAGAATCCGGCAAGCCCGGCAAGGCACAGAGCCAGAAGGAAGGTCAATGTGGAAATCAGCCGCTTGGTTCTTCGCTTATACTTGGGGTCGGCGTATTTTTTCTGACTTTTTTTCTTCTTTTTGGGAGCAGGCGTTTCTTCCTCTTCCATGACGGGGTCAAGGGGAATGTCAGAGTCGTCAATATCCTCGGAATCTTCTTTTGCGAAAGCAAAGGGATCCGGCGGTTCGGGGACATCCGGCAGCACCACACCCTCGGGGGCCTCATGCTGAATCAGATCCTCCGCCTTGGCAAGAATGCCGGTGAAGTCATCGTAGGGGCCTTCCGACGCTGCCGTCTCCGATTCGGAGGGAGAGACATCTTCCTCCGTTTCTGTGGGCAGTTCTTCCGTCTGCGCCGGAGATTCTGCCGATTCCGGGGACTCCGGCACTGGCGCCTGGGCGGTCACACCGTCATTTTCGGAAATTGCTTCCCCGGAAATCTCCCCGGGCGGTTCCGGCTCCAGCGTCTCCGGTGTTTCTTCCGGGCTTTTGTCTTCCTCCGTCTCCGGCTCAGAAACGGATTCAGCGGAAACAGCTTCCTCACCGGACACGGGTTCCGCGGCAGGCGTTGCTTCGGTCGGTTCCGTCGTGGTAGCGGCCTCAGGTGCGGCGCCTGTTACGGCTTCCAATGGTACCACGTGGGTAATGGGTATATCGTTCACAGCGTTGCGCTGCATATAAGATGCCAGCGCCTTGCCCAATTCCGACGGGTCGTCCCAGCGTGCGGCGGGGTCCGGGTCAATGGCCTTCATAATGATCTCCGCCAGCTCATAATCCGCGTTCACCGGCGAGGGCAGAGCTTCTTCGGCGGCTTTTTCCCGGGAGGGAAGCTGCCCGTCATTGTAGAGCTGGTACAGAATCATGCCGACGGCGTAGGTATCCGCCGTCAGATTCAGCGCCGCCATAGGGTCAAACAGCTCCGGCGGCGTGTAGGGGCTTTGATACTTTTTCGGAAGCGCCGTATAGCTCAGCGCGTCCAGAGAAACAAAGCCGAGATCACCGATGCGGTATTGCTTTTTTTCGGATACAAAGATATTCGCCGGTTTCAGCGCCACATACAGGGAACCGGCTTTTCGGCAGGCGGTCAGTGCCGCGCACAGATCCAGTCCCAGATTCATGGCCTCCAGCTGGGTCACGGGGCTGCGGCGCAGATGCTTTTCCAGGGAACGCTTGTAGCTGCCCACCAGATAGACCTGATAGCCCAGCCGCTTGCGGGTAATGGGGGCCATCTGCCAGCCTTCATAGGACAAAAAGCCCTCCTGCTGGGACAGCTGCTTCAGCAATTCCGCTTCCTTCTGAACGTCCTCGCCGACCATGCGGTAGTATTCCATGGCATCGGCGGGGTCTTTATAGGCACCTGCCAGCAGCAGAGCGTCCATCTGGGTCTGTGTTGCCGGTATGGTGATGATTTTCACGATGTATTTTTTGTCTGTGTCTTCCTTGATGGCTGGGCAGCAGCTTACGCCGTCATGCTCGCTGATGGGCTGGCCCATTGTGAAGCCGTCCAGCAAGGGGGAGATCAACGTGGGTTCTGACAATGCTATCGCCTCCTCTTACCCACATATCATAATGGAAAAGGCGGAAAAAAGCAATACTTTTGTTGTTGTAATTCCCAGAAAAACGTGGTATAATGTCACGCAGTATTGACACAGAGTCGTTGGACAACTGGAGGCATCAGAATGAGTAAGATAATTTGTGACGTTTGCGGGACTTCTTATCCGGATACTGCGGACTGCTGTCCGATCTGCGGCTGTCCCAGGGATGCCGCGGGCAACCGGCTGGGGGAGGACCTTTTGGAGCAGACAGAGGGTACAGACGCTCAGGAATATCCCAGAAAGCGCAAGGAGATTTTTGACTTTGACGAGGTGAATTCCGAATCCGAAGAGGGGGAGGTTACCTATGCGGAGACGGATTACGATGAGGAGGAAGAGGACGAGGACGAGGAGGAGTCCCGGCCGAATACGCTGGTCGTGATTGTGCTGACGGTTCTGATCGCCCTGCTCCTGATGGCTGCCGGCTTCATTTTCGTCCGGTACTTCCTGCCGAATATGGGCGGAAAATCTGACGCAGCCCTGCAGACGACTCAGGAAACGCAGGCAGCGGCCACGGAGACGACGGAACTGAGCATTCCCTGCCAGGAGCTGTACGTCATCAGCGGCAAGACTGTGGAACTGAATGAGGAGGGGCAGATGTTCCTCCTGCACGTCAAGGCCAGCCCGGAGAACACCACCGACAAAATTCTCTTTACATCCAGCGATGAGTCTGTGGCGATGGTTACGGAGGACGGCAGAATTACCGCTGTGTCGGAGGGCGAAGCGGTCATTACCATCCGCTGCGGCGTCAGCACCATGGAGTGTCCGGTAACCGTTCGGTATGTTGAGGAAACCACCGTGCCCACTACAGAAGTTCCGGAAACTATTCCTGTTCCGGCAGAGAAAGACGCCGCCGAGCCCCAGAGTGACGAGACGGAAGCGCCCGCCGATGCCGGACAGACGGAGGCCACGGCAGCTCCCACCCAGGCTGGCCTGAAGAATGTGACGCTGAAGCTGAAGAAGACGGATATCCGTCTGGGCGTGTACTATGAGTATAAGCTTTTGCTGGACTGCGATCTGGAGCAGAACGAGGTTCAGTGGAGCTCTGAGCATCCCTACATTGCCTCGGTCGATGAAAACGGCGTAGTCAAGGCGATCAAGTCCGGCACCACTGCCATCACCGCCACCTATGGTGATCAGAAGGTTCAGTGCATTGTTCGCTGCAACTGAAAGTGACAATTGGGGCTGCCGCAAAGGTTTCTTTTTCGGCAGCCCTGTTATCATTGTTTCAATTGATCGAAAATGAGGTTTTGGCGAAATGAACATATCGGAAAAAGCCAATAAACGGATTCAGCTTCTGCTTTTGGCGGCGGTGGTTTTCTGCATTCTGGCACAGCTTCTGCTGTTTGCTTACCTGAACTTCCGGGGACTGTCCCGGTACTGTAACTCGGATGTGTTTGCGGATATGCAGGTTGCCAAACGGATGTGGGAACAGAAAACGTTTTTCCCGGATGGCTGGACATTCGGCAATCAATTTTATATCGTTGCGACCCCGGCCCTGGCAGCGCTTGCGTATGGTGTGTGTGGAAATATCAATCTGGCTATGGCTGTGGCCACGGAAGTGATGATGGCACTGGTTATTCTGTCTTTTCTGTGGCTTTTGCGTGCCGTAACGAAGGTTTTTTTGACAGCGCTGGCGGGCTGCCTGTTGTTATTGATGTGCGTAATTGCGCCATATGGTGTGTATTCCATGAACTCCCTGCTGTTTTTTACACAGGCAAGCTTTTACAGCTGCTATCTGATCACAATGTTCGTTGTGTTTGGGGATTACGCCCGGGCTTATTTATCTGATAAGCCAAGGGTGGCTGCCTGGATGGTTTCGCTTTTGCTTAGTTTTGCCACAGGAATGCACAGCCTTCGGCAGACAGCCGTTATGATTTTACCGATTGCCGCATATGAGCTGTTTTATGGATTGCGCAACCTGCTTCAGCGCAGAACATTCTGGCAGAAGCGGGACGTTTCCAGAATCATTCGCGTTGCCAGTTATGCTGTTGTAAATCTTTCGGGTGTGGCAACGGTCAAACTGATGAACGTTTCATCGTCACCCATTTACGGGAATACGCAGATGAGCGCTGTGGAGAATTTTGGGGATAAACTCGCTGCGGTTGTCGGTGCCGCTGAGGAGATAACCAGCTTGGATTATTTGCTCGCGGGGGATTATTCCAGATTCCTGGCGATTGTGATTGCAGTACCAATCGTTCTCGCTGTCGCGGCGGCGCTCCTGTGGATTGCGCGGATCAAACGGCAGGAAGATGCGCTGGAATTGTGCTGGATTCTGTGCTTGATTGGAATCGCGGGTGTTTTCCTGTCGTCGATACTGATGGACATCACGCTCCGTGGAATTTATGTTTTCATGTGGTTTCCGCTTGTGGCTTTTTCCGGGTTGATGGTTTTGAGAAAAATTCCAAGCATTCCGGGATATGCCGCAGTGGCGGCTGTCTGCCTGCTCAGCCTGGGGAGCCTGTTATACTGCTACGGGCCTTACGTTTCTGAAGTCTCTGAGGCAGAGGAGACCGATGCCCAACGTATGAGCCAATGGGCAGTCAGCCAGGGATATGCTTTTGTATATGGTGACTATTGGGGAACTGCACCGCAGATTGCAGTCTGGTCGGAGGGAAAACTGGATGCGGGCTGCTGGCACGGTTCAGAGAATGTGTTCCAGATCGAAGCTGCCAATACCCCGCAGGATATTTATACTGATGCGGATAACGAGCGTGCCATATACGTTTTTACTGCCGAAGATGAGGCGCAGGGATTGCAAAAGGCGTTGGAGCGCGGAGTAGCGCTGACCGAATCCGCACAATTCGGAAAATTCCATGCTTACACTTCTCCAATTCAGCTAATGTATTGAAAGGCAGAATATGACAAATCGGTCAGCCTGACAGGTTGACCGATTTGCTGTGCTGCCTGACTGCGGACGTATTCGACCTACTCGCCCTCCACCATGTCTTTCCTGCGGAACAGGAAGGAGATGCACCACAGCCCCGCCAGACCGACGATGGTATACACCAGGCGGCTGAACAGAGAACCCGCTCCGCCAAACAGCCACGCCACCAGATCAAACTGAAAAATACCTACCAGACCCCAGTTGAGGCAGCCGATAATGGACAGGATCAGCGCGATGGTATCCATGAAATAACCTCCCTTTCTCATGCGGATATGGATAGGGTGCGCAGAATCTGTAATTTTATCAGAATACAGATTGAAATATCAGGGCTTTTCCGTTATAATGACAGCAATCACATAACAGAAAGGAAACGCGTATGACGACACTTTATGAAGGCGCCTTTGCCAAGCTGAACCTGACACTGGATGTGCTGGGCAAGCGGGAGGACGGCTATCACGATCTGCAAAGCGTGATGCAGGGCATCTCCATCCGGGACGATATTGAAATTGACATCGGCACCGGAAAGCCCTGGAAGCTGCTGTGCACGGCGGAGGACATTCCAACGGACGAGACAAATCTTGCATGGAAAGCCGCGAAGGTCTACTGCGATACCCTGCATAAGGACCCTGAGGGCCTGGAAATTCGGATCAACAAACGAATTCCCTCCGGTGCGGGCCTTGGCGGTGGCAGCGCGGACGCCGCGGCTGTGCTGCGGGCGCTGAACCGGCATTACGGCGAACCGCTGTCCGTCATGGCTCTGGCGGAGCTGGGCGCGGAGGTTGGAAGCGATGTCCCGTTCTGTGTTCTGTGCGGTACTGCCATGGTGGAGGGCAGAGGAGAGCGCCTGCGGAAGCTGCCGGATATTCCGGACTGTGTATTTGTGGTCTGTAAGCCGGACTTCTCCGTATCCACGCCGGAGCTTTACAGGAAAATCGACACCGTGGCGATTGCCGACCGACCTGACAACCGGGCCATGGAAACGGCGCTGCTTGCCGGGGATCTGGGCAAGGTGGCGGAGAATATCTGCAATGTCTTTGACCCGGTGGTGACCTCGGAGCATCTGGAGCTGAACTACATCAAGTCCATTTTCCACAGCTACGGTGCGCTGGCCCAGCAGATGACCGGTTCCGGTTCGGCGGTATTTGCCATCATGGAAAACTTTGAATATGCTGCAGTGGCTTGCAATATGCTGAAAGACAACTATCCCCAGGTTTTTATTGCCAAACCCGTATAATTTTGACTCTTGCCGTCCATACTGGAGGTATTTCAGTATGGACGGTGTTTTTTATGGGAAAGAGAGGAACGTGCCTCGCCATCTGCCTGCTGCTGGCGGTATCGGTCTGGACCTGGGGCCTGCTGCGGGATCGGCAATATCTGAATCAGGAGCTGATCCGGCTGCACGTCGTTGCCAACTCGGACAGTGAACAGGACCAGAACATAAAGCTTCAGGTTCGGGACGCCATTGTTGCAAGCCTTTCCGAAGGGATGGCGGATATTGGGGATGTGCAGGCGGCAAAGGATTACCTGCAGGAGAACCTGTCGAAAATTGAGACTGTTGCAAATAAGACGCTGGAAGCCGCAGGGGTGGACAGCCGGGCGGTGGTTACATTGTGCAAGGAAGCGTTTGACATCCGTAAATACGACACGTTTACGCTCCCGGCCGGGGTTTATGAGTCACTGCGTGTTGTAATCGGGGAGGGAGCGGGTAAGAACTGGTGGTGCGTGGCCTTCCCAACCCTGTGCATGAGCGCAACGTCGGAGGAATTTGAAGCAGCGGCCCAGACTGCGGGGATGGATGATACCCTGTCGGAAACCCTGTCCGGCGAGCCGGATTATCAGCTCCGGTTCTACCTGCTGGACGTGCTGGGCCGGGCAGAAAATTTCTGCTTCCGCAAAAAATGATATCCTATATTTTGGACAGATTCTGTGGTATAATGCAAAAAAACAGAGAGAAGGCGAGACTATGGTGCATTTGCTGCTGGGGCGGGACTGGACCGCCAATTCGGATGAGGTGCTCAGAAGAATAGCCCGTGACGTAAAGGAACGGAAGGGAAACAGAATTCTCATGGTTCCCGAGCTCATCAGCCATGAGACAGAGCGGCGGCTGTGCGCATTTGCCGGGGATACTGCCAGCCGTTACGCGGAGGTACTGTCCTTTACCCGGCTGGCGCGGCGGGTTTCCGACACTATGGGCAGTGCGGCGGCAGAATGCCTGGATAACGGCGGACGGGTGGTTGCCATGGCGGCGGCTGCCAGACAGCTCAGCAGCCGCCTGAAAGCCTATGCCGCCGTGGAAACAAAGCCGGAGTTTCTGTCGGGACTCATTGATGCGGTGGACGAGTTCAAGCGCTGCTGCATTACCCCTCAGGACCTGATGGACGCCTCCCGGCAGACAGAGGGAAGTCTTGCACAGAAGCTGGAGGAGCTGTCGCTGCTGATGGACGGCTACGACGGCCTGTGCCGGCGGGGAAAACGGGACCCCAGAGATCAGATGACCTGGCTGCTGGAGCAGCTGGAGGACGGCACCTTTGCCCAGGAGCACGTGTTTTACATAGACGGTTTTCCGGATTTTACCCGGCAGAATCTGGCGATTCTTGACTACCTCATGCAGACCGCCCCGGAGGTCACCATCAGCATAAACTGCGACAGCCTGAAATCCGGCCTGCTGGCCTTTGAAAAGGCGGGGGACACCGCCGGGGAGCTTTACCGGCTGGCAAGCCATGCCGGGGTGGAGATTCAAATGGAAGTGATTCCCCCCCATGAGCTGCCTTTGAATTCTGTTCGGGAAAGCCTGTTTCAGGGAACCATCCGAACCGGCGAGCTTCCGGATATCCTGCAAACGGTGCGGGCGCAGTCGCCCTGGCAGGAGTGTATGTATGCCGCCCAACGGGTCAGGCAGCTGGTGGAAGAAGGCTGCCGCTACCGGGATATTACGGTGGTCTGCACAGATCTGCCCGCCTACCAGCCGCTGATGGATCTGGTATTTCACCGGTTCCATATTCCGCTCTACCGCTCCGGCACGGAGGAAATCCTGCAAAACAGCGTCATCAATACAGTTTTGTCGGCGCTGGATGCCGCTATCGGCGGCTTTGACCAGCGGGAGACGCTGCAGTATCTGCGTTCGGCCCTGTCGCCGGTGAATTCTGACACCTGCGATCAGTTGGAAAATTACGCGGTAATCTGGGGCATCCGCGGCAGCAAATGGACGCAGAGCTGGACCGGTCATCCCGAGGGCCTCAGCGGGCAATGGGATGATGATGCCCGGCAGACGCTGACGTGGCTGAATGAGGTACGGTATCAGGTGATTACACCGTTGCAGCGCCTGCAAAGCGGTTTCCGGGACGCGAAGAATCTGCGCAGTCAGGTACTTGCGCTGACGGCGTTTCTGGAGGACATCCGGCTTCAGCAACAGCTGACCCAAATGGCACAGGAGCTGGATGAAACCGGTTCGCCGAGAGAAGCGCAGATATTAAACCAACTGTGGGAAATCCTCTTGTCCGCATTGGAGCAGATGTACGCGGTGCTCGGCGATACCGTCTGGGAGCCGGAGCATTTTTCCAGACTGTTCCGGCTGCTGCTGAGCCAGTACGATGTGGGAACCATCCCGCCGGTGCTGGATGCCGTGCAGATGGGTACGGTCAGCGCCATGCGCTGCCACCGGCAGAAGCACCTGATTGTTCTGGGCGTGGAGGAAGGCAAGCTGCCGGGCTACAGCGGCTCTGCCGGCGTGCTGACGGATCAGGAGCGGGTCATCCTGCGACAGCTGGGCGTTCCCCTGACCGGCGGCTCCGTGGAGGGCATTCAGGCGGAATTCGCGGAAATTTACGGCGTATTCTGCGGGGCAGAGGAGACAATCGCGGTGTGCTGTTCCGGCGACCAGCCGTCCTTCCTCTTCCGAAGGCTGTCCCAAATGGCAGGAAGGGAGGAACAGGCGGAAATGCTTCAGGGCTACGCTCAGGCGGATGCCTATGAAGCCGGGGCCTGTCTTGCCCGGTGGAGCGCGAACAAAATAGCGAAAAAACTGGATGTTCTTCCGGGCTATGAAGATACCGTCGCAAAAAGGGACTATTGTCTGGGTGAGGTTCAGCGAAAATCTGTGCAGGCCCTCTATGGCAGTACGCTCAATTTGTCCGCCTCCCAGATCGACCGGCAGGCAGAGTGCCGCCTGTCCTATTTCCTGAAATACGGCCTGCGGGCGAAGGAGCGGAAGGAAGCGGCTATCGATCCGGCAGAATTCGGAACCTATGTCCATGCGGTGCTGGAAAACACTGCCAGGTGCATCCGGGACATGGGGGGCTTCCACAAGGTCACGCTGGAGCAGACGATGGAGATAGCCCACCGTTTCAGTCAGGAGTATGCCGCCGAACGGTTCAGCCAGCTGGACAGCCAGCGCATGGTCTACCTGTTCCGGCGCAACGTGCAGGAGCTGGACATGGTGGTGCGGGAGCTGTGGCAGGAGTTGAAGGATTCCGGTTTTGAACCGGTGGAATTTGAGCTTGGCTTCGGCAGCGGAGAAGCGCTGCCGCCCATTGCCATTCCCAACCACGCCATGAACGCGGTGCTTCGTGGATTTGTGGACCGGGTGGATGTATGGGATAACGGTGCTTCCCGGTACTTCCGGGTGGTGGATTATAAGACCGGAAAGAAGGATTTCGACTACTGCGACGTTTATAACGGGGTAGGACTGCAAATGCTGCTGTACCTGTTTGCCCTTGGAGAAAATGGGGAAGACCTGCTGGGCGAGCATCCGATTCCGGCAGGCGTGCAGTATTTTCCGGCCCGGGCGCCCTATCTGAGTGTGGAAGGAAAGCTGGACGCGGAAGCGGTGCAGAAGGAACGGACTGCCCAGTGGAAACGAAAGGGACTGCTGCTGAACGATGAGGCCGTCCTGCAAGCCATGGAGCCGGGGGACAACCCCTGCCGGAGCTACACCCGGAAAAAGGATGGCACCATCTCAGGAGATCTGGCAGACAGAGAACAGCTGAAAAAACTGAAGGAATTTGTATTCCGTGTTCTGTCCGGCATGGTGGAGGACATCGCCTCCGGCAATGTGGAGCCGAATCCCTACACCCGGGGCACAAGCCACAACGCCTGCGCCTTCTGCCCCTATGGCGCAATCTGCCATGAAGCGGAGGTCGCGGGACGGCGCAGCTATAAGGCGATGAGCGCCCAGCGGTTCTGGGAGGAAATCGAAAAGGAGGGGAAAACCCATGGCAGATAAGCTAACGCCCCAGCAGGAGCAGGCAGTACATAACCGGGGCGGGAAGCTGCTGGTTTCCGCCGCCGCCGGTTCCGGGAAAACCAAGGTGCTGGTTGACAGGCTGATGACCTATCTTACGGACGAGCATGATCCTGCCAATCTGGATGACTTTCTGATCATTACCTATACCAAAGCGGCGGCCGCGGAGCTTCGGGGAAAGATCGCGGCGAAGCTGAGCCAGCGCATTGCGGAGGAACCGGAGAATAAGCATTTGCAGAAGCAGATGCAGCGGCTGTTTCTGGCAAAAATCGCCACGGTTCACGGCTTTTGCGGGGATATCCTCCGGGAATACGCCTACCGATTGGATATTCCGGCGGATTTTCGGGTGGCGGATGAAAATGAATGCCGTGAAATCCGGGAGCAGGTACTCGCGGATTTGCTGGACAAGGCCTATTCGAGCGGGGAAGACCCGGATTTCCGGGCATTTGTGGATACCCAGGGACTGGGCAGGGATGACCGTCTGGTGCCCCAGATCATTGAAAAGGTTTACGACAGCGCCAGATGCCACCTGAACCCGAAGCAGTGGCTGGATACCTGCCTGACCCTGCTGGATGCGCAGGACGTTACCGATGCCTCGGAAACCATTTGGGGTCAGTTTTTGATCGATGACCTCCGCGACTATCTGGACTGTCAGATTCATGTAATCGAACAATGCGCCATTCAGCTTTCTGCCAGCGAAGGGATGGAGAAGGCAGCCGTCAACCTGAGGGACACCCTGTACCAGCTTCAGTCTCTGCGGGCGGAGGAAACTTGGGATGGAATTGTCAAAAACCGCGTCATTGATTACGGAAGGTTGGTATTTCCCAAGAAAAATGTGGATATGGACTTGGCAGAACGGGTGAAAGCCGCGCGCAAAGGCTGCAAGACCGGACTGGAACGAAAGCTGAAGAATTTCTCAGACGATTCTGCACAGGTGCTCGCGGATTTGGTCCAGTCGGCCTCCGGTGCGCGGGGACTTGCCAAGCTTGTGGAGCTGTTTGACCGGGACTACCGCTCGGCCAAGCGAAGCCGCCGGATTCTGGATTTCAGCGATCTGGAGCACAACACGCTGGACCTGCTGCTGGGCAAATCCCGAACCAATCCCACTGCCGCTGCGGCGGAAATCGGCGGCAGATACCGGGAAATTTTGGTGGACGAATATCAGGATTCCAACGGCGTGCAGGACGCAATCTTTACCGCGCTGAGCCGGGAAAAGCAGAATTGCTTTCTGGTGGGTGACGTTAAGCAGTCCATCTATCAGTTCCGGTTGGCAGACCCGGGGATTTTCCTTGAAAAATATGAATCCTACGCACCCGCCGAAGAAGCCCAGCCGGGGCAGGGCCGAAAGGTGCTGCTCAGCCATAATTTCCGTTCCGGTGCGGAGGTGATCGAAGGCGTCAATCATGTGTTTACCACCTGTATGACCCCGAAAGTCGGAGGACTCTACTATACGGACGCGGAAGCCCTCCGGGAGGGGGTTCCCCACATCCCGCTGCCGGACCCCGGCGTAGAGCTGTACGCGCTGGAAACCGTCTCGGACACCTACGCAGAAGAAGCAGCCTTTGTTGCCGGAAGAATCCGTGATATGCTGTCTTCCGGCACACCGGTCCGGGACGGGGACACGCTGCGTCCCGTAAAGCCCGGAGACATTGTGATTTTGCTCCGGTCTCCCGGCAGCGCCGGGGGAAACTTCCAGCGGGCGCTGGAGGGACTTGGCATCCATTGCTCCACCGGCGGCGGCACGGACCTGCTGCAAACTCAGGAAATCGGAACCTTCCGCAGCCTGCTGCAAACAGTGATGAACCCCCGGCAGGATATCCCTCTGATCAGTGTGCTGGCAAGCCCGGTATTTGGCTTTACGGCGGAGGACTTGGCCCAAATCCGGGCAAAACAGAAAAAAGGCGCCTTCTATGACGCACTCGTGTCCAGCGGACACCCAAAGGCAGAAGCGTTTCTCCTGACGCTGAATACCCTCCGCTCTGAGGCAAAACGCAGCACCCTGACCGGGCTGATGGAGAAATGTCTGCTGCTGACCCGCATGGACAGTATTTTTGCAGCCATGCCCGGCGGGGAGGCCAAGACAGCGAACATTCAGACCTTTTACCAATACGCCTGTGATTTTGAAAAGGGAATCATGCGGGAGCTTTCCCAGTTTCTTGAGCATCTGGACAGGATGGAGGAGCGGGGGCTGGTTTCAGCAGGCGCAGCCGGAACGGACTGCGTGAATATTATGAGCATCCACAAGTCCAAGGGATTGGAATTCCCGGTGGTATTTCTGTGCAATCTGTCCCGGCGGTTCAATCAGGAGGACCTGCGGGCCCAGATTCTCTGCGACAGAACGCTGGGACTGGGCCTGTCCAGCGCGGATACGGAAAACCGCATTCGCTATCCGTCTCTTGCCAAGCGGGCCATTGCGGTGAAAATGGCATCAGAGAGTGTTTCCGAGGAGATGCGGGTGCTGTACGTAGCCATGACCCGGGCAAAGGACCGGCTTGTGATGACCTATGCCTCTCAGACCCTTACCTCAGACCTGAAGGAGATCGCCCAGCGCTGTGACTTTGACGGCGGGCGGCTGCTGGGACAGGACGCCACCTGCATGGGCGACTGGGTGCTCCTTGCGGCTGTGGGCAGGGGGGAAGCGGGCGCCCTGCACGCTTTGGGCGGCAGACCGGCGGAAACCATTCTGACCGACCATTCCTGGCGGATCGAAACCCCGATGGTTCAGGCGGAGATGCAAACCGCCGCTGCTGCTGAGGAGGAGACACCTACGCTGCCCCCAGAGTTGGAGACACAGCTGCGCCGTTCCCTGGCCTTCCGGTATGCCCATATTCCGGCAACCTGCACGCCGTCCAAGCAGACGGCAACCGGACGGAAGGGCCGTGCCAAGGACGCGGAAGCGGCAGAAAACGCGGAGCCACCCAAAAAACCGGAACGAAACTGGCGTCAGCCGGAATTCCTGACCGCACAGGCAGAGGGCAGAAGCTACGGCAGCGCCATGCACGCGGCCCTGCAATACCTGAAATATGAAAACTGCGGGGACGTTCTGGCGGTAACAGCGGAAATACAGCGGCTGGTCACGGAAGGATTCCTGACCCGGGAGCAAGGAATGCTGGTAAATACAGAAAAGCTGGCCCGCTTTTTCCGGACGGAGCCCGGAAGAAAGCTGCGCTCCGGCGCGCCCTGCCTGCGGGAGTTCAAATTTTCAATTTTGGATGACGGCAGACATTACGGCGAAGGGCTGGAAGGAGAGCAGGTGCTTTTGCAGGGCGTTGTGGACTGTGCGCTTTTGGAGCCGGACGGAATCACCGTGATTGATTTCAAAACCGACCGGGTGACAGAAGAGACTGTCAGCGCAGTCGCCGACCGCTACTGCCTACAGGTGCAGACCTACGCGGATGCTCTGAGCCGAATCTATGAAATGCCCATCAAGCGGAAACTGCTGTACTTCTTCAGTCTGGATACCTTTATTGAACTATAGAAAATGTGGGTCACCGGATACGGTGGCCCACATTGCCGTCAGCGGCTGTTTCTGTTCTGATTCTGGTTGCTGTTCTGGTTCTGATTGTTGTTCTGATTCTGGTTGTTGTTATTCTGGTTCTGATTCTTATTCTGGTTGTTCATGCTTTGTTCCTCCCAAAACGATCTGGCGGCATAGCCGCCTACCTAGGATAACCTGTTTTTCAGGATTTATCCCTTGCTTTAAACAGGAAGCTTGCCACAAGTCCCGCGATAATCGCGGCGGCAATGCCGCCGGCAGCGGCCTTCAGTCCGCCGGTGAAAATGCCCAGAAATCCGTCCTTTGTTACCGCTTCCTTGACACCCTTGGCGAGGAGACTTCCAAAGCCTGTCAAAGGCACGGATGCGCCTGCCCCAGCGAATTCAATGAGCTTCGGGTATAGTCCGACCGCCCCCAAAAGGACACCGGCGACTACATAGCTCACCAGAATTCGAGCCGGCGTCAGCTTGGTTTTGTCAATCAGAATCTGTCCGATGAGACACAGCGCACCGCCCACCAGAAATGCCTTGACATAGTCCATATTACCGCCCTCCTGTAATGCTGACTGCGTGACATACGCCGGGAATGGGAAGTCCCTGCTGGGTGGAGGTGGGGGACAGCAGTGCCCCGGTGCCGCAGAACAGGATTTTTTTTAGCTTCCCGGTGTTCAGCTGGTCCAGAAGATACCCGCACAGGGTGATGGCACTGCACCCGCAGCCGGAGCCGCCGGCATGGACATCCTGCGAGGTGTTGTCAAATACGGTGGTGCCGCAGTCCATGAGCTTGCCTCCAAGGGACAGCCCGTCCAGCCGGGCCAGCTCCAGCAGCATTTCCATGCCCAGTTGCCCCAAATCGCCGGTGACAATCCGGTCAAAGTCCTCGGGCCCGGTGTTCAGGTCGGCAAAATGGGCCTTGATGGTTGCCAGTGCCGCAGGGGCCATAGCCGCGCCCATGTTGTTGGCGTCCTTGATTCCGAGATCTGTAACGGTGCCGATGGTGCAGGCGGTGATTTTTGGCCCTTTGCCCTGAGAGCGTACCAGTGCGGCCCCGGAGCCGGTGACGGTCCATTGTGATGTGGGCGTCCGCTGTCCGCCATAGTCCAGCGGGAAACGGTACTGCCGTTCCGAGGACGCAAAATGAGAGGAGGTCATGGCAACCACCGTATCCGCAAACCCGCCGCCCACTGTCATGGAGGCCAAAAGCAGACTTTCCGCCATGGTGGAGCAGGCGCCGTACAGTCCCAAATGGGGAACCCCGGTGTTTCGCAGGGTAAAGGAGGAACCGATGCACTGGTTCAGCAGGTCGCCGGAGAAGACCACGTCAAAATCCGACATGGTCATTCCCGCTTTCTCCGCCAGCTTCCGCAAAGCCAGCTGCTGCATCTGTTTTTCCGCCTGCTCCCAGGTTTTCTGTCCAAAATAGGTATCCCGGCACTTAACATCGAAGGTATGAGACAGCGGCCCCTCTACTTCTTTTTTTCCGGCCACATTGGCCCATGTGGTAATGACCGGCGGCTGGGCCAGCACAAAGCTCTGCCGCCCCCGTTTCTGACTTGCCATGACAGCACCTTCCTCGATTTGTTTTTCCTAGTATGCGCGGTTCTTGCGCGAACCATTCAAATGATGTATAATTGAAAAAGAGGGGGAAGCATTATGAATTATTCGGTTCGTCCGGCGAAGCTGTCGGATTTGGGGAGAATTGAGGAAATTTACAGCTATGCCAGAGATTTCATGGCAAACAACGGAAATCCAAATCAGTGGGGCAAAACCAATCCGCCTACGGCGCAGCTTCGGCAGGACATTGCGCAAAACCGACTGTTTGTCATAACTGACGGGGAGAGCATACACGGTGTGTTCTTCTTCTGGGTGGGAGAAGACCCGACCTACCAACGAATCGACGGCGGAACCTGGCGCTCGGATACGCCATACGGTACCATCCATCGCATTGCGGGAGACGGTTCCGGCGGCATTCTGAAAACGGCGGTGACCTATGCGGAAGAAAGAATCGGTCATCTGCGGATCGATACCCACGAGGATAACCATGTGATGCAGGGCGCGGTCAAAAAGTTGGGCTTTCAGCGCCGCGGAATCATCTATATTGCGGATGGCTCCCCGAGAATTGCGTACGATTATCTGGAATGGGAGAAGTAGAAAATGATCAGACAGGCGGAGGCCGGGGATATCTCCCGGATTGCGGAAATTTTGTTTTTTACCAAGCGGGTGAATTACCGCAGAATCTTCCATAATGACCGGTATTCCTTTGGAGAACTACAGGTCATGACGGTTGCTGGTGAATTGCAGCAAAATCCCGGGGAGTTGAGGGAGATTTGGGTCTATGAAGAGGATTTTGTGAAGGGAATGATCCGCGTTCGGGTGCAGGAAGTGGTGCAGCTGTACGTGGACTCCTTTTTCGCCGGGCAGGGCATCGGAGGAACACTTCTGGACTTTGCGGTGGAACGTTTTTCCGTCAAGAATTTATGGGTGCTGGAAAGCAATCCCCGTGCCATCGCGTTTTATGAGCGCCATGGCTTTCATAACAGCGGCATCTGGAAATACGAAGAGGGCACCACCCAACGTCTGCTGTGGATGCAGAGGTAAAAAAGAAATGTCATTGCGAACCAGTGCACACATTGGCTCTCAATGACATTTTTGTTTATTGCGCGACCCGGCAGGCGCCGTAATAGTGCTCTGCCCAGTAGCCGGTGGTGAGATCGGAGTAAGAAACGGTGGAACGGGAGTTGGGCGCATGGATGAACTGTCCGCCGCCGGCGTAGATACCCGCATGGGTGATGCTGCCGGAACCGAAGAAAACCAGATCGCCCACCTGCAATGCGGACTTTTCTACGGAAGTTCCCATTTTGTACTGCTCGGCGGGCGTACGGTAAGGGGACAATCCCAGCTGCCTGAGCACATAGTAAACAAATCCGGAGCAGTCAAAGCCGCTGGGGGATGCGCCGCCCGCCCGGTAGGGACAGCCGAGATGCTTCTGTGCTTCTTCCAGAATCTGGCTGCCGGTGACGCTGACCGGAACCGCGCTGGCAGAGCTGCCGGGGACAGTCCCAATGGATTTACCGCCCCGATAATACTTGGGAGAATTGGGAGAATCCGGGTTTTCATAGGGAATTTCCGTCAGTTCCACAAAATCGCTTCGTATGTAGCAGACTTTTTCTTTAAACAGAACCTTGAACCAGCCTTCGTTGATCCCCACAATATAGCAATGGTCTTCGCTGCCGGAAACAGCGGCGACAGGGTAGGAAGTGGCCGGGCCGGTGCGCAGATTTACGCCGGTGCCGCGTATTTTTCCATAGCCCAGCTCGGCATTTTCCCTGGTGCTGACGGACAGGTAGTCCGCGTGCATATAGCCTTCCTGAAGGTTATAGCTCACTTTGTACCAGTCGCCCTCCCTGGCGATGACGGCAACGCATTCGCCGCGAACGGCGGTATCCAGCGTGGATGCCGTGGTCGCGGCGCTGCTGCGAAGCCTTAATGAGGTTGCGTTCACAAATCCGATGCCGTACATCAGGTTGTCGGCAGCGGACGCGGAAAGGGGAATACAGCCTGCCGCCAGCACCAGAGCCAGCGTCAGGGTGAGTAGGTTGCGAATGATCTTCATACTTTGCCTCCGTGCAGGGTAACGTGCTCCATCTGCGGAGCGGGAAAACGCGGGGAAATCAGGCGGGATTACTTGCCGGCCAGCGCCCGTTCCAGCCAGACGCAGCCAACGTCCAGCGCGGTGTAGAAACCGTCCTTCTCGCTCTTTTTCACAATACGGTCCCGGCTTCTTGCGGCGGGATCGGTGAGCTGCAGCTGAACGGAAACCCGGGTAGCCACATCCAGGTCACCGACCTTTTTCGTCTCCAGAACCTGGAGCATCACGATGTGGCTGTCGGCCATGGAACCATAATAAACGAGGTTGTCCTTGCGCATCAGCGGACGGCCTTTATACATGAGAACTGCATTTTCATCAGCCATGAAACGTACCTCCTTGGAAAATGTAATCAGATTGTAACATATTGTTACATAAATGTCAAGTAAATCATTGGAAAATACCGATATATTGCGTGGTTTACGTAATATTATGCGAATAAAATGTTACGTTTTTGCAGAACGGAGGGGGAAGTATGAGATTTTCAAGGTACAAAACAAGAGGCCTTTGCGGATGCAAAAGCCTCTTGGCTTTGGGTCATTCCTTCTCGAACAGATACTCGCGAACCAGCACCTGCATCAGCTCGTCCCGGTCGATCTTGCAGATCATGCTCCGGGCGTTGTTGTAATTCGTGATATAGGTGGGATCCTCGGTCAGCAGGTAGCCGACGATCTGATTGATGGGATTATAGCCTTTTTCCGTCAGAGCCTCATACACAGTCCGAAGAATCCTGCGCATATTCTCCCGGTCGTCATTTGGCACTGTGAACTTTTGCGTATCCTGTTCGGTCATGGTATTCAGCCTCCTTCAAAAAGAATGCAATCATTATACAGCAAACAGAGGTAACTGTAAAGCCCTGAAATCCGAATTATCTGTGAATTTTCAGGCTTTACCGCAGAGTCGCGTTCAGCTTTTCCTTCAGACTGTTCAGAACCTTGGTCACGACACCCTCGGAGTCGGTATCCGTCAGGGTGCGGTCGTCGGCCCGCAGCTCCAGCGAGAAAGCCATGCTCTTCTTGCCCTCGGGTACGCCAACGCCCCGGTAGATGTCGAACAGCTTCACATCCCGCAGAAGTTTCCCGGCGGCGGCGGTGATGACCTCCTCGGCCTGTGCCACGGTGACGGCTTCATCACAGATCAGGGCCAGATCACGGGTGACGGCGGGGTACTTGGGCAGGGGGGAGTAGGTGGCGTCAGGCAGACGGCACTGCAGCAGCTTGGTGAAGCTGATTTCCGCGCAGTACACGTCGGTATCGATGCCGTAGTTTTTCGCCACCAGCGGATGCACCTGACCCATGACGCCCACTTCCATGCCATCGATGACCACAGCGGCGCACCGACCGGGGTGGTAGCTGGGATTGTCCTTCACGGCATGATAGCTAGCTTTCTTCAGACGCAGACCGGCGAAGATACCTTCCAGCTCGCCCTTCAGGGTGAAGAAGGTCTCATTTGCACCGTAGGTGCCCAGAACCAGCATCTTCGGCTCCTCCGGCAGAGCCTCGCCGGAGACAGGCAAATAGATCTTGGCAATCTCATACAGCTTCACGGACTTGTTGTGGTAGGCGTTGTTCCGGGACAGAATTTCCAGCATGGAGGGCAGGGCGATGGTGCGCATGATGGAGGTGTCCTCGCCCAGAGGATTCTGAATTCGCAGGGCATTGCGCAGAGGGCTGTCCGCGCTCAGGCGAATCTGGTCGAAGACAGTGGGGGAGGTGAAGGAATAGGTGATAATCTCATTGTAGCCCATCGCGCGGCACAGGGTACCGGTCTTGGCTTCCAGCTTCATTTCCTCGGTGTAGCCGCCCTGGGTGGAGTTCTTGAATGCGGTGGTGGGAATTTCATTGTAGCCGTAGGCACGGCCCACTTCCTCGGCAATATCCGCCATCAGGTTCAGGTCGGGACGGAAGGAGGGCACGTGGATGGTGTCGCCCTCCACGGGGATTTCCAGCAGGTTCAGGTAGCGAACCATTTCCTCTTTGGAAATCTCGGTGCCTAGCAGGCGGTTGATTTTATCCACTTCCAAAGGCAGCGTCTTGGGCTGGGGGACGTAGTTCACAATATCAATGACGCCGTCCAGAACATCGCCGCACTGGAGCAGCTCCACCAGCTCACAGGCCCGCTGCACAGCGGGAATGGTCATCATGGGGTCCAGACTCTTTTCGAATTTGCCGGAGGCCTCGGTACGCATACCCAGCGCCAGCGCGGTCTGCCGGATGGAGGTGCCGTTGAAGTTGGCGGACTCGAAGACCACCATGGTGGTGTCATCCACAATCTCGGAATTCTCGCCGCCCATGATACCGGCAAGACCGATGGGCTTGGTGTCATCTGCAATCACCAGCATACCGGCCTTCAGCTGCCGGACGGTGCCGTCCAGTGTGGTGAGGGTTTCCCCCTCTTCCGCTTCCCGCACGACAATCTTGCCGGAGGAAACATAGCGGTAGTCAAAGGCGTGCATGGGCTGACCGTACTCCAGCATGACGTAGTTGGTGATGTCCACGATGTTGTTGATGGGCCGGACGCCGTTGGCCCGGAGCCGCTGCCGCAGCCACTTGGGAGAGGGGCCGATCTTCACGTTGGCAACCATCCGGGAGGAGTAGCGGTTGCACAGCTGGGCAGCGGGAACCTCCACGTCCAGATGCTCGAAGATGGAACCGGCGTCGCTGCCGTGAACCACAGGTTCGTGGTGGCGCATGGTCTTTCCAAAAGCGGCAGCCGCTTCCCGGGCAAGGCCAATGATGGAGTAGCAGTCAGGGCGGTTGTTGGTGATCTCGAAATCCACAATCGTATCATCGTTGCCGATGACCAGATTGATGTCCTCGCCGATCTTGCAGTCCTCGTCATTCAGAATCCAGATGCCGTCGGCATAGGCACCGGGCAGATCGTTCTGAGTCAGGCCCAGCTCGGCAAAGGAGCAGAGCATACCGTTGGACAGTTCGCCCCGGAGCTTGCCCTTGGTGATGTGCACGCCGCCGGGGAGCCAGGAGTTGTGCAGCGCGGCGGGCACCAGATCGCCCTCGTGGACATTCTGCGCGCCGGTGACAATCTGAACAGGCTCGCCCTGGCCTACGTCCACCTGGCAGATAAACATGTGGTCGGAGTTGGGATGGCGCACCATGGACAGTACCTTGCCGACCACCACGTTCTTAATCTCGGCGTCCATCCGCTCATAGGTTTCCACCTTCTGACCGAACACGGTCAGGGTTTCCACAAATTCCTTATCGGACACATTGGACAGGTCAACGAATTCTTCATTGAGCCATTTTCTGTTGAGTTTCATTGTGTATACCTCCTTAGAACTGGTTCAGGAACCGAATATCGTTGTCGAAGATCAGGCGCAGATCATTGATCTTCATGCGGCCCATAGCCATCCGCTCCAGACCCATGCCGAAGGCGAAGCCGGAATACTTCTCCGGGTCAATGCCGCAGTTTTCCAGCACCTTGGGGTGCACCATGCCCGCACCCAGCAGCTCAATCCAGCCCTCGCCGTGGCAGGTGGAGCAGACCTGGCCGTCAATCTCACCGGTGCCGTGGCACTTGTGGCACTGCATATCCATTTCACAGCTGGGCTCGGTGAAGGGAAAGTGGTGAGGACGGAACCGCATGACGGATTCCTCACCGTAGATTTTGCGCATCATGGTAATCAGTGCGCCCTTCAGGTCGCCCATGGTGATGTGCTCGTCCACCACCAGACCCTCGATCTGATGGAACATGGGGGAGTGGGTGGCATCGGCTTCGTCCTTCCGGAACACCCGTCCGGGAGCCAGCATACAGAAGGGAGGCTTGTGATTCTCCATGAACCGAATCTGCATGGGGCTGGTCTGGGTGCGCAGCAAAACGCTGTCATCATCGGTGAAGTAGAAGGTGTCGCTGCGGTCCCGGGAGGGGTGGCCCTCTTCGATGTTCAGCCGGGTGAAGTTGTAGCTTGCCAGCTCCACCTCGGGGCCTTCCACCACCTGATAGCCAAGGCCCACAAAAATGTCCTTAATCTGCTGCAGCACCTGATTCATGGGGTGCTGATGACCGATGGCGACCGCTTCACCGGGAATGGTCACGTCGATGGACTCGGCAGCCAGCTTAGCTTCCAGCGCGGCGGCGTGGAGTTCGGCCTTGCGGCTTTCCAGTTTTTCCTCGATCTGGGCACGGACGGTGTTTGCCAGCTGCCCCATGACGGGACGCTCTTCAGCGGACAGCTTGCCCATCTGCTTCAGAACGGCGGTCAGTTCACCCTTCTTGCCCAGCAGCTTCACCCGCAGCTCTTCCAGCGCGGCAGGCGTCGCGGCATCTTCCAGCGCTTTCAGGGCGCTGACGCGAATTTGTTCCAATTGATTTTTCATGTTTCTTCCTCCTGAAAAGGCGATATACAAAAAAATAAACCCTTCCTCCCACAATTCGGGACGAAAGGCCAGCTTCCGCGGTACCACCCGCAATTCGCCGTAACGGCGCGCTTTTGGGATGCAGACACATCCAAGACCCATAACGCAGTCACGCGGCCCAACCTACTGTTATTTCAGAGGGCAGCTCCCGGGAGAAAGCCTGAATACCATGCCCAAGCGGCTCACACCATCCCGCTCTCGCTTTGGCGGCAATACCGATATCCGGCAGCCCGATCATTGCTTTTCTTATATCAATGGCTATCCTAGCACAATGCAATAAAATTTGCAAGTATTTTTTACAATGATTTCCGCTTCTTGACGAAAAAAGTCTGGTGTGGTATGGTTATCCTATCTCAAAAGGCGGGTGATGCTATGACCATTCTGGAACTGGACAGGCTGAGCGTTCTGAACACGCTGCCGGATCGGGACCCCTTCGGGCATAAAGGCATTTTTGGAAAGGTATTGCTGCTGTGCGGCAGCCGGGGCTTCACCGGAGCAGCGTACTTTGCGGCTATGGGTGCGCTTCGTGCCGGGGCGGGACTGGTTTATCTGGGTGTCCCGGAGAGCATTTATGCCATAGAAGCGATCAAATTGAATGAACCTGTTGTGTTTCCACTGCCGGAGGAAGGCGGGAAGCTGAGCGCGGAAGCAGTCCCTCAGATTCTGGAGCGCCTGCCCGCCATGGATGCGGTGCTGCTGGGCTGTGGGCTGGGCGTTTCCGAGGGGACGCTGGCGGTAGTCCGGGCAGTGCTGGAAAACGCGGAATGTCCCGTGGTTCTGGACGCAGATGGCATAAATGCGCTGTCCGGGCATATGGATGTACTGCGTGGAAGGCAAAACAAAACCATCCTGACGCCCCATAACGGGGAATTTCTCCGTGCCGGCGGCGTTCTGAGCGAAGACCGAATGGCCAGCGCCGCCGCATTCGCGGCAGAATACGGCTGCATCCTGCTGCTGAAGGGGCACCGCAGCTGCATCACCGATGGACAGACCGGCTATCTCAACCGGACAGGCAATCCCGGCATGGCAGTTGGCGGCAGCGGTGACGTGTTGGCAGGCATCCTCACGGGGCTGCTGGGGCAGGGCATGGAACCGCTGAAGGCTGCGGCCTGCGCTGCCTGGCTTCACGGTGCGGCAGGAGACCTCTGTGCCGCCCAGCTGGGGCAATATGCCATGCTGCCAACGGATCTGTTGAACGCCCTTCCGCGACTACTGAAATAGGACGGGATCGGATTGAAAAAGGTTCTTCCGCTGCTGCTGGCTGTTGTACTGCTTACGGGCTGCTCCCGAACGCCAAAGGAAATGGAACGGGCGTTGTCCCTGCGGGCGAAGCTCTTGCAGTCCTCCGCCTGCACCTTTGACGCGGAAATCACAGCGGATTATGGAGATACGCTGCACGTTTTTCGCATGAATTGTACCGCAGATTCTCAGGGAGGCGTTTCCTTCCGGGTAACTGCGCCGGAATCCATTGCGGGAATCACCGGTGAAATTTCCAAACAGGGCGGCGCGCTGACCTTTGACGATACGGCGCTGTTTTTTAATCTGCTGGCTGATGAGCAGCTTTCTCCGGTCAGCGCCCCGTGGGTGCTGATGAAGGCACTTCGGGGCGGCTATATCACCAGTGCCGGCATGGAGGACGGGCAGCTTCGCGTGAGCGTAAACGACAGCTATGAGGAGGATGCGCTGAATCTGGATGTGTGGCTGGACGCCGGGGACATTCCCCAAAGGGCCGATATCTGCTATGCGGGAAAGCGAATTCTGTCGCTAAAGCTGGAAAATGTGCAGATTTCGTAGCATTCCGAAGAAACCGTGCATAGGATATTTTGCAGGCGCGTAAAGTATAAAAACCATTGTGACGTGGGACAATACAGTTACCGCGTTACATATGGAGCTTTCCGGTAGCGCAGTAGATTTTGCACGGAGCGTGAGAAAAATGACCGAATCATCCGTAAAACGGGGCGATATTTTCTATGCGGACCTGTCCCCGGTGGTGGGCAGCGAGCAGGGCGGCACACGCCCTGTGCTGATCGTCCAAAATGACACAGGCAACCGCCATTCTCCCACTGTCATTGCCGCCGCCATCACCAGCCAGACCGGCAAGGCAAAGCTGCCCACCCATATCAACATCGCGGGGGGCAGCGTGGGCTTGAGCAAGGATTCCATCATTCTGTTGGAGCAGATTCGTACCATCGACAAACGCCGGCTGCGGGAGCACATGGGTCATCTGGACGAGCAGCAGATGGCACAGGTGGATGATGCCATCGCCGTCAGCTTCGGCCTTCCCGGTGGCAACAGAGCAACGTAAAGATACCCGGCGATTCTTCGGAATCGCCGGGTAATACTATTTCTCAATAGAATTGTACAATTCTATTGAGAAGACACCGCCTAACGGCATTGTCGTATCTATGATTTTCGGAATGGAAAATCATAGATACCCGTCTCATTATGATCTTCATATTTAAAGGGGCTGTTAAATAACCCCTAAGAAAACAAGCAGATCCTCTCTGGAAACAGAAAGGGTCTGCTTTTTTCGAATATCGAAGCCGTGGACAACTTTTTGGCAAAAAATGCATACACCAACCACGGCCGGAGAAAAATTGCTTTTCTTCGGCTGACTATTGTGAGACTCAACCAGCAGTTTTGACGGATTTTGCCTTTGCTAATCCGCTCAAATGGTATTTCCAATGTGTTTCTCGCCACCAACGATGACATTATGATATGCAATCCCGAGGGGGAATACTTCCCGCTGGTGCAGCGTCTGGAGGGACAGGTCATCAAGATTTCGCCCACATCCAAGCACCACATCAACCCCATGGACATCAACCTCAACTACAGCGACGAGGAAAATCCGCTTTCGCTGAAATCGGACTTCATCCTCTCCCTATGTGAGTTGATCGTGGGCGGCAATCAGGTCGGGGTCCCGGCTCAGCTCGTTCAGTTCTGAGACTAGTTCCGATCGCAGACAGGCCGCCCGAATTTCTCCGCCTGTTTTGCAAGCCGCAAGGCCTTGCGGTAGCCCTCCGGGTGGGGTGCGCCGAAATTGCGGAAAGATCGCTCCTTGGCGGTGTGGCCCTTTTCTATAGCAATGACGGTAACAGGCAAATCCTCCAGCTGGGCGATGCCGCCGACGATGGCGGGATCGTCGCCGTAGCGCCGGTCACCGTGAAGTTCTACGAAATCCTGAAATAGGTTCTGAATGTAATCAAGACCGGTGGGTCGCCGGTTGTCCCGGGCTACTTTTACCACCGCATGTAAAATGAAGGTATTTCCTTTGGAAATGATTTCAATATTGTCCGCAAAGCGGACACCACAATTCTGCATTTATCATTTAAGCATTCTGCATTCCCAGCTTCAAATTGCGATGCCGCCGTCTACCCGGAGGACTTCGCCGGTGACATAGTGGGCGGTTGCCAGGTATGCCGCCGCTTCCGCCACTTCCTCCGCTTCGCCCATTCTTCCCAGAGGAATCATGGAGAGCATCCGCTCCTTATAATTGGGATGGATACTGCATTCATAGGCGCTTAGGAACCGGGTACCCATCTGCACACCGCAGGCTCCCAGCATGAAGGCTGCCGCCATGCCCCGCCCGTCGGCAATGCCGCCGGCAGCCAGCACGGGCAGGTTGGTGGCATCACAGACCTGAGGCACCAGCACCATGGTAGTCAATTCCCCCACATGGCCGCCGCTTTCGCCGCCCTCGGCAATGAGCGCAGAAGCCCCCAGCCGGGTCATGAGCTTTGCCATGGCCACGGAAGCCACCACGGGAATCACCTTGATGTCCGCCTCTTTCCAAGCCTTCATGTATTTGGAAGGATTTCCCGCGCCGGTGGTGACGACTTCCACCTTTTCTTCCGCAACCACCTGGGCAACTTCATCGGCAAAGGGGCTCATGAGCATGATGTTTACGCCGATGGGACACTGGGTTCTCTCTCTGGCAATGCGAATCTGATCCCGGACATAGCTGCCAGGGGCAGACCCCGCCGCAATAATGCCAAGGCCGCCGCCGTTAGACACAGCAGCGGCCAGCGCACCGTCGGCGATCCATGCCATGCCGCCCTGAAACACAGGGTAGCGAATACCCAGCAGTTCACAAATCGCAGACTTTACCATGATCTTACCCCTGCTTGCTCTGGATGAATTTGTCCAGATCGCCAACGGTAGCCACGCTCTGATCCAGCTCCAGTTCCATGCCCAGCTCGTCCTCCAGATTCATCAGCAGCTCCACGGTGTCCAGAGAATCGATGCCCAGCTCTGTAAAGGTGCTCTCGGGCTTCACAGCGGAAATGTCACAGCCGGTACGCTCGGCAATAATCTTGGCAATCGCATCAAAATACATGGTAATATAACCTCCAGTTTTGTCATCGGCTTTGTGCCGTTTCTGGGAGTCATTATACACACCCTAAGTTCCTGTCCCGCTCCCGAAGCGTTCCAAAAGCGTTCCTCTCGAGAAATAGATTCCGATTCTCCCGGCAGTAGAGAGAAAACCACAAAGTAGATTGCATGGAAGCGGGAGAAATGGTATAATGACCGGGAAAGATTCGTGTAAATCCGTTCCAGCCCAACCTGCGGGAACGAGAAAGGATGTCTATGCAGCTGACAGCAAAACAGATTCATGCCCGGCTGACTCAGATCAAGCCTCTGGTGGAAAACAGATCCCTGGAAACACTGCGCCGGGGGCAGAACGCTCTTGGGGAACTGATGCATACAATCCACCGCGCCCGTGTCCGGGTGAAGCGCCACGATTTTTCTGATTTCCCTGCTGCCTGGGTGCTGCCGAAGGATATTCGGCGGGATGGCGTGATTCTATACCTCCACGGCGGCGGCTATACCTGCGGCGGTCTGGAATACGCCCTGGGATTTGGCGCTGCGCTGGCAGATGAATGCGGCGTCCGGGTATTCTGCGCGGCATACCGGCTGGCCCCGGAGAGCCGGTTCCCGGCGGCGTTAGAGGATGCGGCCGTAGCCTACCAGTATCTGCTTGACAAGGGCTATCCGTCGGAGGAAATCAGTCTCTGCGGCGAAAGCGCCGGCGGCGGCCTGTGCTACAGCCTGTGTATGTACCTGCGGCAGCGGGAACTGCCCCTGCCAGGAAGCATCATCGCCATCTCCCCCTGGGTCGACCTGACCAGCTCGGGGGAAAGCAACAATGAAAACCGGGATAAGGATGTGACCTTGTCCAACGAACAGCTGGATTTTTTCGCCCGGTGCTATACGGACACCCCGGCAGAGCCGCTGGTGTCCCCTCTGTTCGGGGATTTGTCCGGAATGCCGCCGTCGCTGATCTTCGCCGGCGGGGACGAGATTCTGCTCAGCGATGCGAAGCGTCTCCATGAAAAACTGCGGCAGCAGGGTTGCAATTCCCAGCTCTCTATCCGCCCTGAGCGCTGGCACGCCTATGTACTGTACTGCCTGCGGGAAGACCGGGAGGATATGACCAGAATCAACGCCTTCCTCAGTAAAAACCTCTCTCAGGAGCGGAAGCTGCGGTGGATGCAGCTGGACAACGCCGCCAAAATCTATCCCGCCGCCCGGCGGCAGAGCTGGAGCAATGTGTTCCGGCTGTCGGTAACCCTGCGGGAGAAGGTGGATAAACAGGTGCTTCAGTCCGCACTGGACGTGACAGCCCGGCGGTTCCCTTCCATCTGTGTCCGGCTGCGCCGGGGGCTGTTCTGGTACTACCTGCAGCAGCTGGGGCAGGCCCCAACCCTGTGGAAGGAAAGCAGCTATCCTCTGACCCTCATGTCCCGGGATGAGACCCGGCGGTGCGCCATCCGGGTCATTGCTTATGAAAACCGCATTGCCGTGGAATTTTTCCATTCCGTCACCGACGGAAACGGGGGACTGGTGTTTCTGAAAAGCCTGACCGCCGAGTATTTGCAGCAAAAGTACGGCGAAGCTATCCCGGCGGCGGAGGGTGTGCTGGGTCGGCTGGAAGCACCCCGCCCGGAGGAGCTGGAGGACAGCTTCCTCAAATACGCCGGAACCGTCAGCGCCAGCCGCCGGGAGAATAACGCCTGGCACCCCCGGGGCACGCCGGAGCCGGACGGGTTTCTGAACCTCACCTGCTTCCGGATAAGCACATCCGAAGCTCTGGCAAAAGCCCATGAATACGGGGTCAGTCTCACCGCCTTTTTGTGCGCCGTCACCATGATGGCGCTGCAGTCCATGCAGGAGGCCCATGTGCCGAACCGACGGCGCAGAAAGCCTATCCGTGTTCTGATCCCTGTGAATCTGCGAAAATTGTTCCCCAGCAAAACCCTTCGGAATTTCGCCCTGTATACCACCCCGGAGATCGACCCCCGGCTGGGCAGCTATGACTTCCCGGAAATCTGTCAGGCGGTGCAGCACCGGCTGGGGCTGGATGTAAATCCCAAGGTGATGAGTACCCGCATCGCTGCCAATGTGAGCAGTGAAAAGAGCGTGATCGTTCGAATCATGCCCCTGTTTATCAAGAATTTTGTAATGAAAGCGGTCTTCAATCAGGTAGGGGAGAAGAAATCCTGCCTGTCCCTGTCCAATCTGGGACAGGTAAAGCTGCCGCCGGAGATGGCACGCTATGTGGAGCGGCTGGACTTTATTCTGGGCGCTCAGGCCACAGCTCCCCACAACTGCGGCGTTGTATCCTACGGGGACAGCCTGTATCTCAATTTCATCCGCAGCATCCGGGAACCGGAGCTGGAAGCACAGGTTTTCCGGGTCCTGCGGGAGCTGGGACTGCAGGCAGAAGTGCAGACCAACAATCGGGAGTGAAAAATATGTATTGTATTTATTGTGGAGTGAAACTTGCGGACAGCGAAAAGTGCTGCCCCTTGTGCGGCACGGTGCCCTTTCACCCGGACATCCCCCGGGAGGAGGGAAAGCCCCTGTACCCGGTGGAGTGCTATCCTCGGCAGCAGGTCAGCCGGAAGGGCTTTCTGGGGGTGGTGGCCATTCTGCTGCTGATCCCGGTGCTGGTGTCACTGATCTGCGACCTGAGCCTTCAAGGCGGTGTGACTTGGTCGGGCTATGTGATCGGCGCGATTGCGCTGAGCTATATGATCATGGTGCTCCCTCTGTGGTTTCGGCATCCCAACCCGGCGGTTTTCGTGCCCTGCGATTTTTTCGCAATCGGTCTGTATGTGCTGTATATCGACCTGAGCGTGAAAGGCGGCTGGTTTCTGGGCTTTGCCTTCCCGGTGATCGGATTTGTGGGGGTTCTGGTATCGGCTGTGGTAATCCTCACCCGGTATCTGCATCGGGGAGCGCTGTACATTTACGGCGGCGCGCTGATTGCGCTGGGTGCTTTCCTGCCGGTGATGGAACTTCTGATGAAGCAAACCTTCCGCCTGTCAAAATTCGTGGGCTGGTCATGGTATCCGCTGGTGGCGCTGGTGCTGCTGGGGAGCGCCCTGGTTTTTCTGGCTTTGTGCCGCCCTGCCAGAGAGACCGCGGAGCGAAAGCTGTTTTTATAGGAACCCCAAAGAGACAGCCAGAAGAAGCAAAAGCGAAAGTGATTGTTCGCAGCACGAATGTATCATCTGTTGAGAACTGGAACCTCATGGACGGCTAATAACGAAGCAGTTGCTGCCGCAAGATTGCTCTGTTACAACAAAATATAATGTGCTTATCGGTTTTCGTCAGCAAAACGGCAAACTGTAACTGGAGTTGAAAATTGAAAGTTGACAGTTGAAAGTTGTGGTATCCCTTCGGGAGGATTTAAAATATGCCGACAAATCTTGACCACGACTCATTTACAAGAAAACGTCCGATTTTTGAACCAGAATGATTTCAATTGCCCCGTAGGGACTCCTTAACTTTCAACTTTCAACTGTCAACTCTAACAATCATATTTTACCCGCCTGCTGAGTTAACCCGATAAGCACTTTAAATTGTTTTCCAGACAGATAGCACCGTCTTTGCGCTCTGGACTTTCCATCCGCAGTTGTATTCTAACCGAGGTTCATACGGAATAACAAGATAGCAGCCCCTTTTAAATGAACATCAGTATAAACTGTTTAGTTCAGGGAAGCAATGGCATCCCGAATCCGCTGCTCTGTCCGCTCCTGCCCCAGAATCTGCATGACTGTGTACAGGTCAGGGGAGTTGGTCTGACCGGTGACCGCCAGGCGGATAAAGGTGGAAACGTCCGTTACCGTGCCGGGGAAAGCCTCAGGATTGGCCTTGTAGGCCTTCATGTCGGTGGTAAAGCCGATATCCGTGGTAATTCCCTTGACCTTGTCGAACCAGGTGCCGGAATCGTCGGCAGGGTCGTAGCTGTTCAGGAACCGGTTCAATACATCCACAATCACAGCCTTGTCAAATTTGGAATCAAACTCCGGCTTTTGCAGGTATTCATCATAGAAGAAGCCCATGTAAGGCTTGGCATCCTTCCAGACTGCCAAATCCTTCCGGGGCTTCTTGCCGCCCCGGCCGATGGCGAGAATCCGCTTTGTGTAGTCCGGGTCGTCAGTGAGCTTTGCGCCAAAGTCCGGGTCAAATTCCTGCGCCCATTCGGTCAGCAGGGTGTAAACCTTCTCCGCGTCCATCCGGGAGATAACGTTCTTGGAAACATCCGTCAGCTTGGCGTAGTCGAAGAGGGAACCGGCGGGATTCAGCTTCTTGGGGCTGAATTTGAAGGAATCTGCGGTCGCGTCGGGATTGGCACGCCGCCAGTCCTCAAAGTTGGAGTTCAACAGGGTCATGATATATTCGTAGACCGCCTCCACCGGGAAGCCCTCGGCCTTGTAATAGGTCAGCGCCAGTTCGGGGTCTTTCCGCTTGCTGAGCTTGCGCTTGGAGGTGCCGTCCATCTTCATCAGAGGCCCGATGTGAACGTACTTTGGCAGCTTGAAGCCCAGCGCCTTGAACAGCTGAATGTGGAAGGGCAGGGTAGGTAGCCATTCGTCGCCCCGGACAACGTGGGTGGTGCGCATCAGGTGATCGTCTACGGCGTGGGCAAAATGGTAGGTGGGAATACCGTCGGACTTCAGCAGAACATGGTCAATGTCGTTTTCCGTGATAGTCAGCTTGCCCTTCACCAGATCATCGAATTTGAACTGATTCTCGATGGATCCGGTGGAGCGGAACCTCAGCACCCATGGGTTTCCGGCAGAAAGCTGAGCCCGAATGTCCTCCATGGAGCGGTCCCGCCAGATGGCGTATTTCCCGTAGTAGCCGGTGGTTTCCTTGCCCGCTTCCTGCTGCTCCCGCATGGCTGCCAGCTGCTCCTCGGTGCAGAAGCATGGATAGGCCATGCCCTCGGAAACCAGCTTTTTGGCATAGACGTGGTAGATATCCGCCCGCTGCCGCTGACGGTAGGGGCCGTAAGCGCCGTTGTCGCCGTCCATTGTTGCGCCCTCGTCAAAGTGGATGCCGTAGTGCTTCAGGGTGTTGATCAGCACCTCCACCGCGCCGGGAACCTCCCGCTTGGCGTCGGTGTCCTCCACCCGCAGGAACAGCACGCCGCCGCTCTGATGGGCCATCCGCTCGGCGGTCAGTCCCTGCACCAGATTCCCCAGATGGACAAAGCCCGTGGGGGAGGGGGCCATCCGGGTGACCACCGCGCCCTCCGGCAGCTGCCGGGGGGGATATTTTTCTTCCAGAGACTCCGGGGTTTCTGTCACGTCGGGGAACAGAAGCTCAGCCAGTGCCTGATAGTCCATAGTAAGATACCTCTTCTTCTATAAAGTTTTCCGTATTATACCACAGACAGACAGGAAAATCAATTCTGCCGTATCTTTTCATTTCCCAAATCAGGCCCTTGCGAAACGGAATGTTTTGTGATAAAATGACAGGCACAATTACAAATGAAGGAATGTGAAGACAATGAGCGAAGTCATTACCGAAACTGCTGCCCCGAAGAAGCGAATGCTTTCCGGCATTCAGCCCTCCGGTGATCTGCATCTTGGCAACTATCTGGGAGCCATTCGAAATTGGGGCGCCCGTTCGGATACCTACGAGTGCTTCTATTTCATGGCGGACCTGCACACCATTACGGTTCGCCAGAATCCGGCCGATCTGCGCCGTCGGACGCTGGAACAGCTGGCCCAGTACATCGCCTGCGGGCTGGACCCGGAGAAGAACACCCTGTTCATCCAGAGCCATGTCCACCAGCACGCGGAGCTGGGCTGGGTACTGAACTGCTATACCATGTTCGGAGAGCTGTCCCGGATGACCCAGTTCAAGGACAAGGCTGCCAAGCACGCGGAAAATGTCAACGGCGGCCTGTTTACTTACCCGTCCCTGATGGCGGCGGATATTCTGCTGTACCAGCCTGATCTGGTGCCTGTGGGACACGACCAGAAACAGCACTGCGAGCTGACCCGCGATATTGCCAAGCGGTTCAACGGCATCTACGGCGACGTGTTCAAGATTCCCGAGCCCTACATCCCGGAAACCGGCGCCCGGATCATGAGTCTGAACGCACCGGATACCAAAATGTCCAAATCCATTCCCGATGGTTGTGTGTTCCTGATGGAGAAGCCCGAGGACATCCAGCGGAAGTTCAAGCGGGCCATTACCGATTCCGATACGGAGAACTGCGTCCGCTTTGACCCGGAGAATAAGCCCGGCGTTGCGAACTTGATGAGCATTTACTCTGCCGTCACCGGCGAAACCTATGCCCAGATCGAAGCGGAATTTGCAGGCTGCGGCTACGGAAAGTTTAAGCCGGTTGTTGGCGATGCGGTCATTGAGCACCTTCGTCCCATCCGGGAGGAGGCGACCCGCCTGATGAAGGACAAGGCGTATTTGGAAACCGTCTATCGCAGCGGAGCCGAGAAGGCCAGCTTTGTGGCAGAAAAGACCCTGTGCAAGGTCTACAAAAAGGTCGGCTTTGTGGCGCGCTGATGGCTGACGAGATGTTTTTGGACAGCCTTTCGGACATGGACCCCTATGACCGGGAGGAACGCTGTCGGAAAACCATCCGCACCCTGCTGAAGGCAATTGTCATGCGTGTCGCCGCCGGAGTCCTGCTGGCTGTGGCGGTAATCCGCGCCGATGCGGCTCCCATTGCGCTGTGCCTGACCGGCTTTGCCCTGCTGCTGATTCTTTCCGGCCTGATTCCGCTGGCCCGAGAGTGGAAAAAGCAGCGGATATTACTGAATGAATGTATTGCCCAGCAGGAGGAAACGGAAAAAAAGAACCAATAACAAAGACCTGCCGCAGAACGTCCGTTTTGCGGCAGGTCTCTTAAAAAAGAGACGGCAGCGTTTGCTGCCGTCTCAGATCTTTCCATCAGGCGGTGGGAGCAGGGCAGGGGTAGCCAAGCAGCAGGGAAACCGCAACGCAGATGACGATGCAGACGAAGACCGTCACCATCCACAGGCTTCTTCTGCGGGCAATCTCGCCGGTCAAATACAGCCAGCCCACGCATAACAGAGAGCCAAAAATGGCAATAATGGCGGTAATTACCTTCAGCACGTTCCAGCTGAGGCCGGCACACACCAGATATAGAATGAACACCAAAACATCAGCAAGAATGATCTTGGTCATCATGCTTTCCATTTCACGATAGCGATTGCGACTGCGTCTTGCCACTTCTCATCCCTCCAGGATTTTTCTTGTAAATCTATCTTACCACAGGCAATCGAAAAATGCAATAATTTCTGAGCCAAAGGGCATTTTTTTTCTAAATGCTTGCGCTGAAGGGAAAACAATGGTATAATCCCATTGAAATGTCTGTGGAATGAGGAAAAGGAAGCTGTTATGGGAGAACCGCAGTACCATCTGGAGGGCATTGTCCGTACCAAAACCGAGACAATGGAGGACTTTGAAGGCCCGCTGGACGTTATTTTTGAGCTGCTGAGCAAAAATAAAATTGAAATACAGGATGTGTCCATCACCGCTATTTTGGAGCAGTATCTGGCTTATCTGGATGAAATGAAGCGGCTGGACATGGAGATTGCCAGTGAATTTATCACCATGGCCTCTCATCTGATGCTGATTAAGACGAAGATGCTGCTTTCCGCTGCCGAACAGGCAGAGGCGGAGAGTGAGCTGGATTTACTGCGTCAGTCTTTGATTGAGCGGAAACGGAAGGAAGCCATGGAACAGATCCGCGCTGCCGTGGCAGAGCTGGAACCGAGAAACGAGATAGGGCGCTGTCTGTTCACCAAGCAGCCGGAACCGCTGAAGCGGGACCGGGGCTACCGGTATCAGCATGATGTGCTGGACCTGCTGCGGGCGCTGGATACGATCGCGGAACGCAATGCCCGGCAGCTGCCGCCGCCCACTGCGAATTTTAAGGGCATCGTCGGCAAGGAACCCTACCCCATTGGCAGGAAGACCGGCGAGGTGCTTCGCCAGTTGGTTTTGCGGGGAGTTGAGCGGTTAAAAAACCTGTTCCGCGGAAACAAGAGCCGTTCTGAAATCGTGGCGACGTTTCTCGCGGTGCTGGATTTGTGTAAGACCAATTCCGTCACATTGGAGGATGACGTGAACGGAGACAATCCCAACGTCCGGCTGCTGGACGAGGAGGAGAAGAAGGAGTTGATCGCCCATGGAAGTTGAGCAGCTGCAAAGAACAATTGAGGCGATTCTCTTCGCTGCCGGGGAACGGATTGAGATTCAGAGACTTGCCGATGTGCTGGAAACAGACCCTTCGGAGATCGAAAAAGCCACGGATGCGCTGGCGGATGAATACGCGTTTGGGCGGCGTGGCATCCGTATTCTGAAGCTGGAGAAGGGCTATCAGATGGTTTCCTCCGGGGAAATGGCGGATTATGTCACAAAAGCGCTGGAAACCCGAAAGCCGCCCAAGCTGTCTTCCTCTCAGTTGGAAACCCTGACGATCATCGCCTACTATCAGCCGGCGACCAAAGCCATGGTGGAGCAGATTCGGGGCGTGGACAGCGCCTATTCCGTGGCGGCCCTGCTGAATAAAAAGCTGATTGAGGAAGCCGGGCGGCTGAACGTGCCGGGACGGCCCATTCAGTACCGGACAACCCCGGATTTTCTAAGAACCTTCGGCCTGTCCTCTTTGGAAGAGCTGCCGCCCATTGAAAAAATCACCTTTGGCGAGCCGATTGAGCTGCCCCAGGAGCAGCCGGCTGCGGAGGAAGGCTGATGGGAATTTGGATTACCGCGGCTGTCCTGCTGGCGCTGGCGGTGCTCCCTCTGGGTGTCCGCATCCGCTACAATGACGCGGGTTTTGTTCTGAAAGTAATTGCTGGTCCGCTGAAAATTACGGTTTTTCCCAGAAAGAAAAAGCCGAGAAAGCAGAAGGTAAAGCAAAAAAAGCCGAAAGATGAGCAGAAAGCAGAACCTTCCTTTTCAGAAGACAAGCCGCCCCGGCCCCCGGAAGCGCAGCCGGAACAGAAAGAAAAAGGCGGAAGCCTTACCCAGTTTCTCCCGCTCATCAAGCTGGGCCTGAAATTTTTAGGCGATTTTCGCCGGAAGCTTCGGCTGGATAATCTCTATGTGCGCCTGATTCTGGCAGGGGACGACCCCTGCGATCTGGCGGTCAATTACGGGCGAATCTGGGCGGCTGTGGGCAATCTGATGCCCCAGCTGGAACGGTTGTTTGTGATCAAAAAGCGGGACATTCAGGTGGAGTGCGATTTCGCGGCATCGGAAACCTGTGTGGTTGCCCATCTTGATATTACCATTACGCTGGGCAGACTGCTGGCGCTTGCCTTAGTCTACGGCGTTCGCGTATTGATTGAATTTCTATCCATGAAAAGAAAAGGCGGTGGCGAAAAATGAGTGAAAAGCTTCCCAATATGCTGGAAAGCACCATCCAGAAAATTCGCGAGATGGTGGATGTAAATTCTGTCGTCGGGGAACCGATCCACACCCCGGACGGCGTGACCATTATTCCGGTCAGCAAGGTCAGTGTGGGCTTCGGCGGCGGCGGTTCCGATTTTGTGAGCGGCAAGGGCGGCGAGAATCCCTTCGGCGGCGGTGTCGGCGGCGGCGTTAAGGTGACGCCTCTGTGCTTCCTGATTGTGCAGGACGGTAGTGTGCGCATGATGCCCGTGCCGGTGCCTGCCAGTTCCACGGCAGACCGGATTGTGGAGATGCTGCCGGACACGCTGGAAAAGCTGAACGCCCTGCTGGACAGCAAAAAAGCGGGAAAAACGGGAGAATAACCCACCATTCATCCGGGCAGACTAGCTCCGGGTGAGATACATGAAACGATTTTTCGCCGGAGCGGCGGCTGCATTGCTGGCCGTCGCTCTGCTGATTCCGGTGAAAGCGGAAGCGGTGTCCGCGCGCCGTGCCTATGTGCTGGACGCTGTCAGCGGGCGGGAGCTGTTTGTGCGAAATCCGGACGAGCGCAGCCTGATTGCCAGCACCACCAAAATTATGACTGCGCTGATTGTCTGCGAGCAGTGCAATGTGCTGGACAGAATGCGGATTCCCAAGGAAGCGGTGGGCATTGAAGGCTCCTCCATGTACCTGAAGGAGGGGGAAGTGCTGACCCTCCAGGAGCTTCTGTACGGTCTGATGCTTTCCTCGGGGAACGACGCCGCGGTCGCGCTGGCAATCTACTGCGGCGGCACCGTGGAGGGCTTTGCGGAGCTGATGAACGACAAAGCCAGAAATCTGGGCCTTACCGGAACCCACTTCGAAAACCCCAACGGTCTGGACAGCCCCGGCCATTATTCAACCGCCCGGGACTTGGCAAAACTGGCAGCCTATGCCATGAAAAACCCCATATTTTACAAGACCGTGTCCGCAAAAAGCGTCAGAATCGGGGAACGCTGCCTGACGAACCACAATAAGCTCCTGTGGAAGCTGGAGGGAGCGGATGGGGTCAAAACCGGCTTTACGAAAGCGGCTGGCAGGATTCTGGTGTCCAGCGCCACCCGGCAGGGACGAAGGATTATCGGCGTGACCATCGATGCCCCCGATGACTGGAACGACCACTGCCAGCTTCTGAACGAGGGCTTTGCCCGCTATCAGGACAGGCAGATTGTGCAGGCGGGACAGCGCGTGTCTGTGCTGGAGGTGCTGGGCGGAGATGCCCGGCGAATTGAGGTGCTGGCGGCGGAAGACTTTTCCTACGCTCTGGCGGCAGAGGAATGCCCACAGCTGGTGCTGCCGGGGCCGGGCTTTGTCTATGCGCCGGCAGTGGAGGGCGCGGAGGCGGGCTTTGCCTATGTGCTGATTAACGGAACCGTGATTGGAAAGGTTCCTGTGGTATACGGCGCCACCGTAGAGCAGGAGGCGGAGAAGCAAAAAGGCTTCTGGCAAAAGCTTTTCGAGCATTGAATGGAGAGACTGTATGCGGGAACGACTGCAAAAAATACTGTCCGCCCGGGGAGTCGCGTCCCGCAGAAAGGCGGAGCAGATGATACAAAACGGCGCTGTCACCGTGAACGGTGTCACAGCCGCCCTCGGCGACAGTGCCGACCCCGAACTTGACAGAATTTGCGTAAACGGACAGCCGCTGCCGACCGGGCAGCGGTTCGTATACATCCTTCTGAATAAGCCCCGGGGCTATGTGACCACGCTTTCCGACGAAAAGGGCAGGCCCAACGCCGCGCAGCTGGTAGCGGACTGCGGCACCCGTGTCTATCCGGTGGGAAGGCTGGACATGGATTCCGAGGGACTGCTGCTGTTTACCAACGACGGCGCCTTTGCAAACGCCCTGACCCACCCAAAGCAGGAAGTGGAAAAAATCTACGAGGTTTGGGCAGCGGGATACGCGCCGGGCGGGGAAGAAAAGCTGTCCCGCCCCATTGTATTAGATGGCTACCGGATTCGTCCGCCGAAGGTGGTATTGCTCAGCGCCAACGGGGAGAAAGCAAAGTTTCGGGTGACCATTCACGAGGGCCGAAACCGTCAGATTCGCAGAATGTGCGAAGCGGCGGGGATGCGCTGCACCCGCCTGCGCAGAATTCAGGAGGGAAGCCTCCGCTTGGGGAACCTTCCCTGCGGTGCATGGCGGTATCTGACACCGGAGGAAGTTGCAGAACTGAAATAAATATTGCATGACGCTGCTTTTGCTCTTGCAAAACGCGGCGTCTTTTGCTACTATTGTTGCAGCGGCCAAACAAAAAACTGCCGCTTTGGGAGAAACGTATGAGCTACGACATTTTAACGATATTACAGGAAAAAGATCCGACCTTTTCCAAGGGCCAGCGGCGCATTGCCCGCTACATTACGGAGGCCTATGACAAGGCCGCCTTTATGACGGCCAACCGTCTGGGAAAAACGGTGGGTGTCTCGGAGTCAACGGTTGTCCGCTTTGCTGTGGACCTTGGCTTTGACGGCTACCCCAGTATGCAGAAGGCCATGCAGGAGATGGTGCTGAACCGGCTGACCTCGGTGCAGCGCATCGAGGTGGCCAACAACCGGCTGGGGGATCAGGACATCGTCTCCATGGTGCTCCACTCCGACATGGAGAAACTGCGCAAAACCAGCGAAATTCTGGACCGGGAGGAATTCAACGCCGCCGTCAATGCCATTATCAAGGCAAAGCGGGTGTATATTCTCGGCGTCCGGTCGGTGGAGCCGTTGGCGAACTTTTTGGGATATTATCTGAACTATATGTTCAATAATGTCCACATTGTGTCCGGTTTCGGCACGGTGGAAATGTTTGAAAAGATTGTGGGCGTGAACTCGGAGGATGTGGTCATTGCTTTCTCCTTCCCTCGCTATTCTTCCACGGCAACCAAGGGCGCCCAGTACTGCCGCAGCGCCGGCGCTACGGTCATCGGCATTACGGACAACCGCCTGTCGCCCCTTGGCAGCAACAGCGACCATGTGCTCATCGCCAAGAGCGACATGGTGTCGCTGGTGGATTCTCTGGTTGCCCCCTTGAGCGTCATCAATGCGCTGATCGTCGCCATCGCGTCCAGAAAGGAGAAGGAGCTGGCAAGAACCTTCGAAAATCTGGAGCGCATCTGGGACGAGTATGATGTTTACGAGAAGCAGGTAGAAAAGCGATGAAATACGATGGAATCGTCATCGGCGGCGGCCCGGCGGGTATGTTCGCAGCCATCATCGCCGCAAGGCAGGGCAGACGGGTGCTGCTGCTGGAGCGCAGCGACCGGCTGGGCAGGAAGCTGCTGATTACCGGAAAAGGACGCTGTAATGTCACAAATGACTGCTCCGGGCAGGAGGTCTTGCAAAATATACCGCATAACGGCCGCTTTCTTTACAGTGCCATGACCGCCTTTCCGCCGTCGGAAACCATGGCTTTTTTCCGTCAGTGCGGCTGTGAGCTGAAAACGGAGCGGGGAAACCGGGTGTTTCCTGCGACGGATAAATCCCAGACCATTCTGGACTGCCTTACGAAGGAACTGCGCCGTTTCCATGTGACGGTCAAAACCGACCGGGTCCAACGTATTCTCACGGAAAACGGAAAGACCATCGGCGCTGCGGGAACAGCCGGGAATTACGCATCTGACTGGGTGATTCTGGCGACCGGCGGCCTTTCCTATCCGGCTACCGGCTCCACCGGCGACGGCTACGCCATGGCTGCGGAGTTGGGCCATACCATCGTTCCGCAGGAGGGAAGTCTGGTGCCGCTGGAGACGGCAGGGGAGGACTGCCCCGCCATGCAGGGCCTGAGCCTGCGAAATGTGTCAGTGAAGCTGCTGAGCGCCAAAGGGAAGCTCCTCTATCAGGATTTCGGCGAATTGTTGTTCACCCATTTCGGTGTGTCCGGCCCCACGGTTCTGTCCGCCAGCTGCCACCTGAAAGGAGAGGGCTGCCGGCTTCTCATTGACCTGAAGCCCGCGCTGGATGAACATAAGCTGGATGACCGCATTTTAAGGGATATGCAGATGTATCAGAACCGTACCATGGAGAACGCGCTGACCGACCTGCTGCCCAGAAGCATGATCCCGGTGATTCTACGCAGACTGGAAATCGACCCGTCGATGCAGGCCAATGCTCTGACGAAGCAGAAACGGCGGGAGCTGACGCAGCTGCTAAAGGCGTTTCCTGTGGAAATTACCGGCAAGCGCCCGGTGGCAGAGGCCATCATCACCTCCGGCGGCGTGAAGGTTTCGGAAATTGATCCCAAAACCATGGAATCCAAATTGGTGAAGGGTCTGTACTTTGCGGGAGAAATCATTGACTGCGATGCCTATACCGGCGGCTTTAATTTGCAGATCGCATGGGCGACGGCACACGCCGCGGCAATGGCGGCAGGAACAGGCGGGGAGAAATAATGGGCGAGAATATCATAAGATTTTACCGGGAAAAAGTGAAAAAAGAATGGAAAATTGCCTTTTTCTCCGCAGTCATCATGGGCTTTCTGGTTCATACCTATAAATTCACAAATTATTTTCCCAATCACGACGGACTGTTTAATTTCTGGAGCACCCAGAATATGGTGGCTTCGGGCCGGTGGTTTCTGGCCCCAGCCTGCGCGCTGAGCTCCTGCTTTGATCTTCCATGGATTGTCGGCATCTTTTCCGTTGTGTTCATGGCGCTGACGGCGGTTTTCCTCACAGAAATCTTTGAAATGAAGAACCCTTGCCTGATCGTGCTGAGCAGCGGCCTGCTGGTTTCCTTTCCTGCCATCACGGAAACCATGTTCTTCGAATTCACGGCGGACGGCTATATGCTTGCCATGCTGCTGGGGACGGTGGCGGTGTATCTCACGAAAATGTCCAATAGCGTTCGCTGGAGAAACGGCATTGCAGCCGCAATCTGCATCTGTCTGGCCTGCGCTGTCTATCAGGCCTATGTGTCCTTCGCCTTCATCCTTGCGGTCTGCTTTTTTCTGTGCGAGCTGTTGGAGAATCGATACGAAACCGGGGCATACTGGAAGTGGGTCGCCTGTCAGGCGGGGATTTTCACCGCCGGACTGGCCCTCTATTTCGGCATCTGGCAGCTCATTATGAAGTTGGCCGGTATTGCCCCTGCCAGTTATGAAGGAATCAGCTCCATCGGGACATTCAGCGCCGGTACGCTGCTTACGGCGGCAAAGCAGTGCGTTACCTCCTTTATCTGGTTCTTTCTGGAGAGAAATCCCTTGAAGTATGGGTTCTCTCTCTACAGCGTACTGGGCATCGCGTTTGCGGCTGCTTTCATTGCGGTTTGCGCGGCGGCGTTTCATTTCAGTGGAATTCGAAAGCGCCCTTCCATGGTGTTCCTTTTCCTGCTGTGTGTCATCTCGCTGCCCTTTGGATGCTACCTGTGCTATTTCATTTCGCCCGGCGTGGAGTATTTCACGCGGATGCTTCAGGCAATTGTACTCCTCTATATTTTGCTGGGCGTGCTGTGTGAGCGCTGGACAGGGGCAATCTGCAAGAACCTGATTTTACTTTTGCTCACTGCCGTGATTGTCAATAACGCCGTCATGGCCAACGTATGCTACGCGTATCTGAACCGCTGCCATGAGCAGTCTCTGGCCGCGGCGACAGAGCTATCCACCAGAATCCATCTGGAAGACGACGGTACGGCGGAGAATGTGGCATTTCTAGGCTCCATTGGCGGAAGCTGGACGGTGACGGAGGAAGACACCATGGATTCGTCCAAACTCGGCACCCTGGGACCGCTCAAGATGGTGAACTATTCTCTTCTGTCAGACCGCGACCTGATCGTGCTGTTTCTGGACCGGTATTTGGATTTTACGCTGGAATACTATCGCACGCACGACGATGCGCTTCCCCTCTACCAATTCTCACCGACGGCGCCTGTACCCCAGGACTATATTCTGCGATTCCCCATTGCCGACCAGGAAACGACGGAAGCCTTGTCCGGCAGTGAGGCAGTCCAGCAGATGGGGTTGTGGCCCGGAAGGGATTCCGTCAAACAGATCGGGAAAACCATTGTGGTGCGGTTTTCGGAGGGCTGACGATGCCCTCGGGAAAACAACCATTGACAAACAACGGTTTCTATACTAGAATACCAATCGGATAGTGCTTTAGAGACAATGTAAGGAGGACTTATCTATGTTTGAGAAGCTTAAGAGCTATGCTGCCCGGCAGCTGGAGCTGGATCCCAACGAGATCACGCCGGATTCCACCTTTGAAAGCCTTGGCATCGACTCTCTGGACGTGGTGGAAATGATTATGGATCTGGAGACGGAGCTGGGCGTGGAGCTGGAGCTGGAGGATCAGAAGATCACGACCTTCCAGGAGCTGGCCGACTTTATTGATTCCAAGCTGAACTGAATTAGAGATACCATGTTAAAGCTGACCGGCTTATAACAAGGTCGCACTAGTCGGGGAGATAGCGGTGCCCTCTGCCTGCAATCCGCTATAGCAGGGATGAATCCCCACACCCGGGCGCGTTTGAATATTGTCTGTCCTGCGTAAGCGGTGTTGAGAAACCGGTCTTGCGCAACGGGATCCCGTGAACCATGTCAGGTGGGGAACCAAGCAGCATTAAGCGGATTTTCCCGTGTGCCGCTAAGGTTGCCGTTTTTGAGCTGGCTGCGCAGGTCACGGATATTCGGCGCGTTCAAATGTGGGTGTGCGATCTTGTTATGAGCCGGTCCGTTTTATCCCTAAGAGGAGTGATTTCGTGTCAGCCTATCAGGCCCTTTATCGCAAATACCGTCCCCAGACCTTTGACGATGTGTCGGGCCAGTTGGCGGTCACACAGACGCTGAAAACCCAGATTATCAGCGGACGCCTGAGCCACGCCTACCTGTTTACAGGCTCCCGGGGCACCGGTAAGACCAGCTGCGCGAAAATCCTCGCCAAGGCAGTCAACTGCCTTCACCCGGACAATGGCAACCCCTGCAACTGCTGTGAGGCCTGCCGGGCCATTGATTCTGGCTCCTGCATGGATGTGCTGGAAATCGATGCCGCCTCCAACAACGGCGTGGATAACGTCCGGGATTTGCGGGATGATGCGATTTATACTCCGTCACAGGTGAAAATGCGTGTGTATATCATCGACGAGGTGCATATGCTGTCCATTTCCGCCTTCAACGCCCTGCTGAAAATCATCGAGGAGCCGCCGGAGCATCTGCTGTTCATTCTGGCCACCACGGAGCTGCACAAGGTTCCGGCTACGATTCTCTCCCGGTGCCAGCGGTTTGCTTTCCGGCGTATCAGCCAGGAGGACATCGCGGCACGGCTTCAGTATGTAGCCTATCAGGAAAATATTGACTTGGACGATGGCGCGGCTCGCGTTCTGGCACGTCTAGCCGACGGCGGTATGCGTGACGGTCTGAGCCTGCTGGATCAGTGCGCTTCGGCGACCACCGGTGAACTGACTGCAGAGCGGGTCTATGCCTGTCTTGGCATTGCGGGGGAGCAGAAATGCGGGGAGCTCATGGGCTATATTGCCGCCCATGATACGAAAAGCGCCTTGTCCCTGTTCAACCGGCTCTATGCCGAGGGAAAGGACCTTGGCGCGCTGCTGGATGAAATGGCCTGTCTGACCCGGGATTTGCTGGTGCTGAAAACCGCCGGAAACGCTGGAATCACCATGCTGTCCGGGGTCGCGTCAGATCAGGAGACGCTGGCGCTGACCAAGGCCCTCGGCAGCGGGGAACTGGTGCGTATCATGGAACGGATTCAGACGACCCTCGCTTCCTTCACCCGCAGCGCCAGCCGCCGGATGGACGCGGAGCTGTGCATTGTGGAGCTGTGCCAGCCGGAACTGAGTCTGGACGTGCAGTCGGTGAACGCCCGGCTGACCCGGCTGGAGGAGCAGTTGATAAGCGGTGCCTTTGTTCCGGCAAAACCGGCGACGGCCGCCAAAGTGGAAGCAGAGCCGGAGGAAGAACGGCCACCCTTCCCGGACGACGCGGACATCCCGCCGGAGCCGGGGGACGTGCCTGCTGCGCCACAACAGGACGATACGCCGGTGGGCTTCTGGTCGGAGCTGTGCGGCGGTGTTCGAAAGGAATTGAAACCTCCCATCAGCGGTTTCTTTGCCGGAACGCCCAACGCGCCGGTGCAGGGCACGCTGATTGGCGACAGACTGGAGCTGCGCTGCGCCAATGACTTTACGGCCCAAATGCTGGATAAGCCGGAGATATTGGAAGTTGCCGGCAGAAAGGCCAGCGCCATGCTGGGACGGCCTGTGCGTGCCTGTGTGGTGGATATGGCGGCGAAGCCTCAGGGAAATCCCCGCATGGACAGGCTGATGCAGTTCGGGCGGGAGCATTCGGATATTATCAAAATCAAAGAATAATTTTAGATAGGAGCGTTTGATTATGGCAAAGGGTGGATTCCGGGGAATGCCCGGCGGAATGAACCAGTCTGCGATGCTGAAGCAGGCACAGAAGATGCAGCAGGAGATGCTGCGGATGCAGGAGGAGCAGGAGGCCAAGACCTTCACCGCCAAGGCCGGCGGCGGTATGGTGTCCGCCACCGTCAACGGCAAGCATGAGCTGGTGAGCATGGAGATTAACCCCGAAGCAGTGGACCCTGAGGATGTGGAAATGCTTCAGGATATGGTCATTGCCGCTGTGAACGAGGCCATGCGCGCGGCGGATACCGATGCTGCCAACAACATGTCCCGTTTGACAGGTGGCCTGAATCTGGGCGGCCTGTTCTAAGGAGGCAGTATGCAGTTTTTCCCTGTGGCGCTGCAAAACCTGGCGGATCAATTTGCGAAGCTTCCCGGCGTTGGCAGTAAGACCGCCCAGCGGCTGGCCTTTCACGTGCTGAGCCTGCCTATGGAGGACGCGCAGGAATTTGCCGACGCCATTCTGGAAGCAAAGCAGCAGGTGCACACCTGCCCGGTCTGCCAGAATCTGACGGACCGGGAAATCTGTCCAATTTGCGACGACGATACCCGGGATAAATCCGTGATCTGCGTGGTCGCTGATCCCAAGGATGTGATCGCCATGGAACGCTCCCGTGAATTCCGGGGGGTGTATCATGTGCTCCACGGTGTCATTTCCCCGCTGAACCATGTGACCCAGGACGATATCCGCATCAAGGAGCTGCTTCAGCGGGTAGCTGCCGGGGAAGTTAAGGAAGTCATTATGGCAACCAACCCGGACACGGAAGGTGAAGCTACGGCCATGTACATTTCCCGCCTTCTGCGGCCCATGGAGGTCAAGGTGACCCGCCTTGCTTACGGCGTGCCGGTGGGTAGCCAGCTGGAATATGCCGATGAAGTGACTCTGTCCCGGGCTCTGGAAGGCCGGCAGGAGATGTGATCGGATCTGAAAAACCGCTCCCGAAGGAGCGGTTTTCTTATGCCTTTTTGCGGAATAAGCCGACAGGAAGCTGTGACAGAATGACAGCGGCGAAGACCAGGACGCATCCGGTGGTTTCCCACACCGTCATCCGTTCGCCTAGCAGCCACCAGCCGCCCAGCACAGCGAATACGGATTCCAGACTCATAATCAGGGATGCTGTGGTGGGCTCCAGAGACTTCTGCCCGTTGACCTGCATGGTGTAGGCGACGCCCATGGATAGAATACCCGCAAAGCACAAGGGCTTCCAGCAGGAAAGGACATTTGCCCAGTCGACGCTTTCCGTGAGGAGCATAAAGGGAATGGACAGCACCGTGACAACCAGCGCCTGCACGCAGTTCAGCCGCAGTCCGTCCAGTTCTCCGGCAAACCGGTCGATGCATGTAATCTGCACGGCAAAGGCCAGCGCGCAGCCGGTGATCAGCAGGTCTCCCTTGTTGATTTGCGTGACACCGACACAGCTGAGCAGATACAGTCCAATCACTGCCATTGCCACGCTGAACACGATGGTAAACGGCGGCTTCTGCCCGAGAAACATTCCCAGCACCGGCACCCAGACAATGTACATGGCGGTCAGGAAACCGGCCTTTCCGGCATCGGTATACACCAGTCCCACCTGCTGCAGGCTCGTAGCCACAAACAGGGCGCAGCCGCAGATGAGGCCCACCTTCCAAAGGGTGGGACTCTTCCACTTTTTCGCCGATTCCCGGATGCTGCACGATTTGACCTCCATCAGGAAGGAACAGGGAATCAGGAACAGCACCGCCAGTGCGCAGCGTACGGCCTGAAAGGTAAAGGGGCCGACTTTGTCCATGCCCACGCTTTGAGCGATAAAGGCAAAGCCCCAGATGGTTGTTGCCAGCAGCAGACACAGGCTGCCTTTGATTTGCTTTCTCATAATTTCATCACCGCCGCATACTCTAGCATAAAATGTCAAAGAATGCAAGCGGCGTTGCTTTTTTTTGCGGATGTGGTATAATACGGCAAAAGAATATTATGGAGGGACAGCTATGGAAACAATGAAAAAAATCCCAGCCCGGGAGGAAATTCCCGAGAAGGATCAGTGGGCGCTGGAGGATTTGTACCCGACGGAAGCGGATTGGAAAAGGGAACTGGAGTCGCTGCCGCAGGACAGGGCGTATCTGGCTTCTTTTGCGGGCAGGCTTGGAACCAGCGCGAAGGCATTGTATCAATATCTGGACGCGTCGGAGAAACTCAGCGTTAAGGCAGAGCGCCTGGGAAACTACTGTATGCGCAAGGCGGATGAGGACACCAGAAATGCCGCTGCCCAGGCTATGCAGGGCCGGTTTATGAGCGCCATGGTGGAGCTGAGCGCCGCCTGCAGCTTTGACACGCCGGAAATCATGGCGCTTTCCGATGAAACCCTGGACCAGTTCTACGCCGAGTGCCCGGAGCTGGAGCGTTACCGCCGCTATCTGACCGATCTGCGCCGAAGAAAGGCCCATACTCTGTCTGCCGCCGAGGAAAAGCTGCTGGCAGCCGCGGGGGAAATGTCGCAGACCCCGGATACGGTGTACACCGCGTTGGCGGACGCGGACCTGACCTTCCGGGACGCGGTGGATGCCGAAGGCAATGCCCATCCACTGACCCAGGGCACCTTCGTTCAGCTGGAAGAAAGCCCTGACCGGACGCTGCGGAAAAGCGCCTATGAAAATCTATACGATGGTTTTGCCGCATTTAAGAACACGGCGGCTGCCGTCCTGAATGGGCAGAATAAGCAGCTGAAGTTCTACGCCGATGCCAGAAAATACGATTCCGCGCTGGAAGCGTCGCTGGACGGCACCAATGTGCCGGTGTCCGTCTATGATAACCTCATTGAAGCGGTTCATAAAAAGCTTCCCAGTATGCACCGCTATGTCCGGCTTCGCAAAAAGCTGCTGGGTGTGGAGGAGCTGCACTTCTACGACATTTACACCCCGCTGCTGTCCGATGTGGACAAGCACATTCCCTATGAGCAGGCAAAGCAGACAGTGTATGAGGCCCTGGCTCCGCTGGGAGAGGACTACCGCGCCATTTTAAAAGAGGGCTTTGATCACCGCTGGATTGACGTCTACCAGAATCAGGGCAAGCGTAGCGGCGCCTATTCCGCGGGTACAGCCGTGCACCCTTATGTGTTGCTGAACTATACCGGCACGCTGGACAGCCAGTTCACGCTGGCTCATGAGATGGGCCATGCCCTGCATTCCTATCTGTCCAACAAGCATCAGAATCCCATTGACGCGGATTATGTGATCTTTGTGGCGGAAGTCGCCTCCACCTGCAACGAAGCGCTGCTCATGGAGCACCTTTTGAAGAATACAACCGATAAGAAGGAACGGGCCTACCTCATTAACCATTTCCTTGACCAGTTCAAGGGCACCATCTACCGCCAGACCATGTTCGCGGAGTTTGAGCGGAATATCGGTGCCATGACAGCGCAGGGGCAAACGCTGACGGCGGATGTTCTCTGTGCGGAGTATAAGCGCCTGAATGAGCAGTACTATGGCCCCGACATGGAAGTGGATGACCGGATCGCCATGGAATGGGCAAGGATTCCCCATTTCTACTACGACTACTATGTTTTCCAGTACGCCACCGGCTACGCTGCCGCCATTGCCCTGTCTAGACGAATTCTGGACGAAGGCGAGCCGGCAGTCCGGGATTATCTGACCTTCCTGTCCGGCGGCTGTTCCAGAAGCCCCATCGACCTGCTGAAGGGGGCCGGGGTGGATATGACCGGCCCGGAGCCTGTGATGCAGGCGCTGGATCTGTTCGATCGGCTTTTGGACGAGATGGAAGCGCTGACGGAGGACATGAATGGCTGAGATTTTTCTGCCCACCCTGCACACCTTTGCCATGAACAATATTTTCACCGGTTCCTGTGGCCTGTTCCGCTTTCGGGCAGTGCCCAACGTGGTGATGGCAACGCCCAAGGAGGTGGATTTCGAGCAGAGCAGCATTCACGCGGAATACTGGCACGGGCTGTACTGCTACGAAAAAAGCCAGATGGAGGGGGAGAAGACCTTTCCGATGTCGGAGGAAGGCAGACTGGAAATGCTTGCCTGGCTGGAAAGCAAAATATAGTGATATTCACAATTACTCGCTGGCGCAACGGATAAAATTTGTGCAGAAAAGAAATAATGCTTGCAATTATGGTTCACTTTTGTGTATAATAACCCTTATACAGAGAGTTGGATGTGATTGTGTTGGTATATGGTATCCTTCGGGCTATGGCGGCGCAGCCGGATGCACAGGAAAAAACGGTAGCCTATCTGGCTGGGCAGCTTTCCCAATTGGTCAGGAAAATGGATACGGTTCTGATCTGCTTTCCGGAGCAGGGAAACGGAAGCCTGAGCCAGCTTATGGAGCAGGCGGTGCTTCGCTGTGACGCGATCCCGGTGGTCTGGGGAGCGGATCACCGGTGGAAAAGCCTGATGCGTCTTGCTTTTTCTTCCCGGGCCAGCATGATTGTCAGTACGCCGCTGATCGTACTGGGGCTGGCAAAGCTGCAAAATTTCTATGAAGTCCCCCTGTTTGTGCGCAAGGTCGTTACGGCTGGCTACCCCTGCGAGGAATGGATGATTGACGGGATTCGCAAGGGCTTTGACTGTACAAGCTGGGGCTGCCTCACTATGGGCACTACCGGCGTGGTTGCGGGCTTTTCCTGTTCAAAGCTTCACGGCATTCACCTGCGGGACTCGGAATATCGGGTGGAAATTGTGGACGAGAAGGGAAGTGCACTTCCGGAGGACGAGGAGGGGGAAATAGTTCTGTCTCCTGTCTGTGCCCCGGAGCTGCGGTACTTCATGGGGGAAAACGCCCGATTGCACACCGGGCGCTGTATCTGCGGCAGTACTCATCCGCTTCTGTTGGATATTCGCCCCGGAAGAACGGAGGCGGATGCCGATTTGCTGGCGCTGGGCAAGACACTGCAAAGTTGGAGCAGCGTGCTGGACTGTCGACTGCGCAAGGGGACGTATGGGCTGGAAATGGAAATTGTCGCGCTCCCCGGTGAGCGTCTTCCAAAGCTGCCCAGTGCCGCGAAGCTGAGCATTCGGACGTTTGACCCGGATAGGGATGAACCGCTGCCCTATGACCCCACGCAAAAAATCCCGGAAATTGGCCGGGAAAGAGATTGACATTTCCGTAGAATGTGATAGAATATCGAGGATATGCAAAGACATTGCGGAAACAAAGCGGATGAGAAGAATCGTAAGCGAGAGGGAACCGGTGTAAGCCCTTGATTGTTCTGCCGCAGGCCACTTCCTGCGTTGCCCGGGACGACCGGGACGGGTGCTCCCGTTACAGAGCGGCTAAGATGTCTCATTTGAGACGAATTAGGGTGGTACCGCGATTTTATGTCGCCCCTATGATTTGGGGGCGGCATTTTCTTTGCGCTCAGGTGTTGTATTCCATGAATTTCATTTTCTTTGGAGGTTGTAACCATGAATCCCAAGCCTTATGGCGTAAACGAACTGCGTGAGATGTTCCTGTCCTTCTTTGAGAGCAAGGGCCATCTGCGCCTGCCCAGCTTTTCCCTGATCCCGCAGAATGACGCGTCTCTGCTTCTGATTAACTCCGGTATGGCGCCCATGAAGCCCTACTTCACCGGTGAGGTGGAGCCGCCCCGTCACCGGGTCTGCACCTGCCAGAAGTGCATCCGCACCGGCGATATTGAGAACATCGGCAAGACTGCCCGTCACGGCACCTACTTTGAAATGCTGGGCAACTTCTCCTTTGGCGACTACTTCAAGCACGAGGCCATCAACTGGAGCTGGGAGTTCCTGACCAAGGTGGTTGGTCTGGATGAGAACCGGCTGTATCCTTCCATCTATGAGGATGATGACGAGGCCTTCGACATCTGGAATAAGGAAGTGGGCGTGCCCGCCGACCGGATTTTCCGCTTCGGCAAGTCAGACAACTTCTGGGAGCATGGCTCCGGCCCCTGCGGCCCCTGCTCAGAGATCTACTATGACCGCGGCGAAAAGTACGGCTGCGGTAAGCCGGACTGCACCGTAGGCTGCGACTGCGACCGCTACATGGAGGTCTGGAACAACGTCTTCTCCCAGTTCAACAATGACGGTCAGGGCAACTATACGGAGCTGGTCCAGAAGAACATCGATACCGGCATGGGTCTGGAGCGTCTGGCGGTGGTCTGTCAGGATGTGGATTCCCTGTTCGATGTGGATACCGTCATGAACATCACCAACAAGGTCACAGAGCTGACCGGCGCCACCTATGGTCAGAGCGTCAAGATGGACGTGTCCCTGCGGGTCATCACCGATCACATCCGGGCGTCCACCTTCATGATCGCGGACGGCGTTCTGCCCAGCAACGAGGGCAGAGGCTATGTTCTGCGCCGTCTGCTGCGCCGGGCTGCCCGTCACGGCAAGCTGCTGGGCGTGAATACGCCCTTCCTGTACAAGGTCGTGGAGACCGTGATTCAGGAGAATGAGTGCCATTATACCTACCTGCGGGAGCGGGCGGAGTATATTACCCGGATTGTCAAGATCGAGGAGGAGAACTTCTGCCGTACCATTGACGGCGGCATGAATATTTTCGCTGCCAAGCTGGCGGAGCACAAGGCCAAGGGCGAGACCCAGTTCTCCGGCGCGGATGCCTTCCTGCTGGCGGATACCTACGGCTTCCCCATTGATCTGACCATCGAGATGGTTGCCGATGAGGATATGACGCTGGACATGGACGAGTTCAACCGTCTGCGGGAGGAGCAGAAGGTTCGCGCCCGGGAAGCCCGGAAGGCGCTGGGCGACCTGGCCTGGGCCGGTATCGATCTGGGCTTGGACAACACGCCTACCACCTTTGTTGGCTACACGGAAAACAACTGCTCTGCAAGAGTTCTGGCTGTCTGCGTTGGGGAGGAGGTCTCCGGTACCATCGCCGGCGGTGAGGAAGGCATCATTGTGCTGGATAAGACCCCCTTCTATGCAGAAATGGGCGGTCAGGTTGCCGATCAGGGCGTAATTCTGGTGGGCAACAGCCGCTTCCAGGTTACCAACGTTCAGAAGGACAAGGGCGGAAAGTATCTGCACTACGGCAAAATGGTCACCGGTTCCATTAAGGTGGACGATGAGGTGTGCGCCGCCATTGATGTGGAACGCCGCAAGGCAATTATGCGTGCCCACTCCGCGACCCACCTGCTGCAGAAGGCTTTGCAGACCGTGCTGGGCGATCATGTGCATCAGGCCGGTTCCTATGTGGAGCCTGACCGCCTGCGCTTTGACTTTACCCATTACTCTGCTCTGACGGCGGAGGAGCTGGCAAAGGTCAATTCCCTTGTCCAGAATGCCGTTCTGGAGGGCTATCCGGTGGATATCCGGGAGATGCCCATTGAGGAGGCCAAGGCTACCGGCGCCACCGCTCTGTTCAGTGAAAAGTACGGCGACACGGTTCGCGTGGTCAACATGGGCGGCTACTCCGTCGAGCTGTGCGGCGGCACCCATCTGGACAACACCGCCAAGGTTGGCCCCTTTGAGCTGGAAAGCGAGTGCAGCGTTGCCTCCGGTGTCCGCAGAATTGAGGCGATCACCGGCAAGGCCTGCCTGAAGCGGATGGAAAGAAATCAGCAGCTGCTGTTTGAAGCTGCCGCGAAGCTGAAGACCAAGCCCGCTGAGGTTGGCGCGAAGATTCAGAGCTATGTGGAAGAGGTCAGGGAGCTGAAACGGTCCGTTGAGCAGTATAAGGCCAAGGAAGCCTCTGGCGAAGTGGAACGGTTCCTGTTCGGCTCCCGGAATATGGGCGGCTTTAAGGTGCTGACTGCCATGGTTCCCAACGCTGATGCGGCAAAGCTGCGCCAGATGGGCGATATGCTGCGGGACAAGGACCCCAAGGTGGTTGCGGTACTGGCAACGAACAACGACGGCAAGCCTACCTTCCTGGCTGTGTGCGGCAAGGACGCTGTCGCCAGCGGCCTGAAGGCCGGGGAACTGGTCAAGCAGGTGTGCAGCTGCTGCGGTGGCAGCGGCGGCGGCAAGCCGGACTCCGCCATGGGCGGCGGCAAGGATGTCACCAAGGTCGACAACGCGCTGGCTCTGGTGGATGACTACGTTGCTTCCAAGATTCAGTGATTTCATAGGGCGCAGCCATGTGCTGCGCCCTTTTTCGTAAAGGGAGTGTGGGTATGCGGCGAATTGTATATCTGGCCCTTGGGTTTGCCGCTGCCTGCGGCCTGAACCTGTATGCGGACGGCTGGGCTGCAAAGCTGCTGGGGTTCGGAGCAATTCTCTGTCTGAGCATCTTGGCGGAGAAGAAGCCCGGTGCACTCGCGCGTTGCCTGAGTGCTGCGCTTGGAATTGCGTTGGGCCTTGGCTGGTTCAGTGTGTATACAGCGCGGCATCTGAACCCGATTACGCCACTGGATGGGGAAGTGGTGGACTGCGTGGTGGAAGCACTGGATTATAGCCGGGCAACAGAGTACGGAAGCGCCGTGGATGGCACCGTGAAACTGGCTGACCGTTCTTACCGTGTTACGGCATATCTGAAACAGACAGAGAGGATTACGCCCGGAGATTTGATCGCCGGCAGTTTTCGGCTGCGGATAACGACTGAGGCGGGAGAAGACCCATCTTCCTATTATCAGGGCAAGGGTATTTTCCTTTTGGCTTATCAGAAGGGTAAAATTCAATTGTCCGAAGGGGAGCCGTCCGTCCGGCACCTCCCCGCTATTTTGCGTTATCACATTCAGAATATTTTAGAGAAATACATACCGTTAGATTGCGTGGCCTTTGCCAAAGCACTGCTGCTGGGCGACACCTCTGAGTTGACGTACCAGACGGATACGGCGTTGAAGGTCAGCGGCATTCGCCATGTGGTTGCAGTGTCCGGGCTTCACATCTCGATCCTGTTCGCAATCCTCAGCGCCATTACGTTCCGGAAGCGGTTCCTGACTGCCTTTGTGGGGATTCCGCTGCTGTTTCTGTTTGCGGGGGTTGCCGGCTTTACGCCCTCTGTGACCCGGGCCTGTATCATGTCCGGACTGATGCTGACGGCCCAGCTGATGAACAGAGAATACGACGGCCCCGCTGCTCTGGCCTTCGCTGTCCTCGCCATGCTGACGTTCAATCCCTACTGTATCAGCTCTGTCAGCTTCCAACTGTCTGTCGCCAGCGTCGCGGGCATTTTCCTGTTCTCACCAGGTATCCGTGAAAAGCTGACATCGAAAATAAAAGACAGAAAAGGGAAACAGTATTCGCTGCTTCGGAAACTGGCTGCCGGAATCGCGGTGACGCTTGGCGCACAGGTCTTAACGATCCCACTTTGTGCCTGCTATTTCGGAATGGTCAGCCTGGTTGGCGCCGTCACCAACCTGCTGGTGCTGTGGGCGGTCAGTCTGACCTTCTGCCTGCTGGCTGCGGTCTGCGTGCTGGCACCGCTCTGGGGGCCTCTCGCGGGGATTGTTGGCGCAGTTGCGGGAATTTTCATCCGCTATGTTCTGCTGGCGTCGAAAATCATGGCGGCGTTTCCGCTGGCAGCGGTGTACACGGTCAGCCCTTACATTATCATCTGGCTGTTTTTCGTGTACCTGTTGCTTCTGATTTATTTATTGAGCAGAAAAATGGCGGTTTCCTTTGTCTGCTGTGCTGTTTTGTCGCTGTGCATCGCACTGATGGCCTCCTGGTGGGAGCCGTCTACCTCGGATGTATGCTTTTCAGTGCTTGACGTGGGGCAGGGGCAATGCCTTTTGCTCCAATCCAAGGGCAGAATCTACATGGTGGACTGCGGCGGCGACAGCAACGCCCGGTCTGCCGACGCTGCGGCGGAAAGGCTGCTGAGCCAGGGGTATTCCCATATCGATGGGTTAATCCTGACGCACACCGACCGGGATCACGCCGGAGGCGCTGAGAATTTTCTGTCAAGAATTCGAACCGACCTGCTGATTCTGCCGGTTCCGGCAGAATCGATGACTGTTCCGGAACAAACGAAGGTTGTCATTGCTTCTCAGGACTTTCAGATCACGGACGCGAATACTACGATTTCTGTGTTTGCGCCGGTGTTTCACGGTGAAGATAATGAAATGAGCCTGTGCGTCTTGTTTGATACGGAAAAATGTGATATACTCATCACCGGAGACAGAAACGCTTTCGGGGAACGATCCCTTTTGCGCCACGCGGATATCCCGGATGTGGATATTCTGGTAGCCGGGCATCACGGCTCCCGGTATTCTACCTGCGAGGAACTGCTCAGTGCAGCCCGCCCCGAAATTGTTTGTATCAGTGCAGGCGAGGATAACCCCTACGGGCACCCGGCGCCGGAGGTTCTGGAGCGGCTTTCGGATTTCGGCTGCACCGTATACCGTACAGACCAGCAGGGAACCATCACCATCAGGAGGTAAACCATGGCTAAAAAACAGCCCACAGACAGCGGAATCACCGAACTGAAGATGGCGCTGAAGCAGAAAGCTCTGGGACGGCTGTACTTTTTCCACGGGGAGGAGACGTTCCTTCTGCATCATTATCTGGAGCAGATGAAAAAGCTGCTGCTGGACCCGCTGACGGAATCCTTCAACTACCACCGCCTGAACAGTGAGACCTTTGAGCTCCGGGCCTTTGCGGATGCTGTGGAGAATCTGCCCATGATGGCGGAAGCGACCCTTGTCCAAATTGACGATGTGGATATTTTCAAGCTGAATGAATCGGACCGGGAGAAAATGGCGGAAATCCTGCGGGATATTCCCGATTACTGTACGGTGGTTTTTACCTATATCACCGCCGCCTGGAAGCCGGACAAGCGTTACAAAAAGATGTGGGACGCGGTGGACAGCTGCGCCCTTGTGGTGGAGTTCGCAAAGCAGGATCAAAGAGATCTGATCGCCTGGGTAACACGCCACTTTGCGGCAAACAAAAAGCGCATCTCCACCGACCTGTGCGCCTACCTCATTGATATCACCGGCGGAACCATGACCGCTCTGAGCGGTGAAATCGATAAAATCTGCGCCTATTCCGGGGCGGAGGAAATCAAAAGAAGCGATATTGACGCGGTGACGGAGCCGGTGCTGGACGCAGTCGTCTTCCAGATGACAGATCAGCTCAGCGCTGGGCGGTACGACCAGGCTGTGCAGAAATTGCAGCAGCTTCTCAAAATGCAGCAGGAGCCGCTGGCAATTCTGGGGGCGGTTGGAAGCCACTACCGCCGCGTCAGCACCGCGCGCACCCTCCTGGACGCGGGAAAGAGCACCTATGACCTGCAAAAGCTCTGCGGCATCCCGGACTATCCTGCCCGAAAGACCATGGAGGCGGCCCGCCGGTGCAGCCCAAAGTTCTGCCGAACCGCGGCCCAGCTGGTGCTGGAAACGGATTACCGGATGAAAACCTCCTTTGATGAACCGGAGCGCCTGCTGGAACTTCTGATTCTTCGGCTGGCACAGGAGGGAAAGAATGCTTAGAATTAAGGAAGCCATCGTGGTGGAGGGCCGCTACGATAAAAACACCCTGTCCCAGATCGTAGACGCCCCCATTCTGGAAACCTCCGGCTTTGGCATTTTTAAGGATCGGGAGCAAATGTCTTTTCTGCGGCAGGTGGCTGAGCGCAGGGGCCTGATCGTATTTACCGATTCCGACGGCGCGGGCTTTGTGATCCGAAACCATATCAAAAGCGCCATACCGTCAAAGTACCTGAAGCACGCCTATATCCCGGACGTGTACGGGAAGGAAAAGCGGAAAGCAGCGCCCGGAAAAGAGGGAAAGCTGGGGGTAGAGGGCCTGCCGCCGGAGATTCTGCTGGACGCTTTGCGCAGGGCGGGAGCGACCATAGAAGGGGAGGATTCCCCGGGAAACAAGGGCATTACCAAGCAGGATCTCATGGCCCGCGGCCTGTCCGGCGGGGCCAATGCGGGGGCAAAACGGCAGCTTTTGCTTAAAAAGCTGGGCCTGCCGGAGCGCATGAGCGCCAACGCCATGCTTCAGGCTTTGAACCTTCTGTGCACCCCGGAGGAGCTGGATTTGATTCTGGAATCCCTGTAATGAGAGTAATGGAGAAAAACCATGGTAGATATACAAGTAACGAATCTGACAAAATTCTTCGTCATCGGCGAAAATCTTCTGGAAAACCTGACCTTTGAGATTCAGGAAGGGGAGTGCGTCGCCATTCTGGGCCGCAACGGCTGCGGCAAGACCACGCTTTTCAACATCCTCACCGGGCAGATGGACTACGATTCCGGCGAGGTCTACGTGAACCCCAACAAAAAGCTGGGACTGATCTCTCAGATACCCCGGTTCCCGGAGGGCTATACCGTAGAGGATGTTCTGCGCTCTGCCTATGCGGATATTCTGCGAGTACGTCAGAAGATGGAGCTGCTGGAATGCGAAATGGCAAACGGCGCCACAGACGCCCAGCTCCGGGAGTACGATGCCCTGACCAACCGGTTCCAGACCGGCGGCGGATACGACATGGACGTAGAGGTGGATAAAATCTGCAACGGCCTTGGCATTACGCCTGAACAGCGGTGCCAGGAATTTGACAGCCTGTCCGGCGGCGAGAAAACCCGGGTGAATCTTGCCCGGCTTCTGCTGGAAAAAACGGACATTCTGCTGCTGGACGAGCCGACCAATCATCTCGACTTAAACAGCGTGGAGTGGCTGGAGCAGTATATCAACGCCTTTAAGGGTACGGTGCTGACCATTTCTCACGACCGGTACTTCATCGACCAGATTGCCGACCGGGTCATCGAGATTACGGAAGGTCACGCGGAGTTCTACTCCGGCAACTATTCTTTCTACATGGACGAAAAGCAGGCCCGGTTCGACCTGCAATTAAAGCAGTACGAACAGGAGCAGGCAAAGCTCAAGCAGTTGGGCTATACGGTGGAGCGGATGAAGGGCTGGGGCATCAACAACCGCACCCTGTACCGCCGGGCCATGTCCATCCAGCACCGGATGGAACGCATTCGCAAGACAGAAAAGCCCAAAAAAGAGCGCACCATGAAGGCATCCTTCGGGGAAAAGGAGTTCTCCGGGGACATTGTATTCAAAATGAAAAACGTCTCTAAATCCTTTGGAGACCGGACATTGTTTTCGGACGTGAACCTGACCGTGGAGGGCGGCGAACGGATTGCGCTTCTGGGGGACAATGGCACAGGAAAGACGACGTTTATCAAGTGCCTCTTGGGGGACGAGGACTGCGCCGGAAAGATTCAGTTCGGTCCTACGGTGAAAGTTGGGTATCTGCCACAGATTATCCACTTTGACCACCCGGAGCGCAGCTTGTATGACACCATGCTCTACGAAAAGAACTGCACCCCTCAGACCGCCCGTGACCGTCTTGGCGCTTTTATGTTTCAGGGCGAAGATGTGTTCAAGCAGGTGGGCAACCTCTCCGGCGGCGAGCAGTCACGACTGCGGCTGTGTATGCTGATGGACGAGAAGATTAACCTGTTGATTCTGGACGAGCCCACCAACCATCTGGACATCGCCTCCCGGGAGTGGGTGGAGGCCGCCATCGAGGAATTCGAGGGCGTCCTGCTGTTCGTATCTCATGACCGGTACTTTATCGAGAAATTTGCCGAACGGATCTGGCTCTTGGAGGACGGAACCATCCGGGACTTCCCCTGCGGCTATCAGAAGTACCGCTCTATTCTGGAGCACGAAGCGGCAGCGAAGCCCGTCATCACCGCCGCTCCCAAGCCAAAGAAGGAAAAGCTCAAGGGCGGCACCAAGGATACGGGTAAATTGATTCGCCGCCTGGAGCGGGAGATCGAAAAGCAGGAAGCGCTGATTGCGGAATTGGAAGGGAAAATCGAAGCCGCTGCCGCCGACTATCAGGAACTGACCCGGCTGCTTGGAGAAAAGGAAGAAGCGGAATCGGTGCTGATGGATCTGATGGAGCGGTGGGACGCGGCGCAGGAGTGAAGAATATGAAACACCAGGGTACGAAAACAATCGAAACCTCAAGGCTGATTCTGCGGCGGTTCAGGCTGGAGGACGCGCCTGCCATGTACCGCAACTGGGCCTCTGACCCGGAAGTGACAAAATTCCTCACCTGGCCTGCCCACAGCAGTGTGGAAATCAGCCGGCAGGTTTTGCTTGGCTGGACAGGGCAGTATGAAGAGGATACCTTTTATCAGTGGGCCATCGTTCCGAAAATTACAGGCGAACCAGTTGGCTCCATTGGCGCTGTTTGTCTGAACGAACAGGCACAGCTCGTGCATATTGGCTACTGCATCGGCGCAAACTGGTGGCATCAGGGCATCACCTCCGAGGCTATGAAAGCGGTAATGGACTACTTCTTCGATGAAGTCGGTGTGAACCGGGTGGAATCGAGACACGATCCCCGCAATCCCAACTCCGGCGCGGTTATGCGCAAGTGCGGTATGCAATTTGAAGGAACCTTGCGGCAGTCCGATTGGAACAATCAGGGCATTTGTGACGCCAGTTGGTATGGTATTCTGGCACCAGAACGATCGTACACGAAAAAGGGGAGTTGACACGCGTCATAGGAATGCATATAATAGATGTCATATGACAAAAAAGGAGAGAACAGATATGAGTTCTTGTAATGGAAATTGCTCTTCCTGCGGTTCCGATTGTGCGGATCGTCAGGCAGAAAGCCTGCTGGCAGAGCTGAATCCCAAGTCCAGTGTGAAAAAGGTCATCGCCGTGGTATCCGGTAAGGGCGGCGTGGGCAAGTCCACCGTTACCGCCATGCTGGCTGTGGCCATGGCCCGGCAGGGGAAGAAGGTGGCGGTGCTGGATGCCGATATCACCGGCCCCTCCGCGCCTACTGCCTTTGGCGTCTTCGAGTGCCAGGGTGCCAATGAGGACGGGCTGTTCCCGGCGCTGACCCGGGGCGGCATTCAGGTCATGTCCATCAACCTGCTGTTGGACAACCCCGCCGATCCCGTGGTGTGGCGGGGACCGGTCATCGCCGGTGCGGTGAAGCAGTTCTGGACGGACGTGATCTGGGAGGACGTGGACTATATGTTCGTGGATATGCCCCCCGGAACCGGCGACGTGCCCCTGACCGTGTTCCAGAGCCTGCCCATCGACGGCGTGGTCATTGTCACCACCCCGCAGGATCTGGTGTCCATGATCGTCGCCAAGGCGGTCAAGATGGCGAATATGATGCACATTCCCGTTCTGGGACTTGTGGAGAATTATTCCTATCTGGAGTGCCCGGACTGCGGCAGGAAGATCGAGGTCTTCGGCAAGTCCCATATTAACGAGATTGCCGACAAGTTTGAACTGCCTGTATTGGCAAAGCTGCCCATCGACCCGTCTGTGGCGGAAGCCTATGACAACGGCCTGATGGAAACCGTGAATACGGATGCGGTCAGCGGTGTGATTGACGCGGTTCTGAAAGCCTAATGAAACGGAAAACCCGGCAAAAGCCGGGTTTTCTTTGTGATAATGCGAAATAACAGTAGCGTTCCCAGAGAAAATATGCTACAATACCCCGAGAGCATTGAACAATCGAAAGGGAGAACAACATTGGAAACGAACGAGAATGCAGGCTTTCAGACAAAGGACTATTGGTACGACCTGCCGGAGGAACTGATTGCCCAGACCCCGCTGCAAAAGCGGGATACCTCCCGGCTGATGGTGCTGAACCGGGAGACGGGGAAGATCAGCCATAAGCACTTTTACGACATTGTTGACTATCTGAACCCCGGCGACTGTCTGGTGATGAACGATTCCCGGGTACTGCCTGCAAGACTTCTGGGCCACCGGCCCACCGGCGGCGCGGTGGAGGTGCTGCTGCTGCGGGATTTGGGGAATCACTGCTGGGAGTGCCTGTGCAAGCCGGGCCGGAAAATGCTCCCCGGCAGCGAGGTCAGCTTTGGCAACGGCGAATTAAAGGCGGTCGTCCGGGAAGTCCGGGAGGACGGTAACCGGGTGGTGGAATTTTTCTATGAGGGAATTTTTCTGGAAGTTCTGGAACGCCTTGGAAAGATGCCTCTGCCGCCCTATATCAAGGCGGAGCTTGAGGATCAGGAGCGTTACCAAACGGTGTATTCCCGGGAGGTCGGTTCCGCCGCTGCCCCCACCGCCGGGCTTCACTTTACCAATGAATTGCTGGAAAAGGTCCGGGCCAAGGGTGTTAAGACGGCCTTCGTCACATTGCACGTCGGCCTTGGCACCTTCCGTCCTGTGAAGGCGGACAATATTCTGGAACACCATATGCACTCCGAGCTGTGTATGATGAACGAGGAAACAGCCCAAATTCTGAATGAAACCAGAAATAACGGCGGACGGGTGATCTGCGTGGGTACGACCTCCTGCCGGACGCTGGAGTCTCTGGTGGGAGAGGACGGAACCTTCTGTGCCGGTTCCCGATGGACGGATATTTTCATCTATCCCGGCTATACCTTCAAGGCCATGGACGGCCTGATCACCAATTTCCATCTGCCGGAGAGTACACTGGTTATGCTGGTGTCTGCTTTTGCCGGGCGGGAGCGGGTTCTGAACGCCTACGCCGAGGCTGTGAAGGAGCGCTATCGCTTCTTCAGCTTTGGCGATGCGATGTTTATAGGTTAAAACAGCAAGAACATGATAAAGCGTTCTCAGAATAAGCATGGCTTTCGCGGGATAGGATTCAGGTACAGGGAAAGAAAGACGCCAAGTTTTTTGAAAACTTGGCGTCTTTCCATGGCGGAGAGAGTGGGATTCGAACAGAGCGTTATATGTGGGAAAAGTTATTGAATATCAGTCACTTTTTCGTTTTCGTTAGCATTTTTGTTAGCATTATCGTTTTTGTTGTCAAAAAATGCTGTGAAGGTTTTTGCGTGGGCGGCTACGTCCTGCTGGGCGATATGGGTGTAGATTTTTCGCATGGTCTGATCGTTGGCCCAGCCGCCTATCTCCATGGCTACTTTTTCCGGCACGTTCAAGTGGTAGGCAAGACTGGCGAAGCTGTGGCGAAGGCCATGGATGCCTACTTTTGGAAGATTGTTTGCCTCGCAGATGCGGTTGATCTGCTGGAACATTCCGGCCGGGGACATGGTAACTACATATTCAGACTTTCGCTGTGCGGCTTCCAGAGCGGCTCTGAGGGGTGGAATGATTGGGATAAGCCGGGTTGAGCTTCTGTTCTTATTTTCCTTCTTGCGGACAAGAACGCCGCCCTCACCGTACACGGCAGCGCCTGACACGGTTATGATTCCATTTTCCAGATCCACATTCTCCCAGCGCAAGTCCAGCAGTTCAGACCGGCGCATACTGGAAAGGGCCAGAAGGGCGGGAATCTCCACCGGCATTCCGTGGATGGCCTCCACAAAGGCGGGAATCTGATCTGGGGTTAGGAATGGATGCTCATTTGGTTTGACCTGCGGAAGACGGACGGTGATCTTCTCACCGGTGGCCTCCACGATCACGGAGGACAGGAACCGCCATGCGTTTTGCAGGGTCTTGGCGCTGCACAGCTTTGCTTCTGCATTCACGGCCCGCTGCCACTGCTCCTGAGTGACGGCTCCAATATCCCGCTGCATCATGGTCTGGAATCTTCCACGCTGGATGAATCGGTAGCCCCGGACGGTGGCCGGGGACAGGACGTTGGAACGGGCGGAAATGTAATCGTCAATGGCCACGGTGACGGTTTTCTTGGCCTTTGCGGTTTTTGCCTTCATAATGCCCTTCTTGACGGCCAGCGCCTCTGCGATGGCCTGATCTTCTTTGTCTCGGGTGATTGTGATACTTCGCCCGTCTATTCGCAGCTGGACGCACCATTTGCCGGACGGAAGCTGACGGGCTGTTGGTATTTTGATATGACTGCTTTTATTCGCCATTTAGTCCTTGCCTTTCCGGGGCAGGTCTGCTACAATAAACGGGCAGAATGCCCCTATGGATACATGGGTGGGGGTTCGTCTGTACAGCCCTTTCGGTGCGCCAACACCGGGAGGGCATTTTTTATTGCACGGGGGATTGCACGCGTGTGATTTCAGGAAACGATTTAACAAAATTTACAGAAATCCTTTTGTGAATTTGTGAAATTGGTGACTTCACCGATTTGCACAGCCTGCCGCTTCGGTGCTGGTTACACCGGGGCGGTTTTTTATTGGAACAGGGAGGTTATATTCGTCTGGATGACTTTTTCATAGCGGGACAGCTCTGCGGCAGTGAAGCCGGATTTTTGCTTCCTTTGGGTACATCGGATTCACGGGGAGACCTCCTATTTGATGGTCATTGGATTCGATTATCTTTTGTAATGGTGCTAGCTCCTAATGTAAGCGAATACTATGATAAACAGTATTATTCCGAAAAAACTAAGAAACTTTGAAGCAACTATCCGATCGCTGACATTTTTCTCAATCGATAGAAGATAACGATTGAAACATTCAATCAAGCAATGATTTACAGCTTTTTGTTCACTTATTTTGTATTCCCTGCATAGGGAATACTTGCTGATTGTCTGTTCATTTTCTCTGCACTCCCAAATTGAGAAGCGAGATTTCTTGTAAAATTTCCCCACAGGAATAGAAAGAAGTGCGCAAAATACAATCGTAGCTATTGGTATGAACACTTGAAAGATTCTTTCGTGAGCTGCAACAAATTCATACATTTCAATTTTTCCAAGTATGATTTTGAATATCATTACAATTGAAGAAAATTGAAGCGCGAAAAATGAAAATGGACCAACTGTATCACCTGACCGCCGCAGTTCCTTTGATAGCATGAAATAGCGGCATGCCGGACAGATTACATCCTTTGTATATTTGTTGATCGTGTAGAAATCTGTTGATGGATCTAGGTCTAGTACCGATGGCATTTCCAGGTCATCAACTTTTGAATACGAGAATTTAGGGCCGTCGTTGCAATACTCCACGAGAAAATAGGTCAGGCAGTGGATTATTATCCAAAAAATTGCACAAATCATTTTCTATTCACCTCTCATATAACCCGGCTCAGAAACTGCACGGCCTTACCAATGATTTCTGCGTTTTCCTGTTCGCCTCGGATGATGATTGGCGGGTATTTTGGATTCTCGGAACGGAGTTCCAGATAGTCCGGGCCGCGGTATATACGTTTTAGGGTATATTCATCGTCTACGCGAACAACGCCGATGCGGCCGTCTTCTACATACTCCCCGGTCTTTACGAACACAATGTCTCCATCGAAAATGTGTGCGCCAACCATGCTGTCACCGATACAGCGGAACACCCGGTCTGCGTCAATGTCTGCCGGGGCCAGCACGGTTTCCTCCTCAATCTCCTTGTGAATGGGGTTGCCGCAGGCCGTTCCGCCTATGACCTTCCAGCACTTCATGCGGGGGATGGGGAGCAGGGGGCCTTCATAAACGCTCTTTGGTGCTGGATCCTCAGACTTGCCAATCAGCCAAGCCGGGTTTACTGATAGTGCGGATGCTATTGATTCAATGACTGGCAGTTTTATTTTCTGTATTTGCCCTGTTTCATACCGCTGGATGGTAGACTTTGCAACGCCAATCTTCTGCGCCACATCGTCCATAGTAAGGCCGAGCTGCATACGGCGTTCAGCAATGCGAATGCCTATTTCCAAGTTTGTCATAGTATCACTCCCTTCTTTCACAAAAGAGTATACCACCAATAATTGCACAGTGCAATAGTAAATTGTCAAAAAAAGCGAAAAAGTTGCGTTATGCTATTGACAAAACGCAAATGTGGATTTACAATAAAGTTGCGTAATGCGACAAGGAGGTGAAATTATGCTGAACGTAAATAAGATTAAGGGACGAATGCGCGAATTGCAAATCGTTCAGGCAGACGTTGCAAAGCGTCTTGGAATCGCAGAATCTACCGCTTCTCAGAAGATTAACGGGAAAAGACCTATGGATTTGGAAGAAGCAATGGAGCTGGCCGATATGTTGCGCATTGATAGCGGAGAATTTGGCGTCTATTTTTTTTCTGCGTGAGTTGCATAGCGCAACAGTTGACGGAAAAATACCGCCCAGTGAAACCGGACGGGGATTCGTTCTATATCTTGAAAATCATCATGTTGGTTAGAACGGCGTAGGAATGGTCGTTCGCTTGCCTGTAAAATTAGCTTACTCAGGGAAAGGCCTGAAAAGCGTGATGGCCAGCCTGTTCGCTCACAGACTGGACACCACTGCTTGTTGTTTCCCACCGCACGCAGAATACCTCCTTTCGGCGTTTTTAACGTGGTGCGACCACGGAGGTATTCAACCGGAGCGACGGTTGCTTAGTTGCGGCTTCCTCACTTACGGAGCGGCCCGTCTGGCGTGTTGTCAGCCAGAGACTGTGAGAAAGTTACCGGGAACCCAGATCGAAGTTCGCATAAAGGATTCTATTAAGAAGTCCATATGCATCACCCCTATTCATGGATTTTGCCAAGTACCTGGGTAAGTTAATTTTACAGGCAAGCAGGAAGTGTATCAAGTACGTTTTATTGTACTAAAAGAAAACCGCCCGGTGGGCCGGACGGTGGGAAGGTGGTGATAAGTATGAAAGTAATCGTAGTCGGGACGCCGCAGGAAATTGCATCCCTCGCATTGGAGCTGCAAGGGATGCAACCAGATACATTTATCCCGTCCGATTCAAGCAGCGAATGTCCCGGAACTAATCGAAAATGTTCGTGTTAATAAAGTCCCATTGCTTCTCAGTGAGCCATCCCTGCTTGTTGTTTTTGACCTCAACAACCAAGCAACGGTCGTCATCATCAAGGTACGGTTTGATTTTCTGGAACACATCATCCGCTGATTTTATTTCGGACTTAATCAGCCACGATGAATCCCAATAGTGACACCAGTATGTTGACGCATCTTTAATCGCCTGATATACGCCTTCGTAATCTTTACCGGTTTTATTGAGGTCATAGGTAATGAAGTAAACCATGAATTTCACCTCCTTTCTGAGGTGATTTTACAACGCAACGGAACTTTTGACAAGAGTACAGAAAGAAAACCGCCTTCTGGTGGAGACGGTGGATTGGAGGAATGTTTATGGAAGAAAAGAAACCCCCCGTTGACCGGGGGAAACTTCTGATTGTTCTGGAACATTGCAGGCATAAAAAATGCTTCAGCTGCCCGAACGAAAAGGATTTGGACTGCTCGAAGCAACTGCTGGATGATGCAATTTCCTACATCTACTACCTGGAAGAACGGCTGGGGGTTACGGGATGAAGCAGGGAAAGCGGCCAACGCGGGCCCAGCGGAAGTATATCCAGAGCTTTCGGCTGAACCCGGAGAACTGGCTGGTGGTTAGGGACAACAATGAGGAGTTCGTCATCCGGCACCGGCTGAGCGACAAGGAAAAGAAACTGCCAAGGAGGGAACGGTAATGCCTAGAATCAGGCAAAAGGCGGATGTGTACCGCAATGAGGACTTCCGGCGGGATGTGCTGGTACAACTGGCGCAAATGGGGATTCACCAGCGCGACCTGGCCGAACACCTGGGGGTTTGCGACGCAACCATCAGCGTGATGCTGAGGCAGCCGGAGAAGATTCAGGTGGATCGGCTCAGAAAGCTCATCTCGCTTCTGAAGCTGCCGCCGGAGACCGCGCTTCGGCTGCTTGGATACCAGACAAAGGACATTCGGGAGGTGACGGACGCTTGACCAAGAAGAAGGAAGAATGCTACCAGGGCCCACCGGAGTGCCTGCTGCACAACAAGAATATCCAGCTCTGTTCGGAAAGCCGCTGCTTTCGCTGCGGGTGGAATGCGCATGAGGCGCGGATGCGGGAAATCCTGTTCGCCGCCAAAGGGCTGACCATGTGCTCTGACGGGCTGCGGCGGCTGGTGATTCCGGCGAGAAATGATGTGAAGGAGGAAGCCATGTGAAACAGATGGTTACGGACATTCAGGATATCCGGGCGGAGCTGGACGATGAGGACGCGCAGCTGATGCGGATGTTCCCCCGGAGACGGGAGGCGGCGCTGGACGAGATGCTGCTGGTGCAGAAGGATGGGAAGATGTTTCTTCTGCGCAAGGCGGATGTTGCACGGCGGCGGAAGGTACTTAACGGAATCGTATATTCGGTGATCGGCTGCGTTTGTACGCTGTATCTGATTGTGGCGGTTATGTGCGCCATTTCCGGGAGCGGGCACGGTGGTGTGTATCTGCTGCTCTTTGAGCTGTCGCTGCTGCCGTACATCGCAAAGGTGCCGAAGGAGGTTCGGGGAGGTGTTCAGCCATGATGTTCACGCCTGAGGAGCTGGA